>NZ_CP075715.1:7901556-7965264 GCF_024584805.1 Streptomyces sp. FIT100 | reverse complement strand
ATCGCTCCGCGATCGTGCCTCCTCCCCGACTTGCCTTTGCTTTTCAGGTCCAACATGACTGGGGTGCAGGTTAATTCGGCTAGCAGCAGGGGTGGCGGTCGTCGCTCTACCCGACTGGGTGCTTGGTGACGGATCGTCAGTTATGACTAGAACGTCTAGCCGTGTCAATCCTGTGTGCCGCTGCTTCCTTGTCTCCAAAACTTTGGAGTATTCGAGTTCTGCCACTCCCCCGCTCACCGGAGATGGGACCCGGGAGCGCGCGAAACGTGTCTGCTGTTGCACTGAGCTCAGCGGCCAAACATCAGCCGTTTGATGGCCCGATGGTCCCGGGAGCACGGACCAGATCGATGCCGTGCTCGGCAAGGGCAGCGGACACCAACTCTTCTTGCTCTGAGGGGAGTTGATCAGCGTTCAGCTTGGTGCGGACCTCTCGCCCTCCGTGCTGCTGCCGGAGCTGATGGACTTCTTCCTCGGCGAGACGCTGGCGAAAAGGTTCGCCGCGGGCCTGCCGCCGGTGTGCCGGTGCGCGGCCTGCAACGGACTGGTGCTGGACACCTTCGTCAGCAATCACTGGCAGGTGCCGGCGGCCGCCCACAACGCGGCGGTGCTGATGGAGTGGCTGCGCAGCATGGACGTCGTCGAGCCGGCCGGGCGGCCCGCGTGGTGGCAGCAGCGCTGCCGACGGGCGGTGGAACGCTACCCGGTGCTCAACGCTGAACTCGACCATCCCGGGTTCAGCGCCTTCAAGGTACCCCCGCAGTTGCTGCAGTGGGCGCAGGCCCCCGTCGGCCCGCAGGCCCCCTCCACGGCACGCCCGGTGGCGGGCGTGGAGCGCGGTGAGCCGTAACTAGCCGATGCGGTGGTGGAACTCCTCGGTGAAGCACCACGCCGCGGGGGTATGGCGGCGCGGGGTGTAAGGCCGGGGTTCCAGCATCAGGTCCACGCTCTCGCCGTCGGCCACCAGGACACCGATGCCGTAGAAGGCGGCTTCCATCAGCTTCTCCTCAGCCGCCGGTGGAGCGCTGTCCAGCAGCAGGGCGCGCCGGCAGAAGGGGGCGAAACGGCCGGCTTGCTCGAGTCCTCCGCGCCAGCCCGCGGCGCTTGCCCGCACCACGGCGAGATCAATGGTGAGCGGCCGCACCGCGCGACGGGTGACCTCTCGGCGATCGACGTCGGCGGCCCCGGCCGGAAGCCGGCGTACCGCCGAACGCAGCCGTGCGGGCAGCGACGCCAGTGCGACGGGCTCGTCGACGGGCAGCTCCAGAAGCGTCTGCAGCGTATCAAGACTGTCCAGACGGGCCGCTAAGACGCGGGCGCGGCGTGCGCATTCTTCCTCGTCAAGCCGGTAGAACAGCAGCGTCTGGCTGCCCATCAGATGGAGCGAGACAGACAGCGCGGGCCGGATCCAGCAGGGCCGCGGAGGCTGCGCGTACCGATGTGCCCACCGACGGGCTGGCCAAGGTCACCATGCCGTTCACCGTGCCTCATCCGACTTCAGCCGCACCCGGCGGCCGCGACTATCCCACCCGATGGGGCACGGCCGCCTCGTCCAAACGTTCCAAAAACGCGCCCAATCCCTGCCACAGTGCTATGTCGCCGATCGCACGGTAGAACTACCGCTGTTCCCCGGACACCAGGCCTGCGGGCGGCATGCCGCGTGGCCAGGTGGACCACGGCGCAGGAACCGCACGGCACGGCGGCTCGGTGACGGTTATACGCAGACCGGCTTTGTGCAGACCAGGACCTGCTGCGAGATCTCAGCGCGGACCGCGCACATGGCAACCCTGCACTGTGCGCAGACGCCAGCCACTGCGTGTGATCTTCCCCGCTTGATGGCGCCGATTTGGCGGCGCTTTGTGGCGGCGTCCTCGGGTTGACTCAGGTGCTCTCGGTGCCGCGGGAAGGCGTCATCATCACGTCGTTGTTCGCCGCTTCGGCCAGGGCCCGGTACAGCGTGGGCAGGCTGGGGTTCTTCCCCTTGTGTTTACCCCGGGCGATGAACGTCTTCTGCTGGATCTCCTTCATCGGGGTGCCCTTGGCACACAGGGCGAGGGCGTACTCGATCTGCCCCGGGTCCAGCGACGGCGGGCGGCCGCCAGTGCGTCCGCGCTTGCGGGCAAACTCCTGCCCTTCCAGGGTGCGTTCACGCGTGTAGGTGCGCTCCGCGCCGGACAGCGCGGCGAGCACGCCGAAGAGGATGGCGCCCTGCCCGTGCCGGTCGCCCGGGTCGTACTGGCCGGTGATCGGGCCGGTGAGGAACTCCAGGGCAATGCCAGCCTTGCGCAGCTCCTCGACGGTGACGAGCAGGTCGGTGCCGCGGCCCAGGCGGCGGAACTCGTGCACGGTGAGGATCACCTGGACGTCGGGGTGGAGTTCCTTGAAGCGGCGGGCCATCGCGACGGCTTTCTCGTACTCGGGTCAGACCTTGACGCGGGTGGAGACCTTCTCGTGGAACACCTGGAAGCAGGCCCGGCGTCAACGCGTCGAGCTGAGAGTGGAGTTCCTGGGTGGCCGTCGAGCAGCGGGCGTAGCCGATCCGAATGGCCGTGATCCCGGCCGCGAGGGGCGCAGGTTCCGCGCCCTCCGGGGCGTCGGGTTCGGGTCGGAGCTGCCAGCGCCGGCCGGGGCCGCGGTCGGGCGGGGTGAGGACGTGGAGTTCCTCGGCGACTTGGGGCACGAGCTGGAGGCGGCGGGTGTGGTATTTCACCGCGGTCTTCCCGGCGTTGGTGCGGCAGGCCGACCCGGCGGGCACGTCGCACGTCGGACACAGGTGCCGCTCGATGGCGGCCGCGGCGTCGAACTCCTCGTCATTCACACGGCAGAAGCTATCGACATGACGTCGTTTCAAGAAGCCATTCCAAGAACCCATTTGAGAACCCGGAGCCCTGACAATCCGGACATGCGGAGAGATCGGGGAGGCGGCTTCTCGTTTGGCCATTTACGAGAATGATGCTGTGTCCCGCTGTCCCACCGAACCCGCAGCGATGCGCGGCGCATCGCTGCGGGTTCGGTGGCGCCGGGATCACGATGATCACGACCAGCGTCTGACGAAGGAGGGTCTCCCTGCTGTGCGTCGCCGTGCCGGAGTAGCCCATAGATGCAGGGCCGGCATGAAGGCGATTTCGTTGAGGTCTGTCCCGGTGTCATCCGGGATGCGGGATGCGGGTCTGGGAGCGGCGGGTGCTGTTCCGGGCGGGAGTGGTATGAAGCGCGTGGTGGCTGAACTGCCTGTGGTGCCGTCTGCCATGCCGGTTGCCTCGTTCCTGCTCAACCTTGGCTTTGCCTGAAGCACTGGGATCTGTCAGGGGAGGTGTGCGGCGCCCTTGAGGTATCCCTGTAGTCCTGTGATCTCGATGACTGGAGACTGTGCTGCGTCAAGAGCGAGGCAGTGGAATGTCGCTTCGGCGGTGTCTTCGGGCGAGCCCTCTTCTTTGATGCTGTAGAGGTGGATGGGGCCGGTTGCTGTGGTGTTGACGTGCTCGTCGGATCCGGGCACGTGCAGGGTGATTTCATCGAAACCCTTGAGTGCGAAGACCGACACGGCTTCTTTGGTGCGGGTGTGGAGTACGGAGGTTCGTGCGAGTCCGTCGAGCAGTAGAGCTGGTGTACGGAAGGCGAGGAACGGGGCGTCGCCCAGGTGCGGGGGCGGGGCGAATTGGGCGTAGGCCAGGGTGCCTGTAAACGCGCTGTGAGAGGTGGTCACGAAGGGGCCTTCGAGGACGATGGCACCGTTGGTGAGGTAGTAGGGGTCCGGGACTGCTCCGCGGGTCGGCGGGGTCGGCCGGAGGTCTGGTGTCGGATGGAGGGGCTGATTGGCCATCACAACCGTGCAGGTGGCGTGGGTTTGATCAGGCTGGACCAGGAGTCCGCTGGCGGTGCGGACATCCGTGGCGATGGTGATGGCGACGTGTTCTTCCCGTCCTGTGGAACGGGTGCTGGCGGTGATGTGGAATTCGGTGATGCCCGTGCGAGGGTGTGTGCGCAGGAAGCGGGCGAACGTTCCGTTGAGCACCTTGCTGGGCGTCATGCGGGGGTGCAGGACGGATGCTGCTTCGACTGCCATTTCGACGAGGAACGTGCCGGGCACGGTGGGCCGGTTGTCGACGAGATGATCGTTGAGGTAGCGGTCCGTGGAGGTGTCGATGCGGCAGTCGAAGCGGGTTATGCCCTCAGTGCTTGGCCGACTGGGGCCGAGAAGCGGAGCGGTGCTGGTCTTTGGCTCCGTGCCCGGCGAGGGCCCGGTGGTCGCGCATAGTGCGGGGAAGCGGACGTTGGCGAGTGCGAGGTCGCTGTCGGTGAGCAGGACCGTATAGGGGGGGTGTGCCGGTTCGGCGAGTTCACGTTCAAAGAGGCGGATGCCGTCGCTGTTGGTGATGGAGCCGAGCCCGAGGCTCGCGAGTTGGCGCTGCATGATGGGATCGGATGCGAGTCCTGCTTCTTTCCAGACGGGCCAGCCGATGGTGTAGTGATCGAGTCCCGCGGCGTGGGCCTGTGCTGCGGCGGTGGCGAGGTAGTCGTTTCCGGCGGCGTAGTCCAGTTCGCCTGGTTGGCCGGCGAAGCCGGCGATCGAACCGAAGTTGACCCAACGCCCGGGCTGATGGTGGGCAAGGGCCTTCATGAGATTGGCGTGCCCGCAGGCCTTGATGTCGCGCACGAGCCGGAAGTCGCTGACTTCCTTGCGGGGGGTCTCGCCTGGACGGTTGGCTCCTGCCGCGAATAGCAGGAGGTCGATGTGCTGGTCAGCGGCGAGGATGCGGGCGACGGCGGCATCGACCGCGGCCGGGTCGCGGACGTCGCAGCGGAAGTATGTAACGCGGCCGGTTCCGCAGTGCTCAGCCAGGTCGTGCAGGGTGTTGTGGCTGTCGCGCAGGGCAGACAAGCGCTCGTACTCCTTCCCGGCAGCCGGAACAGACATCGGAGGGCTGGCCGTGCGGGCCTGCCGGATGAACGCGGCGCGGTCGGTCTCGGGCGGCAGGGCGGAGGCTTCGCCGAGGTCGCTGCTGCCCAGGACCCAGATGCGGGGCCCGGCAGCGCTGGCCAGGCGCCTTAGGATCTCGGCGGTGATACCGCGGGATCCACCGACGGCCACGATGACACTGGTGTCCTTCAACGGCAGGGACGGTGGGACGGACGGGAGGCTCGCCGGGACTGCCCGCGGCTCCAGGCGCTGCCCGTGTGAGCGGTGCAGGACCACGGGGGTGGCGCGGCGGAGCCCGAGTTCGCTCCCCAGCTCGCCCAGGGCTGCTTCGGCAGACCGGGTCTGGGTGAGCAGACAGAGCACGTCGCTGTGCGGTAGGTCGCAGACCAGGCTCTTGGTGAGGCCGGTGAACAGACCCGTTGTCTCCACGGGGAGATCGTGGGCGACTGCGTCGTAGAGCACGATGGCGGTGCTCGTATGCGCCAGTTCCTCGAACAGGTCCTGGACCACCAGGAAGGTGAGGTCGTGCAGTGCGAGGAGCCGCTCTTGTCCGTCGAGGTCGCGGCCGGCACGGGCAACGACCCTCACGTGCCGGGGGTTCCACCCGAGTGCGCCGAGCGCGGCGCGTACGTCCTGCGGCACCGGGTGGGGCAGGTACCGCACGTTGGGGGTGCTGGTGGGGGTCACGGACAATACCGCGGTGTGCTCCGGTAGCCGCATCTTCGCCAGTTCCTCGGGGGCGTTGGTGAGAATGACGCACTCCGGTGGCAGAGCCTCCGTGGCGTGCGCGGCGGGTTCGGCAGGAACGGGCTGGTAGTCCACACGGAAGCGGCTGGCCGGTTCCAGACGGCCAGTCCGGACGGCGAGGCCGGCCGTCCGTTCGGTAGTGGGGTCGTTCCAACTGATGTCGCCGTTCTCGCCGTTGACCAGGTGAGCCAGAACTGTGAGTGCCGAGTCCGCGCCCAGGTAGCTGCGGTGCTCCAGCGCCTGGCAGGAGGGTGTACCGGTGCGGGTCTCGGCGATGCCCTGAGAGGCCGGAAGAGTTGCCAGGGTTGGGAGTCCTGCTCGGTCTGCAAGGCTCTTGCGGGTGAGGGCGAAGCAGGTCGCGCCCTGGGCGAGTTGCTTGTCCCGCCGCCCGATGGCGGCGCCGGCCATCTGCTGCCAAGCCGGGAGCACGTTGCCGTTGACGGCCAGGGCGAGGGCGAAGTCGAGACTTCCTGTGCTCAGGTAGTCGCGGGCCAGCGCAAGGGCGTCGAGTCCCGAGGCGGTGCCGGTGTCCGTGGCCAGGACCAGGCCATGGAAGTCGAGTGCGGCCGCCACGCGGGCGGGAAGGAGGTTAGGCATCCCGCCCGGGTAGGAGTCCTCCGTCGCAGGCCCCACTGCGTGCCGCGCCTGCGCGGCGAGGTCTTCGAAGGTGGTCCGCACGGCTGGCAGGCCGGGCTCCAGCGGAGTGACAACGCTGTTGTCGAGGTCGTCCAGAGCGGTGCGGAGCGTGTAGTGGCAGGCGTGGGTGGTCAGTCCGGTGTGGCCGCAGAAGACCCCAGCGGTGTCCTTGTACTGCTGCCAGAACTCGCCGAGCCGGTCGAACAGTCCATCGACCGCGAGCAGCGCCAGGCGCTGCGCCGGGTCCAGGGCCTGGTGCACAGCCGGAGGCAGCCTGAGCATCCGCAATGGAACAGGGGGGATCCTGCTGAAGTGCGCCGGAGGCGGGTTCAGGCTGTCGCCGGACAGCCACCCTTTGATGGCGCCGGGGGAGGGGTTGCCGGGCAGCGTCGCGTGCCAGCCCACGATGACAACCGGATCGTTCAGAGTCTTGCGCGGGTGAGGCACCTGACGGGGGTGGTGTTCCGAAATGACCGTGTGGGCGTTCGTTCCGCCGAAGCCGAAGGAATTGACCGCGGCAACACGGGGCGTGTCGGCGGAACCGTTCCACGGCAGGGCGGCCCGGGGGATGGTGAACGAGGCAGGGATGACACCTTCCGCGGGCCGGGGGTAGGGCCGTTGGCCGGGGATCTGATCGTGACGCAGGGCCAGGACCGCGTGGATCACCGAGAGGACGCCGGCTGCCCAGCCGGTGTGCCCGATCAGGGACTTGTTCGAGGTGAGAGCCATGGTATTCGAGCTGAACGCTGCACTGATGGTGTCGGTCTCGACAGCGTCCCCGGCCGCGGTGCCCGTGCCGTGGGCAATGATCCACTGCACGTCTGCCGGTGCGGGACCGGACTGGTAGGCACGCTGGACGGCCATGATCTGGCCCCGGCCGTTGGGCGCGTAGATGGCCTTGCCCCGGCCATCGCTCGAGGTACCCGTTCCGGTGAGGACCCCGAGGATGTCGTCGCCGTCCTGCCGCGCCTTTTCCAATGTCTTGAGGACAACGACCCCAGCGCCGTCGGAGAAGAGCGTGCCGTCGGCCGTGGCGTCGAAGGAGCGGACCGCACCGGTGGGGCTGAAGCCCTTCAGTTTGGCGAAGAGAGTGTTTGTGCTGGGTGTGACGGCGAACATGCCGCCGCACACGGCGATGTCACAGGTTCCGGCCCTCAGTCGGCGCATGCCGATGTCGATGGCGTAGAGAGAGGAACTGCAGGCCGTATCCACCGTGAGGGTCTCGGTGGACTGCGGCAGAACAGATGCCGCGGCGGCCCAGGCGCTGGCGTGCGGCAACCCCTGCTCGGGGTGTTCCAGTACGTGCGGCAGATGGTGCAGGAGGCTGCGGGTCAGCGAATCCGCCCCAGGCCGACCCTCCCAGTGCGCTTGTACTGCGGCGGCCAGAAACGACTCCTCCAGGTGCTGGCTGCCGTCCGCAGTGGCGCCGACGTACAGGCCCACCTTGTCCTCTGGGCTGGATGTGGTGGTCTTCCACGCCTCGGTGAGCGCCTCCCGCAGCCAGCGTGTCGTGTAGTCCTCCTCACGGGTGGAGTCGTGGACGTCGGTGCTGGTGAAACCGAGTACCGGTGTGTAGGACTTGTCGGGGGCGTCGGGGTTGGGCGAGTAGTAGCCGTCCTGTTGCCAGCGCTGTCCGGGCGGTTTGAAGACGGGGTCCCCGCAGGTGAGCAGTTCCCACAGGGCCTCGGTGTCCTTCGCGTCCGGGGCCACCGCGCCGATGCCGACGATGGCGATGCCTTCCCCTGCGTCCAAAGGTGAGGCGATCGGCTCGCATGGTGCCTTGATGCCGACGACAGACGGCAGGGAGGCCCGGCCGCTGGTGCGGGGCAGGGGCTTGGGGTGCTGGTAGGCGGGCGGAGCGAGCAGCGTCGCGCCCAGGGACAGGCCGCCGTCGGCCAGCACAGTCTGGCCGGTGATCCAGCTCGATCGTTCGGAGGCCAGGAACAGCACCAGGTCGGCGTACTCCTGTGGAGAGGGGATGCGGCCCAGCGGGGTCGCGGATGTCACCACCTGGCGCAGTTCCTCGTGATCGGGGAAGAGCTCGAGCACAGGGCTCTCGATGATTCCGCAGGAGGCACAGTTGACCCGGATGCCCTTGGGGGCGAGCTCGACCGCGAGATACCGGGTGGCAGCCTCCACGGCAGCCTTGCTGATCCCGACGGTCGCGTAATTGCCCATCACCATGCCGGCGCCGATCGACGACATGTTGACGATCGCCGCATCCCCGTCGGACCTGAAGTACCCGGCCGCCTGAAGCGAGACGTCCACACTGGCCTGGACACACACCTCCCAGGTGCGGCGCCAGTCCCGCTCGGACAGCTCGGCAGTGGGCCGCAGGCGGCCGAAGGCGGCGTTGTTTACCAGGACATCGAGGGCTCCGGCACGGTCTTGGACCTCGTCGAGAACCTTCCCGACGTGAATCGGTTTGGTGACCGATCCGCGCACCAGATGGACCTGGGCCCCTGCGTGGCGGAGCTCATCGACGGTGGCTTGCGCCTCGTCCCTGGAATGGAAGTAGTTGACGAACACGGTTGCCCCGGCCTGGGCGAACGCACGGCTGAGAGCCTTGCCCACCCCCCGCCCGCCGCCGGTGATCAGTACCGTCCGTCCCTGGAGTTCCGGCCACCGGCTCATTACGCGTCCTCCCGCCCGGCCTGGCGCCGCCGCACTTCCTCGGCGATCTTCTCCAATGTCGGGAAGTTCACGGTGCGCATGTCCTGCGCCTGGGCAAGTCGGAACCGGTCGGCGACCTGGACTAGCAGCTGGGTCTGCTTGAGGGAATCAATGCCCAACTCGGCTTCCAGATCGGCCCCCTCCTCGAACACCTCCGGCGGATAGCCCAGTACCTCGGCATACAGGACCCGCAGCGTCGCTGTGATCTCCTCCACGCTTTCCTGAACCGCGGTGACCGATACCGGACCCTTGGCCGCTGCAGGCTCTCGCGGCGCGTGCACCGCAGATGCGGCTCCCGTGGCCTCGGCCACCGCGGGCGCCTCGGTGGTGGATGCAAGTTTGCCGGCCGGCGCCGGGATGTCCCAACCATGGGTCTGGACGCCTGCGACGGACCGCCGCACCAGGCCCACGGTGGCCTCCCCCGCCCCGCACTCCAGGAAGGTCCGGGCTCCTCGGGCGAACAGGTCCTGCACGGCAGACAGCAGCTGAACCGGCTCCAGGAACTGCCGGGTGAGGACCGTCAGCAGATCGTCGCTGTCCATCACGTGCCGCCCCAGCAGCGGCGAGTACACCTTGCGCAGCAGCGGGCGCTGCCGGATGCCGACGATGTTCTCGCGGTAGGACTGCACCGCCCGTGCCATCAGCGGGCTGTGGAAAGCGAACGGCGATTTCAGCCGCGTATACGGCACACCAAGTTTCTCTGCCAGCCCCGCCAGGTGCGCCAGAGCCGCGGCAGCTCCCGCGACCACACTCTGGTCCGGGGTGTTGACGCAGGCCACCGTCAATGACGGCTCATCCGCCAGACGCAGCAGCGCCGCCGCACGTTCCGCGTCCAGACCGATCGCGGCCATTCCTCCACGGCGCCCCTCCAGGCTCTCCAGAGCGCGGTTGCGGGCCAGGACGATGCGTGTGCCATCCGTAACGGAGAAGCCGCCTGCGCACGTCAGCGCCGCGATCTCCCCAAGGCTGTGCCCCATCAGCACGGCGCCGTCGGGCAGGCTCTCCTGGTGCGCCGCCCACAGGCCCACGGATGTGGCGAAGATGGCCAGTTGCAGCAGCCCCGGCTCCAGATCCACCAGTTCGTCCAGGGCCGGACCGGGGCCCTCGCCGAGCAGACGGTCCAGTTTTCCGTCCGCTGCTGCGGAGACTTCTTCGAGAACCGCGGCGGCAGCCGGGAAGCTCGCATGCACCGCGTGAAGAGCACCAGGGCGATAGGCGCCCTGGCCGGGGAACAGCACTGCCGTAGATGTGTTCATGACTTGCTCCGTATGCAGTGGGGAGAGGATCTAGTCGGCCCAGCCCGCGGCACGCAGCTGGGCTCACTCGTCGTACGTCCGTATGACACTGCGGAAACGGAAAGCCCCAGCCTCACCCAGCAAATCAGCCCCTCATGCGCCGGGGTACCGGCCGGTGCACCGAACTGCGTGAACGCGTTGAACGCTTGTGCTTTTGTGAAGCGCTCATGCCCGGCCTGTTTCCCGGTCTCCAGCAGAGCCGGTGCCCCGGCGAGGTGCCCACAGCAGCGCGGCGGGCAATGCGGCATCAGCCATGACGCACTCGTCCTGCGGGCCCAGCCGTACGAGCCGGATGATCGCGGTGCACGGCGCCACGGTCTCGGTGGTGCTCACCCTCTCCTGGCTGATCGTCGGACTGCTCCGTCGGCCCGGCACCCTGCCGTACCGGCAGGCGGTTCCGGCGGACCCGTACCAAGTCCTCGCAGCCCCCTTGACGACAACCGCGTCGTCGTCACAGTCCAGCCCACGAACATGCCCATCCCGGCCCTGCGCACATACCGCCCCACCGGGGCGCCGCCATAGCCACCGCCCATGTGGGCAGCATGAGGGGGATGAGCGCCGTACCCGCTGACGCCGTTCCCGATCCGCCATCCGCGCCAACGAGTGCCGACTCAGCGTCGCCCGAGGCCGAGCGGGAGGCGCTGGAGCGGTACCGGGCCCTGGTCCCGCATCTGCACGACCAGGTCACCTTGAAGGCGGCCGCGACCCGTGCGGGCGTGCCGTACCGGACGCTGCAGCGCTGGCTCGCCGCCTACCGACAGGGCGGCCTTGCCGCTCTGGCCCGCCCGGTGCGCCGGGACAAGGGGCGGCGCAAGCACCCCGCCGAGCTGGTCGCGTTCATCGAGGGCCTAGGGCGTGTTGCGAAAGTAGCGTCGTCCGCCCGTAGGGCGGGCGCGGCGGCGTCTGGTGCGTGCGATCGCAAGGCGGAGGAAGGAGAGCGCAGCGGGCTGCGCCGACGACCGACAACGCCGCGAGCGTGCGTGCCAGACGCCGCCGCGCAGACGGGACTTTCGCAACACGCCCTAGCGCTCAAAGAGCCGAGGCCGGCCATCGCGGTGATCCACCGCCAGGCCGTCAGCGTCGCGGCCCAGCAAGGCTGGCCGGCCCCCGGATACCGGACCGTGCACGAGATCGTCTCCGTCCTGGACCCGGCCCTCATGGTCCTCGCGCACGAGGGGGCCAAGCGCTACCGGGAGGTCTACGACCTGGTGTACCGGCGCGAGGCGAAAGCGCCCAACGAGATCTGGCAGGCCGATCACACCCAGCTGGACCTGTGGGTCCTCGACGCCTCCGGGAAACCCGCCCGCCCGTGGCTGACCGTGATCGAGGACGACCACTCCCGCGCGGTCGCCGGCTACGCCGTCAGCCTGGAAGCCCTCTCGGCGCTGTCCACGGCGCTCGCGTTTCGGCATGCGATCTGGCGCAAGAGTGAGCCGGACTGGCACGTCTGCGGCATCCCGACCGTCTTCCACCTCGACCACGGCGCCGACTTCACCTCCACCCACCTCGAACAGGTCATGGCAGACCTGCGGGTACGCCCGGTGTTCGCGAAGAAGGGACAGCCCCACGGCCACGGCAAGATCGAGCGCCTGATCGGCACCGTCACCCACATGTGCCTGCCCCACCTGCCCGGCCACGCACCCCGCGGCACCCCCGACCGGGCCGGGCAGGCAAAACTGACCCTGCCGGAACTCGACGCGGCGATCGGCCGGTTCATCCGCGAGGTCTACAACCAGCGCCCCCACGCAGAGACCCGCCAGCCACCCCAAGAGCGTTGGGAAGCCGACGCGTTCATCCCCCGCATGCCCGAGAGCCTCGAACAGCTCGACCTGCTCCTGACGACCGTCGCGAAACCCCGCAAGATCCACACCGACGGCATCCGCTTCGAGTCCCTGCGCTTCATCGACCCCGTCCTGGCCGACTACGTCGGCGAGCAGACCACCATCCGCTACGACCCCCGCGACATCACCGAAATCCGCGTCTACCTGCGCACCCTGGACGGCGAGAAGTTCCTGTGCCGCGCGATCTGCCCCGACCTCGCCACCGACGCCGTGAGCCTCAAAGAGATCACCGCCGCCCGCAACGCCCGCCGCAAGCAGCTGCGCGGCACACTCAAAAGCCGCACGGCCGTCGTCGACAAGCTCCTGGCCGTCCACAGCGAGCCCCCTGCCCGCCCCGTGGCCGACCGCGACCGCACCGGCCCAGCGGGCCGCCCGCGGGCAGGATGTACCCACCGAGCCCACCGAAACCGAAACGGCCCAGGTTCACTCCTCAAGGCTCAAACGCTATGTCAACGAGTGAGCCCGCCGGCTCCTGGACAGACACACCCGCGTGAGCCATCCAGACGAAAGCCCGGTCCGGCCCGACGAGTTGGCGGCCACCCCCGAAGAGCCGACCGCGAAGAACGCTCCCGCCGAACCGGAGGCGACCGGTGACGACGGCCAACAGCACGCCACAAGCGACCGCCCGCCCGCCGCCCCGAGCCCCGGGCCCCGGGCCGCTCGCAGTCCCCCCGGCATCGTCCCGATCACGCACACCAAGGAACAACCGCAGGTTCCTGGAGTTCGCCGACGCGGTACGCCGCAAACGCTACGTCGGCCTGTGCTTCGGCGCCCCCCGGCGTCGGCAAGACCGAATCCGCCCGCGCCTACGCCAAATGGGACCAGCTCGCACCCCACCTCGCCGGAACCCGCGCCACCGGCTCCCAGGCCGGAGACACCGGCATCGGCGACGTCCTCGCGGCCCGCGCCGTCCTGTACACCCCCAAAGTCCACAGCACCCCCAGCAACCTCGACAAAGAGATCTCCTACCTGTGCGACCGGCTCGGCTGGACCGTCGAACTCATGCTGCAGACCGGCCGAACCACCAGCGACCCCACCCTGTCCACCGTCTCCACCGGCCCGCCCCGCACCGCAGAGCACGCCGAGCTCCTCATCGTCGACGAGGCCGACCGCCTCAAACCGCCGCACTCGAACAGCTCCGCGACCACCACGACCGCACCGGCATCGGACTGATCCTCATCGGCATGCCCGGCATCGAAAAGCGCCTCGCCCGCTACCCCCAGCTCTACTCCCGCGTCGGCTTCGTCCACCACTACAAACCCCTGTCCGTCGACGAACAGGCCTTCGTCCTCGCCCGCCACTGGCCCCACCTGAACCTGGGCAACAGCGACGACTACGCCACCACCGAAGCCATCGCCGCCATCACCCGCATCACCAACAGCAACTTCCGCCTCACCACACGCCTCGTCGACCAGATCGAACGCATCCTGGAAATCAACCAGATGACCACCGTCACCAAAGAGGTCGTCGAAGCCGCCCGCGAGAACCTCGTCATCGGCATCATGTAGATCAACACCCCGACCAGCCGCAACGCCGTCGCACCGCCCGGAAGCCCGGGGCGCGACGGCGTTGTGCGTGTACGTACCCAGCCCTCACTCAAGCAGGACCGACCCAGGTGAAGGACGCCACAAAGCGCCGCTAAAACGGCGCCATCAAGCGCGGAAGGTCACACACTGCGATCCGCGCACCGTCACCGACGACTGTTCGCCGCAGAGCGTCCAGCGAGAACGGCCGGAGATCGATCACCTCGGGCAGGCAGCAAGGGCGGCCGGGCCTCCTGCCGGGCAGGAGTCAGACGTGGGCTCGTGCCGGGAACGCGAGGAGGCCCGGATCGTGTAGATCCGGGCCTCCTCGGCAGTAGCGGGGACAGGATTTGAACCTGCGACCTCTGGGTTATGAGCCCAGCGAGCTACCGAGCTGCTCCACCCCGCGTCGGTATCCCCCACCGTACGCCATCCCAGCAGGCGCCGAAGACCACCGTCCGGCGCAGGGCTCTATGCGGCGAAGCCGACGTTGGTGACGTACTCGTACTGGCCCCACTGCGAGCCGAGGTCGACGATCGTGTCCTGCCACGCGGCGTCGAGGCTCTGACGGTCGCCGGCCGCCCAGGAGCCGACGATGCGGTCCCAGCGGCGCACGTTCATCGTCCGGTACTCCACCACACGCTGCAGCGGCTGCGGCACCTGGGACTGGTTGAGCGGGTGGATCTCCACCCGGGTGCCACGTCCGTCGCGGTTGAGGCGCCTGAGGAGGTGGCGGGCGACGTTGTGACGGCGCACCGTCCGGTATGCCTGGTCGATGCGTTCCAGGTTGGTCTTGGAGGGGCGACGTTTGCCCTCCAACCAGGCCTTCAGCGTCCGATGGGTCACGGTGAGTCCGGCATCCTGCGCGGCCTTCAGGGTCTGGGTCGACTTCGTCAGGTAGTGCAGGCGCGCCATCCAGCCGCGCTTGGCGGTCACGGGCGTGGCGATGCCGCCCGCGAGTTCGTCGAGCTTGCGCGCAACGGCGTCGCTGCCCTTGATGCCCCGGGCGCCGAACCTTCCGAAGTCGATGTTCTTCTCCGGCACTGCTCCCCCTCGCCCGCGTGCTCAGCGGCGTCGCTTCCGGCGGTGTACGTGTCCTTGACCTTGACCTCGGTAACACCGCGGCCTTCGGCGAAGACACGGCGCCAGTCACCGATGACGTGGAGTTCGTCGGTGCCCATCGCCCGGACGACGGCCAGGCCCTCGTCATGGGCCTTGAGTGCCTTGAGCCAGAGGTTGGCGAAGGCCTGGCTGCGGATGAGGTGCATCCAATCCGGACGGTAGAGCTCCCGGTTGTAGTTCGACTCCCCCATCGTGGAGACGAACTTCGAGTACATCGCCTTCACGTACTGAAGCGTCACCGTATCGCCCTGCTCGACCGCCGTGTCGCGGGCGTCCTTCAACGCGATGCGGAACTTCTCCAGCAGGTTCTCCGTGGCCCCGGAGGTGTACGACTCGTGGATCTGAGGAGGCGCGCACAGCTGGTGCTTGGGGCCGGACAGGCGCAGCAGGAGGCGGAGCGTCGGCTCGGTGACCCACAGGGGACCGGGCTCGTCCCTCTGGCCGATCGGGTTGGGCAGCACCGCCTCGTGCTCCCACTCGGGCGGGGTGATCAGGTGGACTCCGGAGCGGCGGCGGTCGTGGGCCAGGCCGGTGGAGTGCTCGAGCTGGCCCAGGGGGAGGTGCGTCTTGAGGGCTGAGAGGTAGGCGCCGTTGATGTCGAGCGCGGTCACCTCGTGTCGGCCGGGCGGGAGTTCGTGACGGGTCCACTTGGGACGGGCTTCCCAGATCTGGTCGGCGCCGCGCGCGGTCTGCTTCTTGAGGATGTCGGGGATCCAGGGATGCGCGATCAGGTCGTAGCGGGCACCCTTGCGGGTCTCGTCCAGCAGTCGCATCGCGTCCGGGATGGCCCGCTTCAACAGCGCCGCCGTGGCTGCATCGACGTCGCCCCGGTGCTCGGCGAGCGCGCCCTGCACGGCCTCGCGGATCAGGTCGACCGGGCCGGACGGCTCCTGGAGCGCGTGGCGGGCCGGGCCCTTGGAACGCTCCGTCGCACGCGCCGGACGTGTCGTGCGCAGCGGCGCTTTCGGGGTGTGCGCGGTGGGCTGTTCGGCTGGCGGGGCAGCGGGGGCTTTGGCGGCGGTGGGCCGGCAGTCGGCCGGGGCCAGGTGCTGAGCGAACCCCGCCACGCGTTGTCCGGCCGGAAGGCCGCACAGCACACACGGCTCGGGTACGACGAGCAGGTCTACGTCGTACCCGTCTTCGTCCTGGCCGAGGTCGGGCGAAGACAAGGGGGTGACAGTCGCGGCCGTGCCTGACGTGACAGGCTGCTCCGCAGCCGGCGCCGCCTCGATCTCGGACCCGGTGGCGAGCTTGGCGTTCAGTCCGTCCAGCAGGTAGGCGTATTTGCTACGGATCTCGCCGGCCGGGTCCCGGCCGCTTTCCCATCCGCTGAGGGTAGACGGGCTCACGCCGAGCGCGCGTGCCACCTGCGCCTTGGACAACCGAGCCCGCTCTCGCAGCTCGCGGCGCACGTGGCAGGGCGGTAGTTCGGCCTCCGGGCCTACGGCGTCAAGCAGCGAGTCGATCGCGTCGAAGTCGCTCACCGGCCCGTCCCCCTCGCTTCGGTCCGGACGGAACGGCGCCTGTCAGCGGGCAGAGCCTCGCATGCTCTGGTCGGACCCGCCAGTAGGTCCAGCGCGCCGATGCCGTAATGCTCGGCCAGGACGTCGACGTCGCGCAGGCTCCAGGAGATGGCGCCCGACTGCCTGCGCGACACCTGCGTCTGCGTCAGTCCCAGCACCCCCGCGACCGACCGCTGCGATTCACCCGTTACCTGCATCAACGTGGCCACCGTCAGCCGCAGCGACTCCTCCAAGCGCAATCCCATGCCGCCATCTTACCTGGGCCATGCAACTTTCGCATCCAAGTCAGCTTTTCACTATCATTAATGCAGGAAAGCTTTCAGTGTTCTGAGGGAGCTGAAGGTTCTCGGGCACGCGGGTGTCAGCGATTCAGGCCGCCCCGATCACGCTGGAATCCGTCGGGCCGCGCGCCGGGCTTCCCGATTGGCCTGGCGCGCCTCTTCCACCGCACGATCGGACAAGCACCGGGGGCACACGAGGTCCACGACACGGCGGCGCAGGGCCCGGCGCAGCCGGAGCCCGGGCGGTGGCGGCCGCCCTCGGCAGTGGCGGCGCACCGTACGCACTCCAGTGCCCAAGACCGCCGCGACCACGGAGGCGTTGCCAGCGTAGTTGGCCAGGAGGAACGCCATCTGCGCCCGGTGGCCGGCCGCGAACCGGGCCGCGAACTCCGTCCGCTCCTCCGGCCGGAGGAGGGCGTCGTGGCGTTCGCAGCGCGGCGTCTTCTTGTTGTTCCGGGCGATGCCCGGCGAGCTGATATCCATAGCTCAAGAAGCCTGCCGGGGGCCGTCTGTGGACAGCGGGCGGCCGTTGAGGGCTTCTCGCCTGCGCCGTCGCCTACAGGGGCAGCCGCCCGCCCCTTGCGATCCGTACCGCTGCTCCCCCTCCACCTTCCCAGCGGACGCTCCAAATGCCCGGAACCCGCCCTGGGCATCACCGCGGTGGCTGAGGACCGGCCGATGTTCCTTGCGGATGCTCGTTGATCCAGGACAGGCCGCCGATGTCGAGGCGGTGCCGGGTACGGGTGACGGCTACGTAGGCCAAGCAGGCCTCCTTGCCGTCGATCCGGCGGACGGTTCCCTGCTCCGTGTCGTCCGGCGGCCCGTCGGAGGGTGGGGCGAAGTCGTCGGCAATCTTCACCTGTGCCCATTCCCGGCCTTTGGCCTTGTGCGCGGTGGAGACGGTTACCTCGGCCTGGCCTTCGGGCGCGAGATGGGTCACCGCGGCCAGGATGGCGTCCGCGCCGTGGGTGTCGACCAGGTCGAGCAGGGGTTGCAGATCGCGGCCGGCGGGGTCGTAGGCGGCGTAGTCCTGCAGATCGCCCCAGGTGGTGAACAGCACCAGTTCGGGGTGGGTGGTGCGGCGTCCTTCTTTGAGGTCGCGGGCTGCCAGGGCCAGAGCGCGCAGGCTGTCTCCTCCCCCGGCCAGCGCGACCCGGTGTCCGCCGGACAGCAGCTCCATGACCTGGGCCATGGCGCCGACGTTGGTACGGCACAGGACCGCGTCGGGCCGGGTGACGGGGCCGAGTTGCAGCGCTTCAGTGTTTCCGCCACATACTCGGCTACGATTTTTTCGGCGAATTTCAGGCGGCGTTCCGTGACGCTCCAGTCCTCACTTCCACTCACTACCTTATGTAGTTCCTCCTTGAATTCCACCCATTCTTGAGCGGTGCAGTATTTTCGCAGTTTGGTGAGTGTGTAGATGTCCTGCCGCTCCTCGCCGAGTTTCAGCACATCCGGTTCCAGGTTCTTCTCGAAGTCCTCCTCCGTCACCCCCTCCCACAGGATTTTCCCTTCGCCTCTCTCGGCCGCCACGGCTTTTGATAAATTCTGACCCGCCTTGGCTATTCGGGCCGACTTTGCCGCGTTCTGCTCGGATCCGCTGAACTTCTGCAGCAGAGAGGCGAACTGCACGGCCTTGCCCCTGACATTCTCCGCGACTGGGAGATAGCCGGCCACATAGAGATTGATGTCGAATACCATTCCCGACTCATAAGGGTATGCGGTCTTCTTCATATCCGTGGCGAGTTGTTTGATCCAGACCACGAAGTCCTGGTTGAATTCCCTCATGGCCTCCATGTCGGACTGCCCGTCGACAGTGATGTCGTAGTCAGAGGTCGGGTTGGTGCTGCCGACGGCGCAGAAGGCAAGGTTCCTGCACTTCTGTCGGTTACCCATAGCGGCGAGCATCGCGTTGACCTGGGCACTCCGGAGCGCTCCTACCGAAAGGATTGCCGTCTCATCCCCTGATCTAGCGAAAGCCTCCTTTACCTTGGTCCACAGGAAGCCATTATCCGCGAGCTCCTTCTTCCCTCGGTCCACACTGATATTCTTGTCCTGCGACTTGACCTTGGGGACTGCGCCGAGATAGATCTTCATGATAGGCATACGATCACCAGTTTCTTACCGTTTACGTGAACCTGACGCGAAATCAGACGAGTACGGCAGCGAACGAGCTGTTGCCTTCCGTTCTGGCCACCAGGCTTTTTGCCCCGCCGGCCGGGTCGACAGTGAGCGTGACCGACTGGATGCGGAAAGGCATCAAAGACAGCACCTCGTCCAGTCCGGCCGGGAGGGATCCAGCGGACAGGATCTGGCCGAGATCGCGAGGCCCAATCGGTGGCTCTGCCACCCAGGTTCCCTTGAATTTACTGCCGTCGGCCACCAGGCTGAAGACCATCGTCCGGTCACCGGCAGCGGTTGCCAGGCCGACGGTGATCGTGGCCCGCACTTTGGCGGTGGTGTCCAGGGCGACGGCACCACCAGGCCGACCCGAAGCGGCCCGAAGCCGGCGGCACCGTGCAGGAAGACGGAACCCGTGGCCTTCTCCGCCGTCCGGTCCACATGTACGGCGAGCCGGCTCAGTTGGGTGTCCTCCAGCCAGGTAATGGGCTGCGCGCCGAACTGCTGGAGTGCGGTACTGCACGTCCCACACGTCTCCGCATGTCCCCGCCGGAGGGTTGAGCCCTCATCAGACAGGCGCCGCAACGCCACGTCCCCAGCGCCCTCCACCAGCCCGCATGCCGTTCGATGAGCGAGGTGAACTCCTGTTACGTGCAGCGGACTTGGACAGTCGCCCGCTCATGCCTCGCTTGACACAAAGAAGCCAGCATGTCACATTAAATCAAGACATTAGATTCACGGTGCCAACTCCGTACATCCACGGGGTTGTACCAGCCGATGACTCGGGGGTGAAACTTTCACTCCGGGGTCTTGGCACAGCAGGTCATGTCCCCCGCGAAATTGCTCCCCCAAAGAGGATGCGCCCTGCCGGAGGGCATAGAAGACTCCGGATGGCGTGGCGAGACCCCCTGGGGGTTCCGGACGGATCGGCGGCGGTCTGGCGGGGGGCTCAGCTCGCTGCCGCACTGCTGTGTGGACGGCATGCGGCAGGTCCCGCTGCCCCTTCCTGCGCTTTGTCCGCCAGGGCCGGGATCCTCAAGCGTTCACACGCGGTGATGGTCCAGTGGATGCGGGCAGCGGCGGTATCCACCGTCGGGCCGGCGGCGCGGGCGAGTACGAAAGCAGTTCGCCTCTCGTCCCCGTCCGACCAGAACGTACTCCGGCTCGGCTTGACGGCGCAGGGCGCGGGCAAGGGCGAGGGGGCCTCGGCCGCGAGGAGCGAAACCACGCGGTGTGCATAGGCAGGGGCGGTCGCTTCTCGATCCGGAATCCTGCGGCGATCTCCCTCACAGGTGACAAGCAGCACGGGTGGCCTGCTCGAGCAGCGCGTGTGGCAGGCCACGTGCCCACTTGGCTGAAGGCTGAGACGCCGAATACCTCGCTCAACACCCGAGGAGCCTCATCTGTCACGCCCCGCCGTCACCTCATCAGCCCGCTCTCAAGAAGCTCGCTGAGGTCTCCTCAGAGATCAGAGAGCAGGCCCTATCCAGATTGGCCGACCGCGCGCTGCGGGCGGGGGTGGTGAAACTCGTGATAGCGATTCCGACGCCGGACCTGGCCGCGAGCTGTGCTTCTTCTGTTTTCCGGAGCAGTACGGGCGGTCGGCAGCAATACGGCCGATGGGCAGCAGCGTCCGTCGGGGATCACGAACGTCTTGGGCCTCGCCCGCGCCGCCGGCCCTCACCACGGCATCCGCGCGGCCCGCACCACGGCAATCATCGGCTTCTGGCCTCAGCCGGTGTGCGCTGCCGGGCCGGCAAGGACTGCCAAGCGACGACGGCACGCTGAGGATGCCCCTACCGCGGCTGCCGGGAGTAACCGGCGCCCATCAGCGTGCCGTCGACGTCTCCCACCCGCATCCGCGCCCGGCGGACAAGCCCCGCTCTCCACCTCAACTCCTCCCACCTCAGCTCCTCAAACCGAGGTTGGGAGGGGCCGGCTGGACCACGGCCCCGTGGGCGGGCTCCCTGGGGCGGCGTCGTGCGGGAGGCGACGCCACGGGATTCCGGTCCGGTCGGTATGCAGGGATCCATGATCCGAACCGCAGGTCGCGCCGAGGACGGCGTTCAACGTCCAGGCCATTGCCCTGGGCGATCGCGCCAGGCTGTCAGACGTGGGTTCCAGCAGCTCCTGGCGGACATCCGACAGATCGCTTGCAATCAGATCCGCTCATGCCTTCACCTGCACGAGCGGTATGTCTGCAGCCCACCGTTCCCGAAGGGCCTCGTCCAGGCGGAGACCTGACACAGCTTCCAGCAGGTGCAGCGGCGACCGATGCCCAACTGCAAGCCAGAGCCGGCCGGAAGGCAATCGTCGGCATGGGAAAGGCCATGTGATCCATGAACGCTGTCATGCACCCCGTTGCTCCTGTCTGTGCAGTTATTCCTCCCCACATACTCGAGCGACTCCTCGAGAGCGAGGATCCCGTGGTCACCGCGCGAGCGCGGCGCACTCTCGAGCACGATGCCGTACACCGCACCCGGCGTCAGATCGCCACCGTGTGCGGGCCGACGGCCATGCCGGCCAGCGAGGTCTCCGGCACTCCACGCTGCACGGTCTACGATGCGGCGCACCAGAGGAGAGCCCCAGGGGTGGAGATACACATCGGGACGGCTGGAGTCCTGGCGGACGACACTGCCGTACGTGCTCACGCCGGGCTCACCGCCACCTTCGACCTGTACTCCAAGGTCTACGGCCGCCGCTCCATCGATGGCGCCGGGCTGCCGCTGAACGCGACTGTCCGCTACGGCGAGAAGTACAACAACGCCTTCTGGGACGGCGAGCAGATGGTCTTCGGAGACGGCGACGGCGGTCACTTCCGCGACTTCACCATCCCACTGGACATCGTCGGCCACGAACTGGCCCACGGGGTGACCCAGTACACGGCGAATCTGAAGTACTTCGGCCAGCCGGGGGCTCTCAACGAGTCCGTCTCGGACGTCTTCGGCTCCCTGGTCAAGCAGTACGCTCTCGGGCAGACCGCAGACCAGGCCGACTGGCTGATCGGCTCGGGCCTGTTCACCCCAGCGGTGGCCGGCAAAGGCCTGCGCTCCCTGGCCGCCCCGGGCACCGCCTACGACGACCCGCAGCTCGGCAAGGACCCCCAACCCGCCGTCATGGACGACTATGTGCAGACCTCCCGTGACAACGGCGGCGTGCACATCAACTCCGGTATCCCCAACCATGCCTTCTACCATCTGGCCACGACCCTCGGCGGCCACGCCTGGGAACGCGCCGGAATGATCTGGTACACCACCCTCACCAGCAGTGCGCTGGCCCCCGGTGCCGGCTTCACCGACTTCGCACAGCTGACGGCAGCCACAGCGCGAACTCTCTACGGCGACGGAGAAGAAGTCCAAGCCGTACTCGATGCATGGCAGAACGTACGCATCACCATCGCGTAAAACAGGTGTACCAGGGCTGTGGCGTAATGTGCCACAGCCCTGGAAGTCGAGTAGGCACTGCTGCGGCAGCCCTGATACATCTGCGGCCCAGCAGGGATCCTGATCCCTTCGTTGGTGATCCTACTCACCAACTCGCCCACACAGACGCCCTGTTGGTCCCGCATCCTGCCATGCTCGAAGCCCCCCACGAGGTGGTGGAGCACGTCTCGTGGCCCATCTGTGCTCGAAGGCGTGAGCTGAGCTCCCACTGGCGCATGCTCGGCTGCTTCCAGCGAGCCCTGCTGGCACTGGTGCATCTACGCAAGAACAAAAACTCGCCCAGGTCGGCGCAGGATTCGCGGTGCCCACGGCGACGGCCGGCCGGTACATGAGCGAGACCGTGGACCTGGCGCCTGAGCAGGCGCCCAATCTCCTGGATGCACTCCAGGGCCACGACCCAACAAGTTCCTCAAACTGGACGGCGCCGCGATCCAGTATTCGAGAGCCCCGCCCAGACGCACCCACGATCTGACAGCCGGCCCGGCTCACGGTGTGATCCAAGCCTGCCTGCCCCGGCAGATCCTCGTCCTTACGGACCGCACCTACCGCGGCGGCCACCACAACAGAGGTCTGCGGGCCTGTTGCTTCTTCAGTCACCCGACGGTTACAGCGGACACCTTCTCGACTGTTTCCCTGCTTTCCGTGCTGGCTTATGCGGTTGGAAATCGGTGAGTCCAGCCACAGCATCCCTCAGTCAATTTACACATGAAAGGCACGATTCCAGATGCCAGATAACACCCCCATGCGCTATCACAATAAGAACTGGGCCATGCGATTCAAGGCCGACCCACTTGTTCCGCTTGCGCCGGGCAAGAAAGGGAACATGCAGGTACTGATCCAGAATGTCAGCAATGAGCCGCGGAAACTCGATAGCTACATCGGGCTCGCCTATCGCACTGTGGGCGCACCTGGAACCCCTATTTTCACAACACCACCGGATCACGTAGACACGCTGAACAGTGATACACCGGTGGAAGGCTATTTCTCCCCGAATTCGCTGCCTGGCGACAACGTCCGACTTACCATCACGGCCGACGACGGAAAAGGTCAACCGAAGACGGTTACCGTCGACGCCACGGTGGAGCCTGTCAAGCAGGATCCTACGAGGATGCGCTGGCACTATACGCCCAAAGTTGGTGATGGCTGGGCCGAGGATGGCTGGGTCGTGGGCACGAATTACACGGTGACCGCGATTGCAAAATTGGACAACAAAGAGTCGGCCGCCTCCGGCAGGAAATTCACGGGAAGTTCCGCGGAACCTTCGATCACAGTGAACGTTCCCTGGAAGGACGACATGACGCTCAGCCCAAAGAGTCGGCTTACGGGCGGTTATGGAGGAATCGTCAAGAACATCGAAATCGTAGTACAAGGCGGAAGTTCACTGACCGTCCGAAAAGACGATCCGGTGTACGGCACCTGGACCGCAGACCCGCCCGAAGGCGGGTGGGTAGCGAATCGACGTTACACCATTACCGCAAGGGCCAAGAACCCGGAAAAATCATCAGATCCTGTTCAGCGCACATTCGAGGTCCGAGAGCTGCCGCCTGGCGCGATCACCATTTCACATCCGGATCCGAGTGTGCTGCAAACCGGTCACTATACTCCGTACAATCTTCCCCAGCTCCAAGGGGATGTCAACAGCCCGTGCGACCGAGTTTTCATCATCGACCCTCAGCAGTCCACGGGAGAAATAGACGCTGTCCTCGAACCCGCCAGCAACAGCGATTCTTATACCTGGCGCCTCGATCCGGGATGGAAATATAGCGACACTGGAATTGAACACTCCATTACAGCTTTCGCCCAGGCCGGCAATCAGAAATCCGAGCACCCGGCGACGGTCACGTTCATCATGGAGACCGCCAGGGACAACCCACTCCGGTTCACGCACCCACAGGAGGGAGTGTCGCTCGAACCGGAGAAGGTATCACTGGATGGCGGGGCGTTCAGCGGCACCAAATCGGTCACCATCACGGACATCGTAGACGGTAAGCCTTCGCAGCCGATTATCGTAAATACCACCACAACGGGTTCTATAACCACCTGGACTTACCCCAGCAAAGAATGGGAAATCGGGAAGCACAAGATCTTCGCAACTGCCAATAATCCCTATCAGGAGAACAGTATATCCTTCACGGTGACGGGGCCACGTGGACTTGAAATCCAGACTCCGCAGAATGGTGCCACAATTCACGGACAGTACTTCACACTCGAGGGGAGCATACCGGGAAATTCGAATGCAACGTCTGTGCAAATTGAAGACACCTGCAACGGGCAGCCGAGGGAATTCTCGGTGGCCAAAAATTCATGGGACCAGCGTTTCAAGCATGCCGAGACGAACGGCTGGCCTGTGGGAAATCATGTTCTCAAAGCCACGATCCCTGGTTACGAGCCCTGCGAAATCACGTTCACTGTTCAGGCTACTTGAAAAGCAAACTGGGATCGTCTTAACTTTCCCAGGTCGGATTTTGTACCGTTGCGCACCCTCGCCGAATCATCCGTACGCGACTATCCGGCTTTATCGAAGAAGCTCTCTACGTGGAGATTGATATGAGTGATCAAGGTACCTTTCCTGACGGGTATGACCCCACACCGTACCCGGGAAACGAGGCTTTCCCACTGATTATGAATCCCGACGCCTCCAGAGAGCCTGTAACAGGTTCAAGAACGTTTCCTGCCGGTCTCACCTGTGAGGTCACCTCCGGGGTGGGATCACAACAGGAATTCACGGTCACACAGGGAAACGACACCAATACCGTAGGAACTCAGAACCAGCCTGTCGCCTATTTCCATATCCAGTCGACGGGGACGCTCGCTCCCGGCGAGTTAGCCCAGGTGGACCTCAAGGGTATTGACGTCTACAGCCCTCCCGACAGCCAGGCAGACCGTACCGGCACCTTCATCGTGCAGCACGACGCCGCAGCCAACCTCTTCCCGAACAGCGGGGAAGGGCACATACAGGTCCCGCTGTCGAATGATCCGCACAAAACATTCCTGTCCACCGGCACTCAGGCGGTGGCGCCTGCCACAAATGCGCCCAAGGGGCCACCCGTAGAGCCCAAGCTCCTGACGTACTCCCTGCAAGGAATCCCGGAAAAAGAGGGTGGCAATCCCCAGCCCATTTATGCGGGCAAGCCCAACAATATCCGACTCAAAATAACAAATGGCACGGCGGCCGCCGTGTCCGTGGTCCGCGTCGCCCTCTACGCGCTAGTAGGCACAGGCGAGAAGTCTCTCTGCGAAACTGCAGTATACAAAAGTTCCACTCTACCCAGCACCAACTTCCAACTCCAAAACTCCTACACCGAGGACGATCGCGACGGCCAACTCAAGAATAAGGAGTTCAAGCCTATCATCGGGATTACGGTGAAAACCGGAAAAACGGTAGCGCTGAAGCCCGGGGACACACTCCAGATCGATCTAGTTGGCGTAAATATCAGCCGCACCGCGGGATACGCCGAGCTCGCCGTAGTCGAGTTCACGAACAGAATGGTGAGCAATAAAAATGTACTGACGTACAGTATTGACACTTGCCTGACGGTGCAAAAAATGGGTGCGGGATTCTCCTTCGGCAACTTCAGCAGCGAACGCACCCAGGTTCAGGCCGGACAGCGTGGAAGGCTCGTCTGGTCTGCGGACAATGTCAAGGAGTACGCGCTCTACAAACCCGGAGATGACACTACTCCAACGCCAGCTGCACGCGCTAAGAACCAGGATACGATGATTCTTGAAAAAAGGGCGGCTTACGCTCTCGAGGCCTTCGCCGAGGATGGCTTGTCCCACGTTATGGAAACCGTCATCGACGTAGCCAACCAGTCGGTCAAGTTCCATGACGTCACGGTGAACGGAACCCTCAACCTCAACAAACCTGACTACACGCCTCCCGTCGTCTGCAAATTGGACACCAACACGCCTACACGAACTCAAACCATCATCCAGAAAGCAGAAAAGGGCGACCGTCACATCCTCGTCGGTTTCAGTTCCATTGACGGATACGACCCGACGGGAGGGGATGCCGGATTAACAATCTCAGTCGGAAACACCCAGTATCCGTTGTACGCCAACCCTGCCAAGACCACACCGGTCGGCCTGCGCCTGCCCCCCAACACCGAGGTCACCATCACGCCCAATGATGCCTGGAACAACTGGAAGGGAAAAGCCACCCTCAAAGCCTCCCTCACCGCCTCAGTCAGTGACCCGAGACTCCCCCCGCCTCCGCACCGCTAGAACCGTTGATGCAGATGCCGGACCAGTTGCAGCCCACCACGGACCCACGGCCGGTCCGGCACCCGAGGGTGAGAGCAATCGCCGCGACCTGCTCACAGCCCCCATTCTTTCAGTCTTTCCCTGCTCAGGAATCGCAAGGAATCCCTCATGGCCAACAAAATCATTACAGATTTCTATGCCACGAAAAATACTGGCAAAATCGTCGAGGCGGAAACGCAGGACACTTTCACCCTTGAGTGGAAACTCGCCAACAATACAGCCCTGACGAAACTTTCACTCATAGGCGCATCCGGCTCCATGTTCGACTATTCTCTCGAAACAGTGAAACCAGCCGACTATCCCAGCAAGATCACTGTTGCGGGAATCCAGGAAACCACTACTTTCCTCCTTATCGCAGCCACCAAAACGGACCGCGAGGCCGTGCCCTACACCGTCTTGATCAGCAACGGGGACCGCACGTTCGATAATGTCACGGTTACCGGCACAGTTACCTATCAGTAGATCCCGGATCGGCATGCGCGCGGCGACTGTCAGGCCATCGCGCGGCGGGGAGACAACGCCCCTCACCGAACGGCCATAGCCTGTACCCGCCGACGGAGAGATCACGACCCTGGGCGACCGGGGCCGTGCCTGGCTGCGCACACCCGGCGAACACCTCTTCATTCTCTTCGACAGAGGAAGGTGTGAGTGAACCCGGTGTGCGTTCGTTCGGTCGACAGGCCGCGGCTGGGCCCTGCCCCGGTTCCGTCTGATCTGCGGCAGACGTGTCATTCCACATCGCCGGCCGGCACCGCCGCTGAATCGTTGAGTCGGGCAGATCTTCGCTCTGCTCCATCAGTTCAAAGCATCGCTGTCCGGTGGGGACGCCACCCGCACCGAACTCCACCAGGCATTCGCTTCCTGCCCGTACAGCCTCATCTGTCGGGGACGGTTCAGAGTTCCACGCATGATCCTCTTGCCAGTTCCAAGTCGACTCGGTACGTGCAGACAGATCGCTCAGCCGGCGCATATCGAGTGTCCTCCATGGCCGCTCCCTCTCCTGTGAGAACGAAGGTTGGAAACAGCTCATGAACACCACGCCAAACGATGACAAATGGTTCTGGGTCTCCTCACTGCCTCCTAAAGGCGATATCACTGCCACGACGAAAAAGGTCACTCTCAACTTCGATTTCGCCCTCCGCAACCGCTCCGTCAACGAGGTGATCGTCTCTCTGCCCGTAGGATCCACCGCGACTGATCTGGTCAGCGCGAAAGACTGTGGGTATATCGAGTTTACGGTTGGCAGCGACAACAATCCCGTGGACAACAGCCCCTGGTGGAAAGCAACCAGTAACATCAAGTCCAATGCGTATGAGGTCACACTCAAAGCTCGCGACGGGCACAAAACAGACCGCCTGCTCCTCACCCTCTCAGACGTCAACATGAACGACGCCCCGGGAACCGCCACCATTACGGCAAAACTCAGTGACGGCACACACCAGTCCGTGACTGTCGAAAAGCAGCAGAGCGATGGCAAACCACGGATCAAGAGCTTCACGGCAACCGGCCAGATGGCCACCACTCAGACAAAATACGTCAAGAACCACCCGATCCATCTCGACTGGAATGCCACCGATATCACGGAAAGCCGCCTCACCCTGTCAGGTGGACCATTAGGGACAAAGGAGCTCCCCTCCACCCAGCGTTCCTATCCCGAAAACGGAATTCCCAACGCCCTCACCCTCACCGAGGACACCACATTCAACCTGAACGCCACAAGCGCAGAGGGAAAGTCGCTGTCACTCGAAGTAGCGGGCGCCGACTACCAGTTCAGCAATCTCACCGTCACCCACAATCTCACCGTCACCGAAAACATCGTCCACACCCAAGAATACTGGCTCAACGAGCCCCTGACCCTCACCGCCGAGGCAGACGGCTACTACACAATCAACCTCACCACCTACAGACGCCTCCTCGGCGTCTTCCCTCCCACAATCGGCGGCAGCCCCACCCCCAACACCATAAAGATCGTGACTCCGAACAATGGGCAAGGCCTGACCTTCCATAAAGGAAGCACGAACACCCCCTTCACCATCTTCACCCCCAAGGGAAGCACCATCACCATCACGTCCTCCTCATTGGTCACCGTCGATGACTGGACAAAGCTCGCCAAGGCCACCATCACCTGGACCGGCCCTGAACCCACCACCATGCCTCCCAGTAACACCCCGCCCTACGACAAGTTCTCCATGGCAAAAGAACTCCCCTTCTACTTCGACGGTGGGGTGTTCGACGAAATTAAAACCGAACCTCGGGAATATGTGACCAAAGAGCTTCATGAGGCGAATTTGATCCGGATCTCCTCGGATTATAGGGGTCGGTTCAATGACTATTGTGCAGTGCAGACCAATTTCCGCTGGTACGACCATCTCTCTTGCGTCGTCGGAAGGGCGGTGTGGCTGTCGAGCAAGAGAAGAGCCAGTATGGTATTCCTCGGCGGCTCGCCCTCGGACGTTGACTACATAAGGGAAACGGCGACGGTGGACGAAGACATCCGTGAGCTTTCCCTGCCGCAGTTCCTCCCCATCAAATCAAAAATGCCTACGAAGTGCGACTTGAGCAAAGTCGCCTATGAGTGGCATATGAAATCGGAATCGGAAGGTGAGGTTTTTGACGACAACGGGGCCGTAAGGGGAGACGGGTCCATGACGAATGTGGAAATCGAGATCCCTAGAAACGACGACGTGGTACTTTCTGTCGGCGTACCTGGAGCGAGCCGTGTATACGCCGCTAAAGTTTCACCCCAGGATGGTTCAACAAAGGTAAGTAAAGTACCCCTGAAAAGCATATACGGAACCAGATATGCCGGGGTTAGTTACTACTTCGAATGCAATAAGGATTTCACCAACCCCTGGATATTCGGCGGATTTGAGAAAGCTTCGGTGTCGGAACCAGGGAAAGCCAACCCGCTGGGCGTGATCTCAGGTGACCGATTTGAGCTGAAAGACGGGGACATCGACGTGTCGGACAGTAAGATCACGGTCAAAGGTCAACCGCTGTCTTGGGAAGAGGGGACAGAACTCGTACTGCTGAGAACCCGCCTTGGTTTCAAGAATCTTTTTCTGACCAAGGACGGAATCTTCGCAAACGGGGAACTCCAGACCAACCCGGATGATTGATATTCCTCTTGCCTTGCCTCCGATCGAGTGATGGCGCCAGCCCGTATCAGGGGAGGCCCCAGCCTGAGTGAGCTCTTTTACGTAGGCTGTTGATAGGGGATACGGGTGCTTCGGTTTTGGTCGTCAGCGAGGATGCGCCCACCCGACGTGCGCAGTGTGATCCCGCTCGTCGCCCTCATCGCCCGCCCTCGCCTGGGCTCTGCGCCTTCGCCAGGCCGAGGCACACTCTCACAGCCGCACCGTCGATGAGTTCGGCCAGACAGGCCACGCCACGAGCGACCGCCCCGGCAAGGCCCAACGCCCGTCCACTCACCAGCGCGCCCCGGCGGGACCGTGAACATCAGCCCCGCCCGCAGCCGCGTGGTCGTCACTGCCTGCCGGCAGCTGGAGATCACGGTCCTGGCAGACCTCACAGCTCAGCCCCAACACCGATGGTGGTGACGGGAAGTACTTACCACCCGAGGAGGTCGCGGTGGGTAGGGGCTGTCCCGCGAATGACCACGGGCGTGCTTGCTGGCCTGCTCGCTGATTCGTCACCCGGTGGGGATGAGGTTTCGGGGGTGTGCAGGATGACCCGGCCGGCGCCCCGGTAGCCGCTGTCCGCGATGACCGTGGTGTGGGCGACGGCCTCTTTCGCACTGGATTCATCCCATGCCTTGCCGTCGTTGCGATTGCCGGCGACCGGCCGCCCGACCACGACGAGCAAGCGAGTGCCGGCGTCGATCGCGACCTGGTGGCTGGTGGAGTACCGGTAGTTCTCCGACTGCTCGGCGATGGTGTGTCGCGGGGTCTGCGGCGCGGGCTTGGACACCGCGAACAGCGGGGCCGGTTGGCGCAGGGGGACGTTCGTGCGCCTGTGCGCGGCGACCAGCAGGATCCGGTCCCAGGTCCCACGGTCCTTGCGTCCCGGGTCCGCACCCCGGCACGCCACAGCGCAGGGGGTCAGTCTGCCGAACCGGCGCGGGCTCAAACCCGGTGAGAAGGGCTGTCAAGGACGGCTCCGACAGCATGATCGCACCAGCCACAGCGAGATCATCCCACCCATGACCGGCAGTTATGGGACGCCCCTTCGGTAGGGCTTACACCGCTGATCCGGGTCATATCCGTCGCGCTGACCGGCTCCGTGAACGTGCGAGCCCTGCAAAGGGCAGCCTGACAGATCCGCATCTTGTTTGACCCGAGGTAGCATCATGGATTTCCCATCGCGGGTTTTACGGTTCTAGATTCCTCTACATAAGGAGGGCATTGTGAGTGATCCTCAGGTGACTAACGCCGGCCGGACGTGGGTTTTACTGGGTAGTTTGGACCTAAAAGACATACAGCTGCATCTACCTCTGGTGGACTCGATCATTCCGTCAGGGCAAGGTATTGGGCTCAATAGTCTCGAGCTCGGTTACAGCTCTTCCCCTGTCACTGATCCGAAGCAGATCCAGAAGATCCAGGATCTGGCGGGTGAGATAAAGGTGCCGGAACAGTTGGGTCAGGGGGGATTTCTGCTGGTGGACTTGGCGGCCGGCGACACCAGCAGACTGCTGTATGTGCCATTTCACAGCAACGCGGCGGCTGCTCTGCCAGAGACCTTGGGTTCGTATTATGCCGCGGGTGACACATCGGAAGCCTCGGATGAGGCAGCCACGAAGTGGTGGGACGTCGATCGGTCGCTGAGCTCGGTGCACCTGAGCCGATTGGGGGCGGGGTACAAGTCGGGGAGTTTGCTGCTGCTAGCGGATGCGAGTGTGGGGGCGGGAGGGATTCGGCTGGGCACCAAAGGCCTGGGAGCGGAGGTTCCGCTGAAGGATCCAGCGCATCCGAAGTTCCATCTGGACGGGCTGAGCCTGGAGTTCAACCACCCTCCGCTGACGATTGCCGGAGAGTTTCTCAATCTGCACAAGCCTGGCTACGATCTTGCAGTGGGCGGTGCGGCCGTCATTGCCACGCCCGCGATCGGTGTAACGGCCCTCGGGTATTACGGGAAAAAGACGGCAGGCGATCCGTCGCTTTTCATCTTCGGGATTCTGGATTTGTCGAAGAAGTCGGTTGGGCCGCCCATGTTCCGGCTGGAGAAGCTGGCGGCTGGGTTCGGTTACCACACACGGGTACGGACCCCCAAGATCGATGAGGTCTCGCAATTCCCGTTCGTCAAGATGCTCCACGAGGGCGCTTCGGACACGGAGCCACTGGGGCAGCTGGACAAACTACTGCAGTCCCCGGACCCCTGGGTTTCGCCCCAGCCGGGTACGATCTGGCTGGCGGCGGGGCTCGAGGCACTGGTCTATGAACTGGTGGACGTCAACGCAGTGGCGATTCTGCAGTTGGGACGCGAGCTGGTCGTGGGCCTTTACGGGCAGGCTTCTGCGCAGTTCCCCAAGGCCCCCGCCTCGCCCTGGGCCAAACTGACAGTGGACGTACGCGGGGAATACCGCAGCAGCAAGGATGTCCTGGAGATCGACGCACAGATCGCGGACGGGTCATTCGTCGTGGACCGGAACTGCACGCTGTCCGGCGGGGCGGCGGTGCGCGTGTGGTTCGGTGGGAGTGGTCACTCCGGGGATTTCGTGGTCAGTGTGGGCGGCTACCACCCGCGTTTCTCTGTCCCCTCCCACTACCCCGTTCCCAAGCGCCTGGGATTCGACTGGCACGTCGCCAATAACATTCACATCTGGGGCAAATGCTATGCCGCGCTGACCCCGCACGCCTTCATGGCAGGGTTCGACGCGAGCCTCCACGCCAAACTTGGGCCTCTCAACATCGACTGCAACGCCTATGCAGATGCACTCATCGAGTGGGATCCGCTGCATTTCGACGTCGACTGGGGTGCGAGTGTGCACGCATCCGTTTGGATTTTCAGCGGGCACGTTGGCGTGAGTGGACGGATATGGGGCCCGCCCGTGGGTGGGCATGCACACGTGGACATCCTGGGGTACTCGGTCGACGTGGACTTCGGGGCCGGCCTGAAGGCCCCTGCCCCGCTGACCCCAGCCGAGTTCCGGGAACGGCTGCTTCCCGGCGGCAAGCCGCCGGGTGCCCAGACCTATACCCAGGCCGACGAGAAGAACGAGAAGGTCCTCAGCGTCGTGCCGGTGCAGGGACTGCTGCCTTCAGCCCAGCCCGACTCCCAGCCCTCCCTCGCGCCCGCGTGGGCGTTCACCCTGGAGTCGATGGCGTTGTCGGTCTCCACTGCTGTTCCGCTGACCAGCATCAGCGTCAATGGCGTCGATCCGGAGACGGCTCAGGCACCGCAGAAGGAGAACCTGTGCATCCGCCCCCTGCAGACCGCCGAGGCAACATCCGCCATGACGATCACGGTCCAGCAGGAAGGGTCCCAATCCGCCGCCGTGGAGGTGCAATGGGCTGCCGCGAATGAAGAGACCGCTCCGTCCGACGTATGGGTCGCAAAGCCGGACAACAAGGGGGTTCCCAGCGCCCTGTGGCAGTGGCCCAAAGCAGACAAGGCTGAGCTGGTCGAGGGCTATGTCAGTGGCATCGTCCTCAAACCTCCTTCCCCCCGCCGCACGCCTCCGATCCTCATCTCGGCGGAGGCATGGTCAAGAGTGAGTACTTCTATCAAGTTCGCGAACGAGACGGCGTCGAAGAACTTCTCGTGCCTGCAGGACGGCACACGGCTGCCTTCGGGCACGATGCAGGCATTGAAGACCGGTCTGGATGCCACGGACTCGGTCCGGGCGAGCGCACTGGACCTGCTGCTCTCCAAGGCCGACATTCCTGGATTCGATCCCGACCCGAGCGATCCCGATCCGATCGGCGACTTGAGCACCTTCAGGCACGACCCGTCCGCCTTTATGGACGCCGTGCCCCTGCTTCTGGAAGGAAGGTCATGACCACAGAACCCGACTCGTCAGGCGGTGGCTTCGAAGTCTACGATGCCTGGTTACCGCCTATGGAGACCGGCACCTATTCCATCAACGTCGAGCAGACCGTCAAGAACACCGGCTCGCCTTCATTCGAATGGAACTTTCAATCCGGCAAACAGCAATTCACCGTCGGAGCCCTGCGATACAGCCTGACCCCCGAGGATGTCCAAGCCTGCTCTCCAGCGCCCGACTCCTCGACACCATGCGGCCATCTCCTGCCCTACATCTCGCTACGGGACCCCTATCTGCCATGGACCCGCACCATCGCGGACCCGAAGTGGACGGAGGTGCCCGCCCTGGCCCTGCTCGTGCTCGCGGAAGGCGAGAGCAGTCCAACGGACATCCAGACCGGCCAGGCACGTGAGCTGATCGCCCCGGCCTCCCCTCCGGACGGCGTGCTCCTGCCCGACAAGGGTGCCGGCACCCCACCCGAACAAGCCACATGCACCACCATCGACCTCAGCGTCCAGGCCTTCCGGCGGCTCCTGCCTGCCGACCCCCAAAGCACGCTGCCCTACCTCGCCCACGTTCGCCGGCAAGAGCCAACCCCCCTCAATGAAGGAGGCATGACACCGCATTGGCCAGCCTGCAGCGAGGTCATCGCCAATCGATTCCCCCGTACTCTGCCCGGCGGGGCGAACCTGCCGGACAGCCCCTGCCGCTACACCGCCCACCTTGTATCGCTCCTGGGCCACGAGGACCACCTCACGGAGACGGACCTCGCATCCAAAGGCCGCACGGTGCGCCTGCTGTCGCTGTGGTCCTGGTCATTCACCTCGATCGTCGACGACGAAAGCTTCACCGAGGCACTGGAGAACATGGCCGAGGACAGCCTGCACAGCCTCAACCGCCTCCGGTTCGCTCCCTCTTCCGCGTTGCCCTCCGGAAGCACGAGCGCACAACAGCAAGCCGCCAAGGAAGTGACCCAGCGGCTGAACGCCGGCTACGTCCCCATCTCCCACATCGTGGCCACAGGGGAAAAGACGGTCTCCTGGTACCGCGGAGCCCTGGGACCATGGCCACCCCCGCCGGCCCCGCCCTCCGCCCACCGGCCCTTCAGCTGCGCCGACGAAGCACTCATCTACAGCTCCGCCGACGGCATGTTCGATATCAGCCTGGCCTCCGCCTGGACCATCGGAGCCCAACTCGTCCTCTCTCACCGTGACCTGTGCGACCAGCTCTTCATCCTCAGACACGCAGGCGTCAAGACCTTGATGACCTTCGCCGCAGCCACTCTTTCCCCCGCCGCCGGCCAACTCTACGAGGCAGATCTCACTACCGAGACACTCACTCAGATGACGGAACCGGCCTCCCTGCGCGCAGCCTTCGACACGTACATGAGGCGAGGCCTGGGAGATGACATCACCAACGTCCTGCGCGAAGGGAGAACACCCCACCTCGCGGCAGGGACCATGCCTCCCAGGCCAGCGCCCCACCGCCGGGCCCTGCACGACCATGCTTTCAGCGTCCTCAGCCAGGAACACGTCCCAGGCACGCTCGCCACAGCACTCCGACGCCAGTTCTCCTCCGCCACCACTCCCAACAGCAAAACCCAGGCCTGGCACGAGGCGTATGCAACAGAAGAGACCGGGGCATCGGAATGGGAGTGGAATCCCACAGCCATGCTGGCCCTCGTACCCACCTGGTATCTACTCCCCCACGCCGAAGCAGTACTCCCCCCCGATAGCATCCGCTTTTTCTCCATCGACCAGCACTGGCTCAGTGCCTTCGCCGACGGCATGCTCACCATCGGCGCCCACACCGCCCTGGACCACGCCCTTACCCCTACCGTCAAAGAAGTCATCTTCACGTCCGTCGACCCCGCACCCGCCTGTGGCGTGCTCATCCGTTCCCGCATCATCCGCAGCTGGCCCCTCAACGTCTACGACACCCACGATGCAAACGGCCTCGGTATCTTCACGGTCGGAGGAAGCGCCAAACTCATCACCCACCGGCAGCTCGGCCCGGAAACAGTCCTCCTCATCTTCAACGAAACTCCCAAAAGCCTCACGCTCAGAGAGCCACCACACGCCCTCGAATTCGGCTGCGATGGAAGTCGATGGGGAAAGACTCTACGAGACATCTACGGCACGGCGAGTGGCAGCAAACTAACAATCACCAACTACCTCACTTCACCAACAGACGGTCGACACCCCGAAACCGTCAACATTACCAATCTCATCAAGGACATGCCGAAAGAACCCAAGGTCACCCCAGCCACTTTCGCCTTCCAAATGCTCAACCCACCCACCACCCTCACCATGGACTTTTCCAACCTCGGTGCGCTGACCAGATGAGGGCCGGGGGCAGCCTGAACAAGGCCCGTGATCCGGGCCGTCAAAGCGGCTTGCACAGGGCGACCAGCAGCTTGAGGTGGAGGAGACGCGGCTTGCCCACACCGATGAGCCACGTCGCCGCAGCCTCCCACCCTCACGTGTAAAAGCTGAAGGTGAAAATATCTCCGTAACACACGACCAGGGAAAAGCATAAAGAAGGGTATGTAAACATGAGCCCGCTTATCGTTCCCATTATCGCCGAGGCTCTGCTCGTCAACGACAAAACTGTCGAGGAGGTGCGAAAAAAACGCCCTGATTTCTCCGCACTTCTCAATCACGGTCCGGCTGAACCCGGCGAGGCGAGCTCGGACGAGCCCAAAGGCATTTTTCTCCATTGGGATGCCCCGACCGCTCTGCGCACCGGTCGGCCCGGCCATGTGTACACCGCGGCAAGCAGCGACCACGACATGGCCCAGCCTAACCTCTCCGCGCCCGACCCGGGCGTGTTCCCCTTACTCCCGAACCGATGGCTGGTCGTCCGTCACAGCATCCCCACGAACAATACGGGCTCCGAGCCGTCTTGGAAGTTCTGGCTGATCCGCAGCGATACACCCGCGGATGACTCAGACGACGAGGCAGCAGGGACACCTCTTCCGGTGAGAAATACCGACGAGGACGCGGTAACTGGCACATACCCCGACAATATCGCCTACGGAGCCGTCTTCCCTCTGGATGAAGAAGAAGTCAGCGAGGAGCCGCACGACTGGTCAGGAGTGGACAACCCGCAGTTTCTGACTGCCAACAGTACGGGTCTTCCCGGCTACACTTTTTGCCAGCCACACAACCAGAACACGCTTTCTTTCCATGACAGCTCCCCCCGGGACGAGCGCGACGAGAGCAAGCGTGAGATCACCATCAATTACCTGGTCATCGGCTGGTACTCTCACCGCGGAGCCGACCCTGTAAACCAGAATACCGCAAATGTATCCGAGGTTCTAAAACAATTTGGCTGGTCGGTTCCGGACAATACCAATCTGGACGCTCTCTCCATCACCGGAACCGTGTACGCCGGCACCGTCCTGGGTGTCCCATGGAAAGAAGATCTGGTTCCCAGCCAATACACCCCGCCTAACCTCACCTCACCTCAACAGTTCGGGCTCGACGGCCAACCCGCAGCACAGGGAATCTCCATAGCAGTAGGCCAGTCCCCGATCGAATCGTGCAACGTTCTACTCCAGGATACGTCCATTCCCCCTGAGGAAACACTGCTCTTTGAGGCGTTTCTGTCTAACCTCCTGAGTCCCCCCACAAGGCCCAGCCTCCCTGACCATACCGAAGAAACAGACCCTCTCTACGCATTCGAGTATTCTCGCCACGATTCAACCTTCACTTCCGCCCCCGGTGGCCAGCGTTGGCTCCTCGCCCCTGCTCCCGACGCCAAGAAGCCCATTGCCCAGCTCACCGCAGGGGAAATCCAGGAACTGACCTCACTCAACAGGGCGCAGGACAGATACGACAGGGCAGACCGGCAGGTGAATGACCTCGTCGCCCGTCTCAAAGGGGCTTGGTGGATATCCAGCCCCAGCTACTTCGGATTGGGGGAAGAATTCCCCCAAGCTCCCGACGAAGTTGACACGGCCGCCATTAAGAAAATCAGCGCCCGCCTCAAGGATGCTGCCGGCCGACGTGCTCTCATAGGGAAAGAAATCAGCCTCAAGGCCACCAGTCTCCGACGGAAGTTGGAAGGGGTAGATCCGCCTCAGCGAATCCTGACGCCCACCCCCCTGCCTCCTTTCCGGCAAGTCGGCAATCCTGTAATCACGGTGGCCAACGCGCAAGACCGGAAGCGGTCGGCGCAAGCCGACGGATATCTCGCGGGGCTGCTGCCCGTACGCGCCCTCAGCGGCACGCCGACCTCCACCGCCATCTCCCTTCCGGCCTCCCTCACGGACCACAGCCTCCTCTCTACTCCCGCCGAGGCGGCGCTCCCTACCCTGCTGACTGAATTCAACGATCTGATCAAGGCTGTCATCAGCGGCATCGGAAACAAAGACATCAATAAAATGGAAGGGAGAGGAAGCGGAAAAAATGAGTCCTTCAACAAGGTGGCGCCTCATGACCCTTATGTACGCTGGTGGCGTCAGCCCTGGAGGCCGGCTCATCTGGAATGGCAGGCCGACTTGTATCCAAATACGATAGAGGGTGATGGAAAATCCCCCACCGAGCAATACGTCCTCACTCACGAGAACCCGATAGAAAATCCTTACCGGCCGTACAGGCTCACCGAATACTTCCACAAGAGCTACAGCTCAAGCGCCGCTGAAAGAAAAATAGAGCAAGATCAGGTGCGGACAATCGCGAGAGGGTACTCCTACATCCTGCCGATCCTCGAGGGGCACACCCGCTACCGGCTCAAGCACGCTGCAGAGCTCACGCAGGAACCAGAGGCCAAAGATGCATACGACGGCCTCAATCAGGACATCGCCAACAACAGCTGGGATCTGCTTTCCGCAACCTTGTGCGGCGTCAACGAGGCCTTAGCAGGCAGAAAACCTGACATCTTCCTCCCGGTTCGCAGCGCGAACCTCCCTCCCGACCAGCCAGACGACCTCACCTACATCCCCAAGACTCCGACCACACTGCCCGAGCACTGGTTCGCCACTCCCGACCCCAAAGTCCTCTGTGCCCGGGTGCCTCATCTCCCCCTCGCCAGCATCGAGAACTCGGCCACTTACGACGACGATCTCCATGCCCGTGGCGACGACTCCTTTCCTGCCACACGTTCTGCCCAGATGCGCCTCACCAGTCTCACCATTCATGACAGCTACGGACGTTTCCTGGACCTCTCCGAAGACCTCGTGCTGGTCGCTCCCCCGCTCTTCGTCGAGCACTCGGGCACAATCGACACCCGCAGCTACACGCACCTCGACAACGACGAGCATGACGACATCGCCGCCACCGCGCTCATCGACCTTCGTCCTCGTCTCCACCAGGGCGCACGCCTGAACTTCGACTACCTCAGCCCCACCACCGGTTCCTCGCAGCTCATCCCGGTCCCGGACCTCCCCGATCCGGCCGATGCCAACCCCGTCCATGGATGGCTCATGGCGACACGCCTCGGACAGCGTGACGCCATCTTGTGCTACACCCCCCAAGGCGAGCCCCTTTTCGACCTGCACTGCATCGGTAACGGTCCCGCTACCGCACGTCCTCTACCTGGCTCCCGTTACACCAACCCGCAGGACACCGGATTCAAGCAACATCACCCCGTCCTGTACGACTTTCTCGTGCCTCTTCTCAAGGACCCGGTGGGGGACGGTACCGGCGCCCTCCCTGCCCTCCTCTCTGCCCTCCAGCAGAACCTCACCCACATCGCCCCCCCGTCCCTCCACGGAGCCGCCGGCAATACCCTGGCCCTCCTCATCGGCCGCCCCTGCGCCCTGGCCACCGCACGCCTGCGCCTCGAGCTCGACGGCCCTCCTCTGCCTTCCCCCACGCTCAGCGGCCTCGCAAACGACTCCGTCCCTGACACCACGCCCTGGCCCGTTCTCCTGGGAGACAGCAGCCTCTACACCGACGGGCTTATCGGCTACTACCTCACCACCGACGACATGACCCGCGACTTCACCAAACTCCACACCCCACACCCCGCCGCGTCCGGAAGCGACCCCACCAACTACACGCAACAAGCCACACCGGACGACATCACCCTCACCCTGCAGGACTCAACACAACCCGACAGTCAAAGGAAAGACACATACGTCACTCTTCTCACCTGCCCTCATAACAGCGTCCACGCCACCACCGACATCCTCCCCGTCGCCTCCCTCACCCTGCCGCCCGAAACCATTGACCGCGCCCTCTCCAGCATCCGGCCCGCACTCCCTCTCGGCCCTCTCCTCACTCCCACGCCCTTCTCCACCGAGGACTCGAGCCCCATTCTCATGCCCGTACCAGCCCTCACCGCCGAAACCGATACGTGGCAATGGGCCCAACCTCACCCCGACGCCAGCTGGACCCGCCACCCCCTCGCCCCCCCACAGCCCACTGACGAAGCCCCCACTGCTGCGGCCTACGCTCAAACCGGTTACCTATGCCTCAGCCCCGAGGAGGAACTGTAAAACCGTCAAGGGATGTGCATGGTTGGCGGTGAGGCGTCGAGCTCTTCATCGTTGATCATGGTCGTGTGGTGGGGAACGCGACTCGTACAGCGATCATCAGCAACCGGCGGATCACGGGCCTGATGGTCGATGTGATCGCTGAACCTGTCGCCGAGGTAGGCCCGTTGTGGCACGAGCACCACCAGGCCAGGCTCGCCCTTCGGCAGCGGAGGCGGGCCGTGGGCGCCGGTGCACAAAGTGCCGGCTGGTGTTCGTCGGCCGGCTGCTGGCCGCCCCTGGTCCATCTCCGTCACGGGGCCGCTCATGACGTTGCTGGCCCTGCTGGTTCGGCGTCGACCGCCCGACCATCACCGGAGCCATCGGCGAAGTGCGGCCCCTGCTCGCCGGGCGGGGGTGCGCCATCAGCCCCTGGCGTGCGACAGCGGACCCTGGCCGAAGTCGGCGGACATCTCGGCGCGACCGGGAGGACCGGCATCATCGACGGCACCGAGATCCGCGTCCGCCGACCGGCCGCCGGACGCAAGGACCGCCCCTTCCCGGTCCGGGGCCGGAATGGCTATGTCCAGTTCGGTGAGCCCCGGGTCCTGCGTGCCGGGACTGCGTCGGGGGCCCCGACGACTGCATCGCCAGGTACCCGATCCGCGTCGATGCTCAGGCTTCGCCGAGCCAGCCGGCGCCCAGTTCGTGCGCGCACAGTCGCATGCACAGTGCCGTGGCTCGTTCGTGGCCGATGCCGGTGTCCTTGAGGGTCAGTCCGACGGCGAGGCCGTCGGACATCGCGGAGAGCATGACGGCGAATTCGTCGGCGTCGACCGGCCGGAAGTACCCGGCGGCCTGCCCTTCGCGGACGATGTCGGCGATGGTGTCCCGCCAGCGGCGGTCGAGTTCCTCGCGTTCGGCGCGCAACTGCGGGTGGCGGATGGCCTGTTGCCACAGGTCGAACCAGAGAAGCCAGGAGCTCGGCACGGGCAGTCCGTTCTCGGGCGCGAAGGCCAGGTGGATCAGCTCGGCCAGGCGGCGGCCGGGGTGGCCGAGGGCGTCGAGGCGGCGGCGGGCGTCGTCGTAGAAGACGTCCTCGGCGAACCGCCGTGCTTTGGTGAGCAGTTGGTCGCGGGACGTGAAGTAGTACATGACCAGGCCGGCGCTCACCCCGGCGTGTTTGGCGACGTCGGCCACCCGTGTGTCGGGGAACCCGCGCTCGATCAGCACAGCGGCCGCGGCGGCCAGAATCCGCCGCTGCGGGGTGTCGGCCGCGTACGCGCCGTCGTCTGCTGCGGCGGCTGTGTGCGTGGTCATCGGCACATTGTGGCCCAGCCGGGGGCGCGGTGGAGCGCACGGGGCTTGCGGCCGCCGCGGAAAGCCCTTAGCGTGCACGGGCCTGATTGAATGGTCAGTCAAAGTCGAATCAGGGGTCCAGCGTGCCCACGTCTTCGAAGTCCGCCCCGGCCGCGGCTCGCCGTGCCGGAGGCCAGGCTCCCCTGAGCCGGGCCGAGTTGGAGCGTGACCGCGCGCTCTTCGGCGAGAGCCGGATGCTCCCGGTCGCCGCGTGCACCGGCTCCACCGTCCTGGTCCGGGAGCGGCGCGATGTCTTCGAGGGCTTATGGGGCGCGGACGTCGCCGTCGGCGGTGACGTCCAGGGCGTGAAGCCGTACGGGTCCGGGGTTCTGGTCCCGTTCCACGGCGCGTTTCGTGGCCGTGAGGCCGAGGGCGGGGCGGTCGGTGGATGCGGGGCCATGTGCGCCGGGTGGCGGGCCTGTTCGCTGAAACGATTCGGTTCTGTCGAGCGGTGGGATCGGCGTTTCGGCCGGCGCCGGGCCGGCAGCGAAGCCGCGGCTCGCAGGGCGGCTTTACCCGGTGGTGCACGGCGGCGATCGGCGAACCGGCGGCGCTGACGCCCTCGCCAGCTGCCTCGGGCGCAGCGCCGGTCCTGGCCAGTGGCGCACCGTCAGGCCGGTGAGCGCACAGGCCACGGCGCCCCGAACCCGGGGCCGGCCGCTGTGTTCAGTCATCGGTCTCAGCTCCGGCCGGCTCGTGCGGCACCTGTCAGACGGCTGTGTTGCCCGCAGGAGCGCACCTGGCCGGTAGCTGTCCCATTCCGCCTGGAGCGTTTCCCGGACTCCACCGCCACCGGATGCTCCCCCCTTCCTCACCCGCAGGCGTACGCGTGCGTCTTGTGCGTCCTCTCGCCGCCTGGAACGCAAGGAACAGAGGTTATGACCACGCAGTCGTGGTTCGCCGAGGCCAGACTCGGCATCTTCGTCCACTGGGGGATCTCCTCGGTCCGGGGGGTCGCTCTGTCCCGGTCCTCGGTGTCCGGTGAGATCGCGTACCAGGAGTACATGGAGCAGTTGGGCGGGTTCACCGCCGCGCGCTACAACGCCGATGCCTGGGCGGAGTTGTTCGCCCGGGCCGGCGCCAAGTACGCGGTGCTGACGGCGAGGCAGCATGACGGGGTGGCTCTGTGGGACACCGCGACCACGGAGCTGTCGGTCGTCAGGGCCACCCCGGCGGGCAGGGATCTCATCCGCCCGTTCGCCCGGGCGCTGCGTCGGCGCGGGCTTCGCGTCGGGGTGTATTTCTCGTACCTCGACCGGGGTCAGCGCTCTGCTGCGGCGGTCGGCCCTGCCCGGCTGGGCCCGCCGGCGGATGCGGGTGCCCGCCGAAGACAGGTCCGGGAACTGGTGGGGAACTACCGCCCGGATCTGCTGTGGTTCGATGGCGCCGGGGGGCACGGCCACGAGCGGTGGAGGGCGGAGGAGTTGCCGGGCCTGGTTCCTGTCCTTGGCCCGGAGACGGTTGTCATCGGGGGTTCGGGCGGTGACGGGGTCCATGACGCACCGGAGCTGGGGATACCGGTGATCCCCTCCGACGGGCCGTGGGAGCTGTGCTATCCGCTCGATGATGCACAGGGCCACACCTCCCCTGCCGGGCAGCAGTCCGTGGGTGAGCTCATCCATGTGTTCGCGGAGACTGTCTCCGGCGGCGGGAACCTTCTACTCAAGACCAGTCCGCGGGAAGACGGAACGATCCTGCCCGGGCATGCGGACCGTCTTACGGGTCTGGGCCGGTGGATCCGCCGCAACCGCGACGCCGTCTATGCGACCACCGGACTGCCCTACGGGTACTTCGAGGGCCCGTCCACGCTGTCGCAGGACCGGCGCACCCTGTTCCTGTTCTGCACGCGCGCCCCGTGGCATCTCATCGAACTGCGGGGACTGCGCAACGCGGTCCGGCGCGTATCCGTCCTGAGCACGGGAGCGGAGGTGCCGTACCACGTGGTCGGCGGTCTGCCGGACTGGAACATCCCCCGCGTCATCCGTATCAAGCCGCCCGCCTCCCCCGGTGTCCTCGTCCTCGAACTCGACGGCGAACTCGAACTCCACCAGGACACCTGGATGACCGAGTAGCCGTGTCGGTACCGCTCCAGGCGGGGCTGTCCAGAGACCCCAGGGCGATGGCGGCCGACGGCTCGGCACCACCTCGCGCAGGCCGCAGGGCCATCTCCGTTGCTCCACGGTTTCTCACCATCCTCTTGACATCCGCAGGCGCGATGACAAGTCTGACTGGCTGTTCAATCAGACGCATCCGAACATGAGGGGCACCGTCGGACATGAGCGGGACTCGGCAGAACATCCTGGTCGCAGCCGGCGAGGTCATCGCCGACGTCGGCCTGGAGAAGGTGCGGATGCGGATGGTCGCCGAACACGCGGGGGTCTCCACGGGGCTGCTGCACTACCACTTCGACAACCGGGAGAAGCTCTTCCACGCGGCGATGCTCCACTGCTTCGAGCACGTGGCAGAGGCCGACTACGTCGCCGACCCGCCGCCCGGCGCACCGCCCGCCACCTGGCGCCTCGCCCGCTACATCGACGTCCAGCTGCCCACCTCCGCGGAGCTGGACCGGTTCTTCCGACTGTGGCGGGAGCTGCTGTCGCGGGCCTCGCACGACGAGGACTCCCGGCTCCTGACCGTCGAGCTGTTCCGCCAGCTGCGGGAGTGGATCGCCGAGTTGATCCGCGAGGGCACCGCGACCGGGGAGTTCACCGCCGCCGATCCCGACCGGACCGCCGACCTGGTCCTCGCGCTCACCGAGGGCTACGCGGAGCGGCTCGTCATCGAGGACCCCGCCGTGACCTTCGAGGCCGCCCGCACCGACATCTGGAACGTGCTCCGCGACCGGCTCGGTCTCAAGGGCGACCAACCGGCCAGACCTCTCTGAGGAGTTCCGCGTTCCATGTCCACTGTGACCCGCCGGGCGCTGCTGCGCGCCGGCACCGCAGGAAGCCTCGCAGCGGCTGGCGCCGGCTGCGCCTTCCTGCCGCACCGCGCCCCAGCCGGAGCCGGTGCCGAGCGCCCGGTCATCCGCCCGGAGCCGGACGGCGACCTGCACTACTTCAACTGGGCCGACTACATCGACCCCGCCCTGCTGAAGGGCTTCGCCAAGGAGTACGGGGTGGAGGTCCTGGAGGCCAACTTCGACTCGATGGAGGCGATGATCGCCAAGATCACCGCCGGGAACCGCTACGACGTCGTCTTTCCCACCGCCCGCTGGGTGCAGCGGCTGGCCGCCGCCGGTGAGCTGCACCCGCTGCCGCTGGAGCGGTTCACCGGCTGGGGGCACATCTACGAGGAGTTCCACGATCCCTGGTACGACCCCGGGTCGGCGCACAGCGTCCCGTACCAGATGTATATGACGGGAATCGGCTGGCGTAAGGACAAGCTGGGCGAGCTGTCCGGCTCCTGGAACGACCTGTGGCACGAAGGCGCCGGGGGCCGTACCTATCTGCTCGATGACCGGGACGAGGTCCTCGGGGCGGTGGCGCTGCTGCTCGGCTTCGATCTGAACGAGACCGATCCGGTGCGCCTGGAGCGGGTCTGCGCCAAGGCGCGCACGCTGCGCCCGCGGCTGCGCGGCTTCTCCTCCGACGACCACACCAACATGCTGAACGGCAACGCGTGGCTCCATCAGATGTGGAGCGGCGATTTCCTGGTGGCGGTGCGCGCGAGCGGGGATGCGGGCCGGTTCGGGTTCCAGACCTGCCGGGAAGGTGTTCCGGTCAACTCCGACTGCTTCGCCATACCCCGCGGTGCCCGGCACCCGGGCACCGCGCTGCTGTTCATCGACTACATGCTGCGCCCGGACAACGCGGTGCGGAATCTGCGCTACATCGGCTACCCGCAGCCCCACCGGGCCACCGAGGGGGCCTTCAGGGAGATCTCCGCCGGTTTCCCGCAGCTGCGGATCAGCCCCGCGGAGCTGGCCTTCGGGCACCAGTACCGCAATCTGCCCCTGGCCCAGACGCGTCTGCGGGACGCTGTGTGGACCACCGTCAAGGCGGCGTGATGCGGCGGCACTCCCGGCTGTGGGCCGCGCTGGCCCTGCCCGCCCTCGCCTGGCTCGGCGTGTTCTTCCTGGGGGCGATCCTGCTGGTCCTCGCGCTGTCGTTCGGCACCACCGACCCGCTGGGCAACCCGGTCTTCGCCGTGGACCCTTCCAGCTACCGGACGCTCATGGAACCGGTCTACGCGCGCGTGCTGGTGCGGTCGCTGCTGTACGCGGGGGCGGCCACCGCCCTGTGCGCCGTGGTCGCCTACCCCGTCGCGTACAGCATCGCCCGGTACGGCGGCCGCTTCAAGAACGTGCTCATCGCCGCCGTCGTGGTGCCGTTCTTCGCCAATTACCTGGTGCGCATGTACGGGTGGAGCGCGCTGCTGGCCGATGAGGGCCCGGTGATGCGGGTGGTGGGCTGGCTGCCGTTCGGCCCGGAGCGGATGGTGTCCACCGCGGCCGCGGTGGTCGGCGGTCTGGCCTACGGGTTCGTCGTCTTCATGATCCTTCCGGTGTACGCCGCGCTGGAGCGGCTCGATCCCGCGGTGATCGAGGCCGGGCGCGACCTGTACGGCAGCCGGCTTGCGACGTTTGTCACCGTCACCGTGCCGGCCACTCGGCACGGTGTGTACGCGGGGGCGGTGCTGACGTTCCTGCCCGCGACCGGGGACTTCGTCAGTGCGCAGTTCCTCGGGGGCCCGGAGCAGCTCATGATCGGCAACCTCGTCCAGGAGAAGTTCTTCGCCGGGCAGGACTGGCCGCTGGGTGCGGCGCTGACGGTGCTGCTCATGGCCGTGCTGGTGCTGTGCACCGTCGGCTATGTGCGCCAGGGTGTGCGAAGAGAGGTCTCGTGAAGAGGGGTCTCGTGAAGAGCCGGCTGCCGTTCGTCGTGCTCGGCGTGTTCTTTCTCGTGCTGTACGCGCCGATCGCGGCCGTCGTGCTCTTCTCCTTCAACGCTGGGAAGTCGCTGTCGGCCTTCTCCGGTTTCTCCCTGCGCTGGTATCGGGAGTTCTTCTCGGACGGTGCGCTGACCGGGTCGGTGGCCACCAGTGTGCAGGTCGCCGCCGTCGCGATGGCCGGCTCGGTGGTGCTCGGCACGGCGATGGCGGTCGGGGCGAGCAGGGTGCGCGGCCGGTTCGGGGCCTTCGCCGGTTTCGTGACGCTGATTCCGCTCCTCACCCCCGAGATCGTCACCGGTGTCGCGTCGCTGCTGCTGTTCAAGGGGCTCGGCATCACTCCGTCGCTGCTCACCCTGATACTCGCCGAGATCACCTTCTCCGTCTCCTACGTGGCGGTGATCCTGCGGGCCCGCCTGGCCGCTCTCAACCCCGAGGTGGAGGAGGCGGCGATGGACCTCGGCGCCACGAGGTGGCAGGCGCTGCGCCTGGTGACCCTCCCCGCGCTGGCGCCCGTCGTGCTGGCCGCCGCGATCCTGGTCTTCGCGCTGGTCTTCGACGACTTCGTGCTGGCCGCCTTCACCAGCGGGACCGATGACCAGCCCCTGCCGGTGCGCATCTACTCGGCGATGCGGTTCGGTATCCGCCCCTCCATCAACGCCGTCGGCACGGTGATGCTGGCGGGCTCCGCCGTCCTCATCGCCCTCGCCCTGGCCCTGCCCCGCCTGTTCGGCCGCCGCGGCACGGGGCTCGACCTGCTCTCGGGAGAATGATGTCCGGCGTACACCTCGACGGCGTGAGCAAGACGTTCGGCTCGCGCACCGCCGTGCGGCGGCTCGATCTCACCGTCGGCGACGGCGAGTTCTTCTCGCTGCTGGGGCCGTCCGGCTGCGGGAAGACCTCCACGCTGCGGATGATCGCCGGATTCGACGCCCCGACCAGCGGACGCATCCGCATCGGCGCGAACGACGTCACCTTCCTGCCGCCGCACCGGCGCGACGTCAACACCGTCTTCCAGTCCTACGCCCTCTTCGAGCACCTCGACGTCTTCGGCAACGTCGCCTTCGGCCTGAAGCGGCGTGGTGCCCCGCGCAAGGAGATCATCCAGCGGGTCGGGCGGATGCTGGAACTGGTCGGGCTCCTGGGCGAGGCCAGGGCCCGGCCGCATACCCTCTCCGGCGGTCAGAAGCAGCGGGTGGCGCTGGCTCGGGCCCTGGTCAACCGGCCCTCGGTGCTGCTGCTGGACGAGCCGCTCTCGGCGCTGGACCTGCAACTGCGCCAACGGATGCGCCTGGAGCTCAAAGAGATCCAGCGGGAGGTCGGCTGCACGTTCGTCTTCGTCACCCACGACCAGGACGAGGCGCTGGCTCTGTCCGACCGGCTCGCGGTGCTGCGGGCGGGGACACTCGCGCAGACCGGCACGCCCGAGGACATCTACGAACGGCCCGCCGACGCGTTCGTGGCCGGCTTCATCGGCGTCTCCAATGTGATGGCGGGCCGCTACGCCGGTGGCAGGCTCACCCTGCCCGGCGGCCTGTCCTTTCCCGTGCCCGGACGGCCGGGCCTTGGCGAAGGGGCGCGGGTGAGCGCGTCCGTGCGCCCGGAGAAGATCCGGCTCGGCGACTTCGAGCCGGGCATGGTGCGCGTACGCGGCACCGTGCGGGAGAGCGTCTACGGCGGGGCGAGCACCACCTACCTGGTCGAAGTGGCGCCGGGAGTGGAGCTGTCGGTGCTGGAGCAGAACGCCGACCGGTCCCGCCGCGAGAAACGCTGGAGCGGCGGGGAGAGCGTCGAGCTGGGCTGGCGGCCCGAGCACTGCCTGCTCCTGGACGGCGACGCGTGAAGCACGAACTCCCGGCCGGCCCCTTGCTCCGCCCCCAGTCCTGGTCTTGGTCTTGGCCCTGGTCCTGGTCTTGGTCCTGGTCCTGGGCCCTCGTCCTGGTCTTCGTCCTCGTCCTGGTCTTCGGCGCCGGCCTCGCGGGGGCTGTCACCTGTCCTGCGCCCGGGACCTTGGCGGACCGCGGCTGCGAGGTGACCGGGGCACGGGGAGGGCTGGCGTCAGCCGCACGGGCAACGCAACGCCCTGCGTACCGAGTTGACCGTGCGGCTCCTGTCCGGGCCGTTCTGCGGGACCGCGGCCGCGGCGGCCTGTCCGGCGGCGGCCTGTCCGAAGGAACCAAGGCCGTCGCCGGCATCTGGCAGCGGCGGGACGTACTGCCGGCGCTGATCCCGCCCGGGCGCCGCACGGGGCGCGCGAGGCGCTGAGCCGCGGCTGGGCCGGCTCCGCCGGCGATGAATACCTGCTTCCGCGTGAAGGGGGGGCCTGCGCTGTCGCGCAGGGCGCAGCGGCGACCGCGGGTCCCGGCCGTCCGGAAGGGGATGCGGACGGCCGGGACCGCGGCGTGTCAGCGGCGGGCGGGGAGGATGTTGTCCGGGGAGTCGAGCCAGGGGATGTGACGGCCGTCGGCGGTGACCGTCATGCCGAACTGTTCGGGCCCAGGGCTGCCGACACCCTGCCACCACGCGTAGGCGCCTTCCAGCTCGTTCACCAGCCGCCGCGGCCCGTGCTGGCGCACGGTGAAGCGGTCAGCGGCCCGCTCCGCCACGTCGATGGCCGCCCAGGAGGCGGCGTCAGTGGTCGCGATCCACAGCTGGAACGCGACCCCGTCCATGGTCGAGTTCGAGTGCCAGGCCCACCAGAGGTCCCTCAGCAGCAGACCCATCGCGAACTTCGCGGCGCGGTCATCGCCCGTGACCGCCCACGGGGACAACTTGGTCTCGGAGAGGTGCGCCAGCTGCTCGGGGCGCACCACGTCCCGGTGGATACTCAGTTCCGTGCCCTGCTGGCCGCTCATGAGCGTGCAGGCGCCATGGGGTGAGAAGGGCCCGGAGGCGCTGCCGTCGCTGTGCGCGGTCAGCCGCAGCAGGCCGAAGCCGTACCAGGGTGAGGACCACGGGGTGAGGATCACTCCCCCGGGCCTGGTCTGCTCCAGCCACGCGCGCGGCACCGCGCGGACGGAACACTCGGCCAGGACACGGTCGTAGGGCGCCCCGGCCGCGTGCCCGGCCGCCCCGTCCCCCTCGATCAGGACGGGCTCCAGCCGGGCCGCCTTGAGCTTGATACCGGCCTGGACGTGCAGCGCCGGGTCCGCTTCCACCGTGGTGACGTGATCCCCGCCCAGGCGGTGGGCGAGAAGGCCGGTGATCCATCCGGTCCCGGTCCCGATGTGCAGGACGTCGTGGCCGTCTCGCACATCCAGCATGTCCAGCATCCGGAAGACGAGGGAGGGTTCGGGGACGGAACAGGAAGGCCGCAGATCACCGACGGCCCCGTCATAGCCGTCGTTGAGCCGGGTGACGAGAGGGATGTCCGTATAGGCGTGGCGCAGCCAGGTCTCCGGGTCGGTGCTGCGCGCGCACTCGGCCAGGGCGTTCCCGGTCCACAGCCGGGTGGGCAGGAACCGGTGCCTGGGAACGGTCTGGTAGGCGTGCTCCCATTCGGGTGCCAGGGGGGTGCCCAGGGTGTCGCTGATGGTGGTGAGCAGACCCCGCATGGCGATCTGCTCCGTCCTGTCGAGGGTGGTCATCGCTGCCTTTCTCTTCGGTCTTTCTGCGCGGTGCCCGTCGGGGGCGCCCATGGCCCTGTCCGCTGCGCGTGCGCGTGGGCGTAGGCGCAGGCGCAGGGGAAAGGGGGTGATCGGGTGTGGGCGGGGTGTGGGCGGGCACGCCGGCGGCGAACGGAGCCGGTTCCCTGTGACGGCCGCAAACTGCTGCTCCGGCAGTGGTGACGGCTCGTCACTGCGGGTGATCTGAACACAGCGGTGGTGGCGTCGCAAGGCAGCCCGAGCACCGGCGGCGGGGCCGGTAATCGATGCGGACCAGGGATAACAGGAACAAGGACGCCGGGGAATGCGCGGCCCTCGTGCGGGCCGACGGCTGTGTGAACTCGCCTGGGTGTCCGTGAGGTTATCGCTCGGCCGTGGGCCAATCGGGGCTCGTCGCGTGTCGCGCGGCGCCGGTGCCGGATGACGAAGTGCCGGTGCCGGGTGACGGGGCGCCGGGGTTGCGGGGTTGCGGGGTGCCGGTGCCGGGTGATGGGGCGCCGGGGTTGCGGCGGTCCCGTTCCGCGCGCAGCACATGGTCCTCCCGGTAGAGGTTGCGTTTGCCGTAGCGGGCTACGGGCCGCAGGTAGCCCCGGCGGACCCATTGGCGGATGCATGCGGGGCTCACTTGGGCGACCTCGGCGGCCTCGGCGGTGGTCAGCAGCCTGCGGGAGGGGTCCGCGAGCGCGGGATCGGCCTGGGTGCCGCGCCGGGAGAACTGTGGGGGCATGGTGTGTCCTTGACGCTGAGGCGGGGGCGGGTCCGGGTTCATCCGGTGGCGGGCCAGTAGCTGTTGCAGGAGCGGCAGAAGATGTCGCCGTCGGCTCGACGCATGAGGGCTTTCAGGTCGCATACGGGGCACGGCTCGGGCAGTCGCCGGGGCGGTTCCTCGCGGTCCAGGAGCTGGCAGGCGTGGGTGTAGGCCCGCCAGACCTTGCGGGCGCGGGTGGCGTCGGCGGCGGTTCGCACGGCCGCCGGCAGGTCGTCGGACAGTGCCAGGCACAGCTGCTGGAGCAGGCGGCCGGGGCGCACGGGCTCGGGGGGCAGTGCGCCGGGCAGAGCATGGGCCGACCAGCAGCGGACCGCCGCGACGCAGTGGTCGGCGTGGGCGAGCAGGGAGATCCGCAAAGGGACGGGAATGTCCCGGCTGCGCCATGGGGTGTGGCGGGTGGCCGACTCGATTCTCCGGCGGGGTGTGCCGTGGGGCAGTTCGGTATGCAACTGGACGTAGAGGTGGGGCAGTTTGTCCAGGGCCCAGCGCAGCCTGTAGGAACAGACCTGACATACCGGGCATGGTTCTTCCGGTTGCGTGGTGTCGGTGGCGCATATGAGGCACGTAGGTTGCATGAGTTGCTCCTGGCGGCCGCTGGGGCGGAGCGTGAACGGGCGGATACGGCACGCACGGCCGGTGAAACGGCGGACCACGCGGGCCACGGGGCCACGAGGTGCCGGGGTGCCGGGGTGCCGAGAGGGGGCTGGCGTGCCGAGGGGGCTAGGGCGTGTTGCGAAAGTAGCGTCGTCCGCCCGTAGGGCGGGCGCGGCGGTGTCTGGTGCGTGCGATCGCAAGGCGGAGGAAGGAGAGCGCAGCGGGCTGCGCCGACGACCGACAACGCCGCGAGCGTGCGTGCCAGACGCCGCCGCGCAGACGGGACTTTCGCAACACGCCCTAGCGTCGGCCCCTTTGCTGCGGCGGCTCAGGCCGGCGGGCAGCAGGCGTTGATACCGGCGAGTTCGTCGGCGGTGAAGTCCAGGCGGCCGGCGGCCTCCCGGGCCTGTGCGAGGTGGTCGAACTGGGAGGTGGACAGGAGGGCGGAGGTGATGCGCGGGTTGTGCAGGCTCCAGCTGAGGGCGAGCTGGGCCAGGTTCTGGCCGCGTTCGGCGGCGATGCGCGCGAGAGCGGACAGCACCCCGGGAGGAGCGGCCAGCGCGTGTCCGCGGCCGGTCAGGGCGGCGCCCGCCAGCGGGGAGCCGGCGACGCAGCCGATGCCGTGGAGTTCGAGAACATCCAGCACCTGGTTTTCGAGCCACCGGTCGAGCAGGGAGTACGAGGCCTGGTAGAGCACGGCGGGGGTGCCCAGCCGGTTCAGGAGTACGGCCGCTCGCGCCAGCACAGACGGCCCGAACCCCGACAGGCCCACATAGAGGGCCTTTCCCTGATGGACCGCGCTCGCCAGGGCGCCCATGGTCTCCTCGAGCGGGCAGGTGTGGTCGTAGCGGTGCGCGTAGAGGATGTCGACGTGGTCGAGTCCGGTGTACCGGAGCAGGGTGTTGAGCTGGGAGAGCAGATGCCCGCGGGAGCCGAATCCGGCCAGGGGGCCGGGGCCGGTTCCCAGGCCGATACGGGTGGAGACGGTCACGTCGCTGCGCCGCGCACGCACCGTTGCCAGGGCGTGGCCGGTGGTGCCGTCGGCCGTCGCGGATATCTGACCGCGGCGTAGCGTGAAGTCGAAGTGGGTGATGCCCTCGTTGACCGCGTGGTGGATCAGTGCGCTGGGTGCGGACAGCGGCTTGTTGCGGCCTGCCAGGCTGAGGGAGAGGACGGGGAGGTGGAGTCCGCTGCGGCCGCTGCGGCGGTGGGTCATGCGGGGTGCGGCGGTTCTCGGGGGCGGTGCGGGCATGAAGGTGTTCCTCTCGCGTTTCGGCTGTCGGCCGGGCGTGGGGCGAGACTGGGCCGCCCAGCGCGTGCGGGCCCAGTGAAACTGGGGGCGCGGTGAGGCGCGGTGCGGTGCAGCGAGGCGGGGCGCGGTGGGGTGGGGTGGGGCGCGCGGTGAGGCGTGCGGGACTCGAACCCGCGACCGGAGGATTATGAGTCCCCTGCTCTGACCGGCTGAGCTAACGCCTCTGGCAATGGGGGCCGCTGTCCCCGGGGGTGGTGTGGTGTCAGGGCTCGGCGCCCCGTGCCTGCGGGCCCTCTGCCTGCGGGCCCCGTGCCTGCGGGCCCTCTGCCTGCGGGCCCCGTGCCTGCGGGCCCCGTGCCTGCGGTCCGGGAAGGGTGCTCCGGGATTCCCGGCCGGCCACGGGAGGTCACGTTCCGTCAGCCAAGGCGCAGGCTGCCCGGCCCCGTGGGCGTGGTGTAGAGGGCGCGGACGACGCCGTCGGCGGCCAGGGCCCGCTGGCAGCGCGGGCAGGGGCGGGCGAGCGCCGGGGCGCCGTTCCTGCGGACACGGGCCACGTAGACCACGGCGCCGCGGGCCGAGCGCGTACGGCGCAGGAGTACTTCCTCGGCGTGGAAGGTCGCGTGGTGGAAGTCGGTGCTGGGGGCGTTGCGGTAGCGGTTGGAGGAGTGGGCGAGGATGCGGCCTCCTTTGGCCAGGACAGCGCCGACGCGGTAACGGCACCGGGACCGTGCGGCTTGTTTGACGGCGAGGTTGAGGTAGGCGTTCACGCGTGTTCCTGGTCGTGGCTTTGACCGTATGGGGCTGAGGGCACGGTGGATGGGCGCGCCGTGTGCCGCGGAGCCGGAGCCGAAGGTCCGGGATGCGGTGAGGCGGATCTGGAGGGCCGGTGAGCGAGGTGGGATTCGAACCCACAAACCCTGGGGGGTGGCGGATTTTAAGTCCGCTGCGTTTACCGGATTTCGCCACTCGCTCTGGGCTGGGGCCGCCGGCGGGGTGCCGGCGGCCGGCGGCGGTGCCAGGGGCATGCCTGTACGGAAGGGGGTGGGGGGCGTGGGGCGGGCTGGGGCGGTCAGTTGTGGGTGCCGTGTGCTGCCGACTGGGTCCGGTGGGTCCGGGTGACGGGGGTGGTGGTGCGGTGCGGCCGGTTCATGTGCTCGGCTCGTGCTCGCAACAGCAGGCCGCGCCAGGAGGTGACGTGGGGCCGGCGGTGCAGCAGGTCCCGGCGCCAGGCCGGGGTGGTGCCGCCGAAGATGCCGTACGGGAAGCGCTCGTCCAGGGCGTAGGCGAGGCATTCGGTCCGGACCGGGCAGGATGCGCAGATTTCCAGGGCTTCCTCCTGCCCGCAGGAGCGGTTGTCGGCGAAGAACAGGTTCGTGTCGCTGCCGGCGCAGGCCCCGTGCTGCCGCCAGTGGCGGTCCCACAAGGAAAGCTGACGGGGTCTGCTGTGGCCGGTGGCGGGCGTCAGGCTCAGTTCCACAGGCGTCTCCAGGTCTCTTCGGTGGGGCCGGCCGCCGCACCACGCCGCCCTGGGGCGAGCCCGAGGCGGACGCGGGCGGAGGGCCGCGGCTCGCGGCCGGCACGGAGCGCGTCGTCCCCGGCGCGCAGGGCTGCGCGCAGCGTCTGGCGCAGGGCACCGCAGGGGTGGGAGCCGGTGGGGCCGAAGCTGCCGCGTCTGTCGCGGGCGGTGATGGCGCGGGGATGGCCGGGCATGGGCGCGGATGTCCTTTCGTTCGGGGCGTTGCCGCAGCGGACGCGGCCCGGCTTGCCCCGGAAGCCGGCGGGGCTTGGGGTTTCGCACCCCGGGCAGGGAACTGCGGCGGTGGGTGTGGCGAGGACCGGGCAGGTGCTCCGCCTCACGGGGGCTGTGCCGGCCCGGCGCCGACCCCCGGGAAAAAGGGGGGTGCGGGGGTGGGGCACCAAGGGTGCGTGAGCGAAGCGGTCCTTCAGGCGGCTGTGGGCCGCAACGGCGACGACGGCAACGGCGGTGACGACGATGGCGGCGACGGCGACGGCGACGGCGGCGACGGCGGTGACGATGGCGGCGATGGCGGCGACAGCGGCGACGACGACGGCGGTGACGATGGCGGCGATGGCGGCGATGGCGACGATGGCGACGATGGCGGCGATGGCGCTGCCTTGCACAGAGCGGCCGTGTCGGTGGCCGTGCGTGCCAGGCGCGTCAGCCGGGCGGGCTCGACGGTGAACAGCTCATGGCTGCACACGCCCAGCGCGGAGGCTATACGCCACGCGGTCTCCGGCCGGGCCCCGCGCCGACCGCGGGCCAGCATCGATATGAATGCCTGGGAAACATGGGCCTGTTCGGCCAGTTTCCGCTGGGACAGGCCTTTGAGATACAGCAATTCGGTGAAACGCTCTGTGTCGCGGAGCTGCATGGCTCTCCCCTCGACTGAGACGCTGCTATGCGCTTATCGGAAGATCATCACGGTTATCGTGACCACCGCAACAGATCGGCAAGTTGCCGGGCGTTGACGGTTATGGCGTTCTCCCGCTCCGGCACCACCGCGGCATCCCCCCACCCGGCGCCGCTTTGGCCCGGCCGCGCGCAGAGCTCTGAAGCTGTTATGGCGACACCCTGGGCCGACGGAGGGAGCCGGCAACAGCCGGCTCTGCGCACCGGTTATCCCCCAACCGGGCGTGTCATAGCCCCCGGGGCGCGGTGCGCCGGCGCCGGTATCACGCCCAGTCCTTGGGGACTTTGAGGGCCTCCCAGGTCGTCCGCCCCGGGATACCGTCGGCGTCGGATCCGCTGTAGCCCCGCTTGCGCTGCCAGAGCGCGTAGCTTCGCCGGTCCCCCTCGCCCCATTGCGGCCCGGGGCCGTCGGTGTAGGCGGAGCATCCTTCGGCAACGAGCTTTCGGCCCATGGCCGTCACTATCGGGGAGTGGGCACCGGCCTGGAAGAACGCGGTTCCGGGGAAGGGTATGCAGCCCGCTGTGCCCGGTGCGAGTCCGCCGGTGGTGGAGGTGTGCCCTGGCGGGGGCGTGCCGGGGGCGGCGGCGAACAGCTTGCCGGTGTCGATGCCGCCCGGGTCCCAGTGGTCGTTTCCGGGAACGTTGCAGTGGCCGTAGTGCCCGCCCCGCGTCAGCCACACGGACGCTTCACGCCGGCATCCGGCCACCGACCGTGCCGGGGTTCCCATCGGGAAGGCGTCGGGGATGCCGAAGGAACGGATGGCGGCCATGAGCGCACGGAAGTTGGGGCCCGGCCGCCAGTAGGCGGTGAACGGCTGGGAGGCGTGTGCGAGAACCTCGATCTGGATACACGCCGCCCCGACCCGGTTGTTGCGCACCGTGCCGCAGTTCTTCAGCGCCCGGGCGCTCTGCGTCAGAGGTCCGTACTGGCCGATGCGGTCCGTTGTCGGGTCGTAGAGGATCTGCGGCTCGCTGTGGACGGAGATCAGGTAGTTCCCGACGGTGTGGAATGCCGAAGGCCCGGCTCCGCTCTCCGTGGTGTGCCACACCACACGTGCCGGACGGTCGGGGTGGTCCATCGGGCCGCCGATCGTGCCGTTCCCCAGACGCTCGGCCCCGGGTATCCATGCTGTGCCCATGACTTCCTCCTTCTTCTTGTGCTGCTGCGTGCTGCGTACATGCGCCGTCCCGGGCCGCGGCCCTTCGCGCGGCCACGGTGCGGCGGTGCGGGGCTTGGCGGGGCGGGGGCTGTCCCGGAACGCCGCCCGACCGGCGCCGGTTTCCGGCTGTATGCCGTTCCCGCCCCGCGAGCATGTGCCGTTCCCGCCCCGCGAGCATGTGCCGTTCCCGCCCCGCGGGCATGCCCGGGTGAATGACAGTGAGGACCCCTCCCGCGGAAGGGGGACCGCGGAAGGGGCCTTCACCGTCCGCTCGCCCGCAACAGAGCCGGGCGAGCGGACCCGGGGGCACCGGGGGCAGTACCGGGTCAGGGCCCGTTTCAGTAGCCGCGAGGTGAGCGGTGCGGATCGGCCTGCTGGACACGGGCGGCGAAGTTCGACCCGGAGTGGTCGACGCCGTAGCGGGCGCGGACGTAATTGATCGTCGCGCACATGCACGCCACCACGTCGTACGGCGTGAGCGCGGTGCCCGCCTGGTGATAGGCGGCGAACGTGGACGGAATGCACTGGGTGACACCGCGCGAGCAGTTCTGCGGGTGCCCGTCGGCCACCCGGGGCCCGTGAGCGTTCACATCGGTGGTGTTCACCCGCCAGCGCGGATCGTTGTACGAGGACTCCCGCTTGGCGATCGTGACCAGGGCCGGCACTCCGAAGCGGGGATCCATCCCGGTCAACTCGCAGGCCCGCTGGGCGTAGGCCCGCATCGCCGCTTCCCCTGACTTGTCGTGAGGGTCGTGGTAGAGCACCTGGGAGAGCGACAGTCTGCCGGGAGTGGGCGCCACCGTGTGATGTTCGCTCTCCGCGACGGCGTCGAAGCCGTACTTGCCTGCCAGGTAGCGCAGCGTCGCAGCACCGATGACACCGTCCGCATCGCCGCCGTGATACCCCAGGTTGCGCTGCACCTGGGCCACGGCTTCCTTCGTCACCGGCCCATACGTTCCGAACTCCGGCGACGTCAGCATCGCCTCGGGGAACACCGATGCCACCTCTTTCGCCAAAGCACGCTGCAGTACACGGACACTGTTGTTGACCTGACCGGGCCGCACTTGCGCAAGTGATACCGATTCGCGAGTCATGACTGCTCCACTAGGTTGCGGGAACGGCCCGTTCACCTCACGGTGCAGACCCTTCCCTTGCCAGAGGTCCTGACAGAAACCGTTACCGGCGTGACCGCCGGCCTGGACGCCCCTCGGGCCGCTCATGGGGACGAGGGAGCCCTCTCCATGGATCGCCCCGGACGAACTGCACTCACCGACAAGCTCGTTACTGCCCCAGCCAGGGCCGGAGCCGGCCGCGGGACAGGCACGGGACGGCCGCGGGACAGGCACGGGACGGCTGCGGGACAGGCACGGGACGGCCGCGGTACGACTGCGGGCACCCGGACCGGCAGGCGTTGAGCAGGGCCGGACCGGCCGCACGCGGTGTGTCGCCGACCGGCGGCAACCGTTAGCTGCACCACTCAAGCCGATACCTGCACTCGCCAAGCCCTCCTGGGTTCCCGGCCTGGCCAGACGCCTGGAAGCAGGCCCGACACCCTGCCCGCGGACCGCGGCTACGGCCACGACACGTACCGCCCGACCTGGGAATCCACCGCTGGGCAGTCAGACAGGCCGGGCCGTTGACCGGGCGGATCCCGTGAGCAACGGCCGGTGAACGGCCGGCAGGCGGTTGTCTGCGGGTGTGAGGCCGGCGCCGGATCCGCTGTGCCGGCTCCACCGGCGTGCCGCGCGTGCCCTCGGTCTGCTCTTGCTGGAGGCGATGACTCCGGTCCCGGCACGGTCCGGCACGGCCCGGCGCAGTCCCGCCGCAGTCCCGGAGCGGGGCCGGAGCGGGGCCGGAGCGGAAGGCCAGGGCTTGCCAGGACAGGACGCGCCCCCAGGCACCGCCCCGGGCAGGAGACAGGGCGATGCCCTGCCTCCTGCCCGCAGCAACCCCTCCGGCGCTCACACCACCTGCGGTCGGCCGCCGTACGTCATGGGCGAACTACAAGCCGCGACCGGCCAACCACCGCCCGGCGCAACCCACTCCGACGAACGCTCCCCCGCACACCCTGCCGCCACGGACACACCACACCCACCGGCACGGCCCCCGATCCGGCAGACCCCCGGTCCAGCAGGCACAAGAATCCACTCTCTCTATGAAAAGTGACACACACCCATCAAGCGGTCAAGACCCGATATCAGCCGATAAACACTTCTTGACGGTCCGATAGGCTTATGCCACATTTTCTGGCGAGAGTTGCCTTCCGCGCACCAGGTCACAGGCGCCGGCGGAGGCACAGCTCCCCCGCCGGTCTCGCGCATCGGCGCGGGGCCCGCCGCTCCGCACTCTTCCGCCCGGCAGCGGCGTTCCCGCACAGCCGCAGACGCCGCAGACACCACCGGCCGACCCGGCGCACGCGGGCCGGATCCTGCTGACACCCCGTAAGAAGATCGATCACCAGGCCGTGTGCGCCGGCGTCAGCCGCTGGGCGCCGGCACGTGAACGTGCCGCACAAAGGAGTGTGTGAGGAGATGTCCACCGAGAACGGGCCGAAGTGGTCCTGGCCCGGAGTGATCGCGCTGGTGATCGCTGTCGGCGTGTCCATAGCGCTCTGCGTCTCCCTGATCGCTGTCGCTCTCTCCCCGCACCCGGTGTCGCAGCAGTTCGCCGGCGTGCTCTCAGCACTGTCGGGCGCGGCCATGGGCGCGCTCGCCACCTACCTCGGCGCCATCAACACAGGGCAGCAGCGGGACGACGCCCCCGAGGCGGGGCCGGAGCGCAAGGGCTAGGGCGTGTTGCGAAAGTAGCGTCGTCCGCCCGTAGGGCGGGCGCGGCGGCGTCTGGTGCGTGCGATCGCAAGGCGGAGGAAGGAGAGCGCAGCGGGCTGCGCCGACGACCGACAACGCCGCGAGCGTGCGTGCCAGACGCCGCCGCGCAGACGGGACTTTCGCAACACGCCCTAGCCGTACCCGGCCGGCCGCTTCGCACCGCCCACGTGCTCGTCGCGCATCAGCCAGGTCCAGTCCCGGGCAGGGGCCGGCGGTCACCGGCCGGGCAAAGGCGCGCCGGGACCGGCCCGCGCGTGGCGGGCAGAGACTGCCGGCCACCGCAGCGGGCGGAGCCGTACCGCAGGCGACAAGGCGGGGCCGGCTCCGGCAGGGATGCCCGGACTGTCAACCCTGGTGTGTGTCAGCTGTCAATGCACGTATGCCAGTTCATTCCTCATGGAGGTTTGGCCGGCTCCATTACACGTGCGGGTACCTGCGATAACTCTGCCTTCCCGGCGGCTGGTCGAGGTGCGCTCTAACAGCCCACTGCCCAGCAATAACACCAACCCCCGCCGGTCACACCTCACTCGGTAATCACCCCGGAACCAGCGCACTCCCACACCCCCACACCACACCACCTGCCATAACCGCAGCAAAGACACCAGCCGGCACCATTTGAAACCCCCACGATTACTGTGTTCCGCTTCTCCCGAACCGATCTTGGACCCGCAACCCCCACCGGGCCGGCCCGACCCCAGGGAGGAAGGCCATGCACATCCGTGACAGCCGACGCTTCACCGAACTCCTCAGTCTCCAGTCCCTCTCCCAACGCAAACTCGCCGACATCGCCCACGTATCCCAGGCCTTCATCTCCCTCCTCGCACACGGGCGCCGCGGAGCCCGCCCGGAAACCGCCTGGCGCATCGCCACCGCACTCGGCGTCCTCACCGAAGAACTCTTCGCCACCACTCCTGCCACCACACCCACACCAACTCCCGCACCCACACCAACCCCCACACCCACGCCCACGCCCACCGCAATCCACTTCGCCCGCCACCAACTCAGCAAGAACCGCCGAACCACACGCACCCACCGCCATCGCACACACCACTCCACCCCCTGCACCACCCACCAGGCCGCGGCCTGACGCCCACACCCAGCGGCTACTGCCTGCGCTGCGATGCCATCCCCGCGTTCGCCGCTCGAAGCGTCTTCGCGGCTTCGGCCACGGCCATCGCGTTCTCGCTGAAGGTGGTCAGCCATGGCCCGCCCACGCCGTCAGCGGTCGACGTGAGTGAGGTGCATGAGCAGGTAGACCGCAGCGAAGGCCACAGAGCTCGGGCGTGATCCCGTCGAAACCGGCCGGCGGTGGAGTGTGCTGCCGGCCGGCGATCGTGTACCGACTCGTGGGCGACGTCGGCCGGAGGCGCTCGGGACCAAGGCAAGCCCATGCCGCCTCCGCCGCGCCGGCGGCCTCAGGGGCCGATCGGCTCCGGCTCCGGCTCCGTCTCCGCGGGGCCCGGGCAGCGGCATCCGGAACCGCTGGTCGCCGCGGACCCGAGGGGGGTACGGGCGGTGACCTGATGAAGGCCACCGTCATCCACGGCATGCGGGCGGCACGTACGGGTTCCCCGGCAGCTGCCAGCGGACCACAGCTCTGCGTCCAGCACGCCCCGGTCGGCGATGCCGTGAACCAGGCATCTTTCCAAAGGAGTTGGCGACCCGCTGCCGTTCAGGGTGTTCCCGACGCCCGGCTCCTGGCCGGGAGGCTTGTCCTGTCGGTGACCGACCACGCCGGGAAGGACCACCATCACGCCAGGTGCGGAGTGGGGGGAACGGCGCCGTGATCGACTGGCCCATCGGGCAACTTCGGGGTCACTGCCCCGGCTGAAGAACATCGCCAGCATCCGTCTGTACCGGCCGAACGCCGGCCCCGCCCCGCCCGGTCGGCCGGGCCTCGGAGTCTCACTGACACGCCCGATCCACCGGGAACTGACCGCCCGGCCGTACGACCCGATGGTCACGTACTCCACCACCTTGCGGGTGGGCACGGCCGAGGCGGAGCAGAACGTGCAGCGGATCCACTCGCGGCGGCCCCCAGCACTCCACCGACCAGGCCCTCGAAGAACCGGGCCCGGGCGGTACGCACCGTCTTCGCCGGTGACCCCCCTTTGCCGGTCCCGGCCTGCGGCGAGACATCCGCCGAGGCCCCTGGGCCGTGGAGAAACGGAACAGCGCAAACACCGTCGTCGGCTACGGCAGGACGGCACGCTCACGCGTCCGGGGCGCAGAACACGCCGCAGCCCCGAAGCTCGTCCTCTTCTCCGCTCCAGCGCAGCGTCGCCCCTCCCCATCAACACTCGCTACGGCAACAGAGCCTCGCCGAACCGGCCCTGGGCGACGAAGCTGAGCGCACAGGACCGGCGAGCCTGACCGCCAGGTTGCGGTCGGGCATCAACCCGTAGGGCACCCTTCCCTCTCGACATGGGCATGCGCCTCGTTCCGGGAAGCAGCCCTTTCTCGCCGATTCCTCAAGGAGGGTCTTCTTCTCGTTGTTCGTCTTCTCGGTCTTGTTTGACGGGCCTAGTTCGAGCTTCAGCTTCCCTGTCCCATTGGGAAATGGGCTGGGGGTAGCCAGGACTTGGTATTCCAGGATCGCTGCCTGCCCCGCCGCAACCGGGTACTCATCCCCCCTTCCAGGTAAGCCGCGGCATTCGCCACGATCAGGGTGCTGCTCGATCCGGCCGGCGGCCGTGGGGAAACGAGAACAGAAACGACGAGTTGCACCTTGGGTGGGGTCAAGGGGATCGAGAGTCACCTGCAACTTGTCGCCGGCTCTGATGATGACTGCCGGCAAGCGGCCCTGTGCCGACACCCGGCCCGAGGCCACGAACCGCGGGCGGGAAGTGACCGACAACCCGCATCGCACATCAACGCCGTTGAGCGGTACGCCGGTGAAATCCGGGCTCGTCAGCGAGTGGTGCCCGAAGGGCCCGCAGCAGCCCTTCGGGGCCTGGATCACCGCCGGCGTCAGCGTCGCCGGCATGGCATGTGCCCTGGCTCGCTGCGGACCGGCGTCTGTCGGTGCTTGGTGCGCACCTCAATGACGGGACGCGCACCAAGCACCGGTGGCTCAGCCGACGCTGGGCACCAGCCTCAGCGTGGTGGCGGGCGGCGTCCAGCAGAAGGGAACCGGAGCGGAGTTGCGGATGTAGCGGGCGGCCGCCCACCCCCCCTTCTGGAGGCGCAGCCGGTACCAGATCTGGTTTCCGCCGATGACCTGAGCGCGGACCTTGCAGTCGATGATGACGCTCGCGCCGGGCCGCAGCGATGCGCCTTGGGGCTGTGAGTCGGTGGAGGGGACGGTGCGGATGTTGAGCGGCGAGGCGGAGACGACCTGGCCGCGGACGGTGTCCTGCAGACCGCCGCCGCCGGCGGTGGCCGGAAAAGCGGCCGCAAGCGACAGCGCGAGTGCGGCGGCAGAAGCTCCGGCCGCTAACAAGACCTTACGAGAGATCACAGACCTGTTCCTTCCGGTATTTCAGGGAACCTGGCGGGTGGGGTGATGGACCGGCATGACATCTGGTCTGCCGGTGCGAGACGGGGGCTTCTGCCTGGTGCTGTGCAGGCCCCTGCGAAAAGGGCGGAGGGGTCAAGCGCGCTTTCCGCAGAACCAACCTGTTCGTGTTCAGCGGGGGTGACAAGTCCCTCTCAGCTGAGTGGAGCACAAAGTCCACCCCGCAGCGGGGGTGGACTGGTCAGGGTGAGCGGGCACTCGCCTGTTTCGTTTCCGTGCCGGCGCGCCGCGAAAGCCTCCAGTCCGCTCCGTTCTCACGTCCTTTGCTGCGCCGTGGCTGCTGTCGGCCGGCTCCGCCCGACAACACTCCGCGCGCTCGCCAACTCCTGTCGTCAGGCCATGAGTTCTTGGTGGCGCGAAGGGCTCGCGCCGCATGTGCTGCCCTGTCTCGCGGGCGTGCTGGAGTCGCCTGTCACGGCTCTATTACTGGTACGGGAGGTCTCGATAACTTTGTGTTCTGGGTGGCTGGTCGGGGTGCGCTCTAACAGCCCACTGCCCAGCGATAACACCAACCCCCGCTGGCCACGCGTTATTCGGTAATCACCCAGGAACCAGCGAACCCCTGCACACCCGCACCACACCACTTGCCATAACCGCAGCAAAGACACCAGTCGGCACCATTTGAAACCCCCACGATTACTGTGTTCCGCTTCTCCCGAACCGATGTTGGACCCGCATCCCCATTCCGGGCCCACCCGATCAGGGAGGAAGCTCAATGCGCATCCGTGACAGCCGACGCTTCACCGAACTCCTCAGTCTCCAGTCCCTCTCCCAACGCAAACTCGCCGACATCGCCCACGTATCCCAAGCCTTCATCTCCCTCCTCGCACACGGACGCCGCGGAGCCCGCCCGGAAACCGCCTGGCGCATCGCCACCGCACTCGGCGTCCTCACCGAAGAACTCTTCAGCGCCACCACCCCCGACTCCGCCACCACCCCCACACCCGCCCCTGCACCGGCACCCGCGCCCGCGCCCGTACCCGGCTCCACCGCAGCCCCCACCACCCCCACCCCCACCCCCACCGCAACCCACTTCGCCCGCCACCAACTCAGCAAGAACCGGCGCCCCACACGCACCCACCGCCCCCGCACCCACCGCCCCACCCCCTGCACCACCCACCAGGCCGCAGCCTGACCCCCAGCGAGCCCCCCCTTGGGTTCGAACGAGGGCCCCTACAGACGGCACAGGCACAGGCGCCGGCGCCTCGTCTGCGGACCGCGCCCGGCAACCGCCGGCGCATGCCGTCCTGCGCCCGACTCGGCCGGCCGACACGTCGTCGGCGGTCACGTCGTCGGCGGTCACGCAGCCGGCGGTCACGCAGCCGGCCGGGAGCTGCCCCCGGTGGACACACTCCGGCCCCGTCCCGACAGCGGCTCCCCCCGGCCGGCAGACGCACCGGTCGTCGACCGCTTTCAGGAGCTCCTCAAGAGCATCAGTGCTCCGCTCGCTCACGCCGGCTCCGCAGCGCCGGCCCTGCAGCGCCGCCCCCCTCTTCGCAGCAGAACGGATACGGCCATGCTCACCGTTGCCTTACCGCTACGTGCCCGCCGTC
>NZ_CP075715.1:7894789-7901456 GCF_024584805.1 Streptomyces sp. FIT100 | reverse complement strand
CGGGAAGTGACCGACAACCCGCATCGCACATCAACGCCGTTGAGCGGTACGCCGGTGAAATCCGGGCTCGTCAGCGAGTGGTGCCCGAAGGGCCCGCAGCAGCCCTTCGGGGCCTGGATCACCGCCGGCGTCAGCGTCGCCGGCATGGCATGTGCCCTGGCTCGCTGCGGACCGGCGTCTGTCGGTGCTTGGTGCGCACCTCAATGACGGGACGCGCACCAAGCACCGGTGGCTCAGCCGACGCTGGGCACCAGCCTCAGCGTGGTGGCGGGCGGCGTCCAGCAGAAGGGAACCGGAGCGGAGTTGCGGATGTAGCGGGCGGCCGCCCACCCCCCCTTCTGGAGGCGCAGCCGGTACCAGATCTGGTTTCCGCCGATGACCTGAGCGCGGACCTTGCAGTCGATGATGACGCTCGCGCCGGGCCGCAGCGATGCGCCTTGGGGCTGTGAGTCGGTGGAGGGGACGGTGCGGATGTTGAGCGGCGAGGCGGAGACGACCTGGCCGCGGACGGTGTCCTGCAGACCGCCGCCGCCGGCGGTGGCCGGAAAAGCGGCCGCAAGCGACAGCGCGAGTGCGGCGGCAGAAGCTCCGGCCGCTAACAAGACCTTACGAGAGATCACAGACCTGTTCCTTCCGGTATTTCAGGGAACCTGGCGGGTGGGGTGATGGACCGGCATGACATCTGGTCTGCCGGTGCGAGACGGGGGCTTCTGCCTGGTGCTGTGCAGGCCCCTGCGAAAAGGGCGGAGGGGTCAAGCGCGCTTTCCGCAGAACCAACCTGTTCGTGTTCAGCGGGGGTGACAAGTCCCTCTCAGCTGAGTGGAGCACAAAGTCCACCCCGCAGCGGGGGTGGACTGGTCAGGGTGAGCGGGCACTCGCCTGTTTCGTTTCCGTGCCGGCGCGCCGCGAAAGCCTCCAGTCCGCTCCGTTCTCACGTCCTTTGCTGCGCCGTGGCTGCTGTCGGCCGGCTCCGCCCGACAACACTCCGCGCGCTCGCCAACTCCTGTCGTCAGGCCATGAGTTCTTGGTGGCGCGAAGGGCTCGCCGCATGTGCTGCCCTGTCTCGCGGGCGTGCTGGAGTCGCCTGTCACGGCTCTATTACTGGTACGGGAGGTCTCGATAACTTTGTGTTCTGGGTGGCTGGTCGGGGTGCGCTCTAACAGCCCACTGCCCAGCGATAACACCAACCCCCGCTGGCCACGCGTTATTCGGTAATCACCCAGGAACCAGCGAACCCCTGCACACCCGCACCACACCACTTGCCATAACCGCAGCAAAGACACCAGTCGGCACCATTTGAAACCCCCACGATTACTGTGTTCCGCTTCTCCCGAACCGATGTTGGACCCGCATCCCCATTCCGGGCCCACCCGATCAGGGAGGAAGCTCAATGCGCATCCGTGACAGCCGACGCTTCACCGAACTCCTCAGTCTCCAGTCCCTCTCCCAACGCAAACTCGCCGACATCGCCCACGTATCCCAAGCCTTCATCTCCCTCCTCGCACACGGACGCCGCGGAGCCCGCCCGGAAACCGCCTGGCGCATCGCCACCGCACTCGGCGTCCTCACCGAAGAACTCTTCAGCGCCACCACCCCCGACTCCGCCACCACCCCCACACCCGCCCCTGCACCGGCACCCGCGCCCGCGCCCGTACCCGGCTCCACCGCAGCCCCCACCACCCCCACCCCCACCCCCACCGCAACCCACTTCGCCCGCCACCAACTCAGCAAGAACCGGCGCCCCACACGCACCCACCGCCCCCGCACCCACCGCCCCACCCCCTGCACCACCCACCAGGCCGCAGCCTGACCCCCAGCGAGCCCCCCCTTGGGTTCGAACGAGGGCCCCTACAGACGGCACAGGCACAGGCGCCGGCGCCTCGTCTGCGGACCGCGCCCGGCAACCGCCGGCGCATGCCGTCCTGCGCCCGACTCGGCCGGCCGACACGTCGTCGGCGGTCACGTCGTCGGCGGTCACGCAGCCGGCGGTCACGCAGCCGGCCGGGAGCTGCCCCCGGTGGACACACTCCGGCCCCGTCCCGACAGCGGCTCCCCCCGGCCGGCAGACGCACCGGTCGTCGACCGCTTTCAGGAGCTCCTCAAGAGCATCAGTGCTCCGCTCGCTCACGCCGGCTCCGCAGCGCCGGCCCTGCAGCGCCGCCCCCCTCTTCGCAGCAGAACGGATACGGCCATGCTCACCGTTGCCTTACCGCTACGTGCCCGCCGTCGAGACCTCGTCGCCGGCGTCGCCGCAATCCTGATCTGCCTCTACGCGTCGTCAGCCGCTCCGCTGGCGGCTTCTCACCGGCAAGAGGCCCCTGTCACCGCCCCGCCCGCCGCCCAGGCGCACATCTGCACCTCGGCAGAGCCCCAACTCGCCCGGCAGCTCGAACGCAACCTCCATCGCGCGCTGTCGGGGAACACCCGGTCGGTGGCTGTCGCGCTTCAGGACGAACGCACCCATACGCACTGCGCCTTTCGCTCCCGGGTGCCGTTCGACTCCGCCAGCGTGGTGAAGGTGACCGTCCTGGGCGCACTGCTCCACCAGACCTCCCGGGCCCGCCGGCCACTGACCGCCGAAGAACACCAGCTGGCCGCGAACATGATCACCCGTTCCGACAACGCGGCAACCAGCGTGCTGTGGAACCGTATCGGCCGCTCGGGGCTGGAACGGTTCGCCCGCGCGGCAGGTATGCACTCCACACGGTTCGGCCCCGGCGGCCTGTGGGGGCTGACCCAGATCACCGCGGAGGACCAGTTGGCCCTCCTCACCCTGCTCGGGACACGCAACACCGTCCTTGACGAGACGTCACGCTCATACGCGACGGACCTGATGACACATGTCGTGCCCGAACAACGCTGGGGAGTCACCGCAGGGTTCGCCGGATCCTCTCCGGTGGCGGTGAAGAACGGCTGGCTCCCACGCTCGCAGCGCCACTGGCGGGTTCACAGCATCGGCACCTTCCACGCCGAAGGCACCTCCTACTCCCTGGTCATCCTCAGCGACGGCAACCGCCTCTTCTCCCAAGGGAAGGACTCCATCGAAGAACTGGCCCGGGTCATCCACGAGGACCTCGAGAAACACCGGCATCACACACACGACGAACTCGCGTCCAAGGGAACACACCCCGCGCCGCCGCGGCCAGGAACAGGCCCGCCCTCCGCGAGACGGCCGGGCATCGACACCGCAGCGTAGGATCCGCTCCACTCCAAGCACCCCCTGCCACCCCCGTGCCACCCCCCTGCCCCACTGCCCCCTGCCCCTCGCCCCCTGCCTCACTGCGGCGAGGCAGGGGGCGAGGGCGCGCAGCACGGCCGATCCGGTACACCAACCACGCGAAGAAGGGGGCAGGCCCCCGGTACGACGGGGGGGGTGCGGGGGCGTCCTGAGAAGTGGTGTGCGGGCTCCCCGCCTGATCCGGGTACTCACTCCGGCGCCGGAGTGAGTACCCGGATACAGCCGCAGCCGCCGGCCGCCGGCCGGTCTTCGAACAGGTCGAAGGCTCGAAGGAGATCAGCGCAACGACCGCACCAGACAGCACGCCCCGCCCCTGACGCCCTCCCCTGCACACCCCCCGAAGACAACCTCGCCGCGGCGAGTCCCGACCTGCTGCCACACGGTGGTCGGGGCGTTCACCGACGCACCCATACCCGCCATACCAGCCATACCCCGCAAAGGCCGGCGCCGTCCGCAACACCCCCATACCGGCAGGCCGGTGACGAGACAGTGAGCCACCACAACGCCCCCTGAGCGGGACACCAGGGCGGGAACGGTCCAGCCGACCCTCCCCTGTGGGAGCTGCTTCCCGCACCGGCTGCCGAAGCGCCAGCGCCGGGCCGGGCAGGGCCGAAGAGGCCCTCACCAGCGTGGTCACCCGGCACCTGGACGCACAGACCACCGCCTGGCACAACAGCCCCTGGACGCCCGCCCCTATGCCCTCGTCCCGTTGGACGCGCTGACCCGGAAAGTCCGCCAGGGCGGCCGCCTCATCACGCCCACGCACTGATCGCGGCCGGTGCCCACACGAACGGCCACCTAGAAATCCCCGGCCCCGACATCACCACAGCCGAGGACGAAGCCGACCGGCCGGCCCTCCTGCGCTCGCTGATCACCCATGGCCCGCCCGGCATCCAACTCGTCAACTCCGGCACCCACACCGGCCGCCTCGACACCCCCGGCGCAGCCCGGCCCGCCGAACCCACCACACGGCTCACCACAAGACCACCAACTGGCCGCCGGCACACCACTCCAGCAAACGCGCTCCGGGTGTGCTGCGGCCTCGTTGCGTGCCGTGACGGCGGCAGACCTGGCGCCGCAGGCCGCACCGGCGGCACCAGCGGCACCAGCGGCACCAGCGGCACCAGCCAGGACGTGCCCGACGACGCGAGGATCCCGTCCCGTCCGGGCAACCTGCCGACCATCACCTCGGCCAGGAGGCTTCGCGGCACAACCGGCCTCCTCGGCCGCCGACCCAGCCGGCCACCAGGCTGGTCGGCGTGCCACAGGGCCGGTCAGCGTGCGACCGGCCGGTGGCCTCATTCCCTTCTCCGCCAAGGACCACGAACGCGGTCCTCAGCGCTTCTTGGGCGTCGGGCGGCGCGCGGTCACCGGTGAGGGCAGACGGGCGGACGGGGCAGAGCAGAGCCCCTCAGCGCAGAGATGCGGGGCCATTGCCCGCGGGGTGCCGTACGGCGACGCCGCTCACGTCTACCGCCGGCATGGACTCACAGGACGACCAGCAGGGCACCGGAGCCGGTCCACCGCGCCGGAAGGCCGCAAGGCGCTCAACGGGTGCGGGAAAGGGTGACAGACCGGGGCATGCAGCAATGAGGCCGTCTTCCGCGAGGACGTGCGTCGAGCCCGCGCATCACGTCACAGGCGCGGCCACACCCCCGGACCACCCCGGCGGGGTGGGCCTCTGGACGAGCGGCACGCACTGTCCGGCACACCCGGGCATGCCCGGCACACCCCGGCCGCGGTGTGCCGGGCGGCCGGGGCGTGCCGGTCGGTTGGGGTGTGCCGGGGCGTGCCGGGCGTCACCTGCCGCCGCAGCCGGGAACCGGCCTGTCAGCAAGAGGAACCCTCCCCCTCCCCCGGAGGGTCTTGTCTATGAGGATCCGCGTCCGCGGTAGGGGCAGCGGCCCGGGACGGCGGCAGCCGGCGTGCGTGCCTTTCGGTCACCGGGGCAGGGTGTGAGTCGTTCTCGTGCGCGCGCCGGGCCGCTCGGGCCGCAGGTCTGCCTCTGGGCCGCTCTCCGATAGGCAGGAGGGATTCCCTCGACCGGGCAGTTCTGGCACGTGCCCGAGGGGGCCTGCTGTTCGCAGCCGCGGAAGCGAGATGTTCCGGATCCTTGGTGGTGGGCCCGGCGGGTTGGATGGACGGGTCGGCGGACACAAGAGCGATGCATCTGTGGTGGATACCTTATGCGTCGGGCAGCGGCTGAGCATCCATGGCCGATCGGGCAGCTCAGCCGGCTGCTGGAGAATCGGAGTCGGCCTGCACGGCCTCTCCAGGGACACGTACGACGTCGCGAGGCTCACACCTCACCGCCCGCATACGCGCATTACGGCAAGCATTGGCAGGAGCGGCGAAACCAGCGGCTGAAGCGCTGCTCGCCTCGAACGGCAATACCACGTGCAGGTCTGCGACTCCCTGTCAGGTCAAAAGACTTCGGCTACGGGAAGGCCATCACATTCGTGATGCCGATTTCAACCGCCAACTCCCGCCGCCTTGCACCGCAGTAATCGGCCGCAACCCGTGTGCACATCACGGCATACAGCCGGTGCTGCCATGAAGCCCCCACGGCAGAGCGAGCGGAGGAATGCGCAGTTATCGCACCGGATTCCCTCCGATGGAGTCCCCGCCCGGAAGCAGCCGCCCTCAAACCGGCCCCGCCACCCGGGACGGGAAGGCGGCAAACCAACTGGGCCCACTCGAAAAGCCCTTAGCCCTTCGCATCTTTTGCCCGACCGCCAAGCGACTGATTCCGCAAGAGCGGTAGCCGCACAGCGGCACACGGATTCATCCCGGCGAGAGTCAACGTCCACGGCCGCCGGGGATTCCAAGGAGCCGCGCCGGTACAACGAGACCCCGCGCCCGGCAAAAAGAGGGGGCAGCATGCACTGCACCGACCCCACATCCTGCTGCGGAGGTCTCCGGCATCCGCGCCCGAGCAGGCCCGCACCCGAAGGCCACCCGGCCACCCGGCCACCCGGGCGAGCGGGCGCCCGGGCGAGCGGGCGCCCGGGCGCCCGGGCGCCCAGCATCCGAAGCCTGCATCCGCCACACCTTCCCCCCCACACGCGCCGAGCATTCAGCGCGGTTCGCGCAGCGCGCCCCGTGTCATCACGTCCGAAAAGCCAGCGGCACGAGGGCCTCTTCGGGCCGGCCCGCACCCGGGCGGGACCGCCGCCCCACCCACCAAACCTGCCCGATTTAAATAGCTATGAGCTTCTTGACAATAATTTCGACGGAATGTAACGATCGGTTGGCGCGTCGCCCTCACGGTCCGTCAGCTCGGACGCGACGCGCTCCGGTGCCGGCCCGTCCGTCTCCCCGGGCCACGGCCGGCGATGTGACGCGTGCGGCTTCTCCCGGCGCGGCACTCATCCCGTTCCCCGCCGCTCGCCGGCGGGGAACGGGCGTTCCCCGTTCCCTGCCAAGGAG
>NZ_CP075715.1:7883182-7894689 GCF_024584805.1 Streptomyces sp. FIT100 | reverse complement strand
TCGGGCGGCGCGCGGTCACCGGTGAGGGCAGACGGGCGGACGGGGCAGAGCAGAGCCCCTCAGCGCAGAGATGCGGGGCCATTGCCCGCGGGGTGCCGTACGGCGACGCCGCTCACGTCTACCGCCGGCATGGACTCACAGGACGACCAGCAGGGCACCGGAGCCGGTCCACCGCGCCGGAAGGCCGCAAGGCGCTCAACGGGTGCGGGAAAGGGTGACAGACCGGGGCATGCAGCAATGAGGCCGTCTTCCGCGAGGACGTGCGTCGAGCCCGCGCATCACGTCACAGGCGCGGCCACACCCCCGGACCACCCCGGCGGGGTGGGCCTCTGGACGAGCGGCACGCACTGTCCGGCACACCCGGGCATGCCCGGCACACCCCGGCCGCGGTGTGCCGGGCGGCCGGGGCGTGCCGGTCGGTTGGGGTGTGCCGGGGCGTGCCGGGCGTCACCTGCCGCCGCAGCCGGGAACCGGCCTGTCAGCAAGAGGAACCCTCCCCCTCCCCCGGAGGGTCTTGTCTATGAGGATCCGCGTCCGCGGTAGGGGCAGCGGCCCGGGACGGCGGCAGCCGGCGTGCGTGCCTTTCGGTCACCGGGGCAGGGTGTGAGTCGTTCTCGTGCGCGCGCCGGGCCGCTCGGGCCGCAGGTCTGCCTCTGGGCCGCTCTCCGATAGGCAGGAGGGATTCCCTCGACCGGGCAGTTCTGGCACGTGCCCGAGGGGGCCTGCTGTTCGCAGCCGCGGAAGCGAGATGTTCCGGATCCTTGGTGGTGGGCCCGGCGGGTTGGATGGACGGGTCGGCGGACACAAGAGCGATGCATCTGTGGTGGATACCTTATGCGTCGGGCAGCGGCTGAGCATCCATGGCCGATCGGGCAGCTCAGCCGGCTGCTGGAGAATCGGAGTCGGCCTGCACGGCCTCTCCAGGGACACGTACGACGTCGCGAGGCTCACACCTCACCGCCCGCATACGCGCATTACGGCAAGCATTGGCAGGAGCGGCGAAACCAGCGGCTGAAGCGCTGCTCGCCTCGAACGGCAATACGTGCAGGTCTGCGACTCCCTGTCAGGTCAAAAGACTTCGGCTACGGGAAGGCCATCACATTCGTGATGCCGATTTCAACCGCCAACTCCCGCCGCCTTGCACCGCAGTAATCGGCCGCAACCCGTGTGCACATCACGGCATACAGCCGGTGCTGCCATGAAGCCCCCACGGCAGAGCGAGCGGAGGAATGCGCAGTTATCGCACCGGATTCCCTCCGATGGAGTCCCCGCCCGGAAGCAGCCGCCCTCAAACCGGCCCCGCCACCCGGGACGGGAAGGCGGCAAACCAACTGGGCCCACTCGAAAAGCCCTTAGCCCTTCGCATCTTTTGCCCGACCGCCAAGCGACTGATTCCGCAAGAGCGGTAGCCGCACAGCGGCACACGGATTCATCCCGGCGAGAGTCAACGTCCACGGCCGCCGGGGATTCCAAGGAGCCGCGCCGGTACAACGAGACCCCGCGCCCGGCAAAAAGAGGGGGCAGCATGCACTGCACCGACCCCACATCCTGCTGCGGAGGTCTCCGGCATCCGCGCCCGAGCAGGCCCGCACCCGAAGGCCACCCGGCCACCCGGCCACCCGGGCGAGCGGGCGCCCGGGCGAGCGGGCGCCCGGGCGCCCGGGCGCCCAGCATCCGAAGCCTGCATCCGCCACACCTTCCCCCCCACACGCGCCGAGCATTCAGCGCGGTTCGCGCAGCGCGCCCCGTGTCATCACGTCCGAAAAGCCAGCGGCACGAGGGCCTCTTCGGGCCGGCCCGCACCCGGGCGGGACCGCCGCCCCACCCACCAAACCTGCCCGATTTAAATAGCTATGAGCTTCTTGACAATAATTTCGACGGAATGTAACGATCGGTTGGCGCGTCGCCCTCACGGTCCGTCAGCTCGGACGCGACGCGCTCCGGTGCCGGCCCGTCCGTCTCCCCGGGCCACGGCCGGCGATGTGACGCGTGCGGCTTCTCCCGGCGCGGCACTCATCCCGTTCCCCGCCGCTCGCCGGCGGGGAACGGGCGTTCCCCGTTCCCTGCCAAGGAGTTCTGCCGTGTTCACCTCACCCCTGTTCTCCCGCCTGAGGCGCCGTCTGCGCCCGGCCACGGCCGCTGTCGCCCTCGCCTGCGCCGTGAGCGCCCTCACCGGCACGGGCACCGCACACGCGACGCCAGAGCACGTCTGGGAGGATCTCGCCGCCTGCGAAAGCAGCGGCAACTGGCGCGCCCGTACCGGCAACGGCTTCTACGGAGGGCTGCAGTTCACCCCGTCGACGTGGCGGGAACACGGAGGCACCCGCTTCGCCGCCCGCGCCGACCTGGCATCGCCCGCCGAGCAGATCTCGGTCGCCAAGCGCGTACTGCGCCGCCAGGGCTGGGGCGCCTGGCCCGTGTGCTCACGCCGTCTGGCCCCCAAAGCCCGCGCGGCCGCCCGGCACCCCGTGCCGGCCGTCCCCCACACCCCGGCCGCCCGCGGAACCTACCGCGTACAGCCCGGCGACACCCTGCACCACGTCGCCACCACCCACCGCGCACCAGGAGGATGGCGCGCCCTCTACACCATCAACCGCGGCGTCATCGGGCACCCCGACATGATCTACCCCGGCCAGATCCTGCGGCTGAGGTGACCCCGCACGCCGAACCGGACGCCCACCTGCCCCTCAGAGGGTGCTCCTTCGCCCCTCCCCCACGGCAAAGACCGCGCGCCGCACGCCGATCCGATCACCCACCACCCCAAACGCCTCCCAGGGCACGGCAGCGGACAAGGAATGTCTGCGGCTACGGTGTCTCCCGCATCGCCCGCACGCACCACAACCCGGCAGTGAAAGCGCTCAGGAAGCCGAACAACCGCTCGCCAAAACCAAAGGCCCCACAGGGCAGCGCCGGCGAGGACGAGCGCGAGCAGATCCGCGATCGGCCGCGCGAAGGCCGGCATCCACCCACGGACACAGCCGCCACGGCAACTCCCCCCCCCCAAGGCCGCCCGCAACAGCACCGCCGCCGAGACTCCCGCGGCACACGCGGACGTAGCCCATGAACCACCCCGGCACCCGCGGCAACCCCGCCCCTGCGCGCGACACCCGGACCACTGACGGCAACACACAGACCACGAACAAAGACACCGCCCGGAACCCCTGCCCGCTCAGACTCCAGACCCCGGCAGAGCCGCACACCTGAGCCATGGAACCCACGACCAAGCCCACCACGCCCGGGAAACAACACCAACAACACCCCGCCCACGCCCGCGCATGGCACGGGCGACATGCGCGACCACAGCCGCGACCTTCACCTCACCCCTGGCCCGGCCAGCACACACACCAGCGATCCAACACAGAGCCTCACCGGAACGGACCACTGGAAAAAACAGGGCCCTCCAACAACCCTCCCGCCGCCGCCCGGACCACCACCAGCCCCACGGCGGACAGCCCACCCGACACCCCGACAGGGAAAAACCGGCAAGAAAAAACGGCAGGGAAGACCAGCAGGGAAGACCAGCAGGGAAGACCGGCAGGGGGAGACCAGCGGGGGAAGACACCCACACCACCGACACCGTGCACCCCCTCCCCCCTCCCCCCTCCCCCTCCCCTCGCACAGGGCTCGCGCGGCACCGGCCATCACACCGGCACGGACCCACCACCGTTGACGTACTCCCCGCCCCAAGAGCGGCATCTCATTTGGCGTGGGTGAGGCTCGCTGCGACGAGTAGGGCAAGCTGGCGCAAGCGTTGGCAGTACCGGGTTCCTGCAGGATCGGTGATCTCGGGGATGACTCGATCCAGGTCCTCGATGCAGCTCTGCAGGATGCGGCAGCGTTCTGGGTCGAGAGTGCCACCGTTGTTCAGCCACGTAAGAACGCAGCCAGCGGTGTCCGCGTCGAGCATCACCATGTCCGTGCCCCCGAACGTGGCACCTCGTAGGCCGGCCGGGAAGGGGGCGTGAAGGTGTTCGTGCCAGAGAGGTGCTGCATTCTGAACCTGTGCGGATGATCTGCTCACTCGCACCATGTTGCTGCAATCAGCGGTGGAACCAGGTGCCCGTTCACGTGTTTCAGACGGCGGTAACAGATGAGGTTCAGGCGATGCTGGTGAAGGCGAGGAAGTGCCCGGCCTTGCGCTCATAGCGGCCGTGGAGGCGACGGCAGCCGGCCAGCCAGCCAGGCCAGCCAGGCCATGGTGCGCACGATGGTCCAGCGGTGCCGACCCAGCCGGGTGGACAACTCGATGCCCTTGCGGGCGATGCGGTGCGTGATGCCGCGCCCTCGTAACCATCGCCGCAGGTGGTCGTAGTCGCAGCCTTTGTCGCCGTGCAGCTTTCCGGGCCTGCGTCGCCGCCGACCGCGGCGGGAGCGGATCAGCGGTATGCCCTTCACCAGCGGGACCAGGGCCCGGCTGTCGTGCAGATTCGCCCCGGAGATTCCGACGGACAGGGACAGACCGGTTCGCTCGGTGATCAAATGGATCTTTGAGCCGTACTCGCCCCGGTCGACAGGATACGGGCCTGCCAGGTCCCCCCTTTTCAGGGCCCTCACGTTCACCGAGTCGATCGCGCAGCGGAACCAGTCCAACGCGCCACGGGATCCGAGCTCGTCGAGGACCAGGCGGTGGAGCTTGGCCCAGACCCTGGCCTTCGTCCACTCAGCAAAACAGCGGTGAGCCGTCGCTCCCGATGGCCCGACCGACGCGGACGGCAACTGCTGCCACGTACAACCCGACGTGGCCACGAACACGATCGCCACCAGCACCTCCCGGTCGCCATGCCGGCGCCGACCACCGCCCTGAGGCCGCGAAGGCGCCTCAAACACCACCCGCTGGAACAACTCCCACAACTCATCCGGCACCAGCCGCTCAACGATCCCCACCACGACCGACGGCCTACCGAGACAACCAAATGAGATGACGTCCAAAGGACGGGGATTCCGGCCTGGGTCGTCTGACCCTTCCTGCCACTTCCTGCTTCATCGCGCTGTGCCGGGACTTTCGTCCTGGTCTTACCTGCGCTCTGCGAGGCGTTCAGCCTGTCCGCCCATCCGGCGGAGTTCACCGGCCGGACCAACCCGGCCATCATGCACCGGCACCTGTGGTCGCCCTCGTACTTCGCTGCGCCCTGCGGCGGCGCACCGCTGGCGATCATCCACCAGTACACCGAGCAGCAGAACGTCCGCTGTGACCTGCAGGTCACAGCAGTCCTGAGATGCATTCACCCCCGGCCCGAAGGCCGGGGCCCTCTGCAAGAGTCTCGGTAAGGGGGCCCGGCTCACGCCCTGCCCGGGACGGGCAGCCCCTCCCCTCCCCCGTGCCCACACCTCGCGGCCCCTCACGACCCCACAGCCCACTGGCGGCTCCACGGTCCACTGGCGGCTCCACGACAAGGCGCACAACCCCGAGGCCGGCATGACCACCTCTGCCCAAAACACGGTCCCCCAGGAGATGCCACCAGCCCCAACAACACCCGCACACCGCCGGCCAGGAGCTGGGCCACCGGCCCTCGCACAGACCCGAACCACGGATACATCGAACGACGCCGCGCAACAGCCGGGTAGAGACGACCACACCACACGCATGAGCACCCACAACAGGATCCACACCCCCCGGCCGGCAAGCAAGGAGCGCCCACCAGACCGCCGTCACCCCGGCCAGGGAACAAGGCATCCGGCAAGCGGCCACCCCACAACAATCACCGAGGACACAAGCCACCCGGCCCACAACGCCCCCAGCAGACCAACGCCGAAGAAGCACACGCCCCCCCCAGCACACCAGCCACAACGCCACCCCACCCACACCCCGCACAGACCCGGCCACACGAACCACCGGGACACCCCCGACCCGATAACACCACCCCCCGAAGCATCCGGCCAACGCCCTAAGGACACCCCGCAGCCGAGCAAGGACACGCCTGCGACAACGCGGCCACTGTGTCACCGCGCCAACACCGGGTGCCGGAACCCGCGCCAGTGCCGGGTACCGGGGCCGGGGCAGCGCGTGCGGCCGCAGGCGGATGTTGGTGCCGGTGCCGGAAACCGGGGCGGCGCGTGCGGCCGCAGGCGGGTGTTGTGCGGGTGCGGGTGCGGGTGCGGGTGCGGGTGTTGGTGTTGGTGAGGAGATGCGCCAGGCGCTGCCGGCGAGTTCACCGCCGGCCGGCCGCGCCTGGTCCCTGCGCGGGTACTGCCGGTGCACGGCACGGCGCGGCCGGGGCGGCCGGGGCAGGCCGTGAGCCCGTCACCACGCAGGCCCGTCCCCTGCCCCTGCCCCTGCCCTGTGAGGGCGGGCGCTGCGCCGGCCCGGCCACACGTCACGACAACCAGGCCCGCAACCCCACACCGCCCGCAGGGTTGCGGGCACCGCGCCACGGCGGCGGCGTCCAGCCTTCCAGCAGGACGTCGTCAACCGCGTAGACCACGATCGCGATCGGACGGCAGCCCTCAACCGCATCATGTGCGTACGGACCCCACATGGGCACAGACATGTCCCCGCCGGGACAAGTGGACAGCGCACACAGCAGATCGAGTTCGGCGAAAAACTCGAAGAAGTCACCAGGACGAGCCGGACACTCCCTCGCAACGTACTGATCCTGCTGGTTCAGGCCGGTCCGGTGGAAAACACCGAGGGCATCGTGCACATCGGACTCGGTGAGACCGTACGGCTCAATCGCGCGCACCAGATTCCCGTGACAGTGATCCTCCACAGCCCGGCCGGCAAGCAGACGGCTGACGCACGGGTCACAATGAGTGCCAAGCAGATCATGCACACGCCCGCCATCACCGTCGAACCCGGCGAGCGTGTCCCTGGTAACCGTCAGCAAAGGACGCAGAAAAGGAAGGCAGGACCACAAACGATCATACGTACTCACATGAGCACGCTGAAGCTGACGCGTACGAGCCGCCCAGAAATACTCACCCGCGTCATGCCGGTTCCACACATTGAAGTCACCCACCTGCGGACCGTCCACCGTGACAATCCGACACAAATGACCAGCAGGAACCTCCCAGGCCCGGCCGGAACGCGCCGGAACAACAAAACTGTTCACGATCCTCCTGGCACCAGGCGTCACCGAAATCCGGTCATACAGCCCCCTGTCCACATCGAGCGTGCCCCCCTCGGAAACCTGACAAGCGGGTTCGACAACAGGCATCGTGCGGCCCCTATCCCAGAAGAACTGACAAACAAGCTGCGTACAAACACTCACCAACACAAAGAGCCAGCGGCAGACACCCACCACACAGGCCAAAACACAGAACATGCGCAGCACTCCTACAGCCAGCAGGAGACGGCAGCGGACCCTCACCGCACAGGCCAGGACACAGGACATGTACGGACTCCTGCAGACGGCAGAGGACCCGGTAGCAGCCGTTCACCGCGCCACCCGGCACCAGCACCACCCGGCACCGGCACCAGCACCAGCACCAGCACCAGCACCAGCACCAGCACCAGCACCAGCAAGAAAACCCGGCCCACCTCCACCAGGTACACGGCCCAGCACACAACCACGGCGCGGAAGCACGGCACACAAGCACAGCGAGAGGGCGCACCCTAAAAACCGGCCGAACAGACCGGCGCGGACCGCCGACCGCGGCCCGGCGGAACATCCGCTCACACTGACTCAGAACGCACCTTTTCGAGCCCGCGCCGAGATCGACCTCGCGGCCTGCATGCCGTCGGCGCGTGGGGCGGCGGCGAGCAGGCGCAGGACGTCATCGGCCTGAGACCGTGCTCCCCACACGCAGCGCCACACACCCCTTCCCACTGACCGAAGTCACCGATCAGCGAGAAAGGCACAGTCGCGCCTATCGCGCAGGGCACGGTACGAGACCGAACAACCCAACCATGCGCACAGCAACCCACATCCGCACGCCCACGCCCACGCCCGGCCACGCCCACCGGCCTCAAGACCCGGCCACACCGACCAGCCTCAAGGCCCAGCCACGATGACCGGCTTGACGGTACGGCCACGCCCACCGGCCTCAAGGCCCGCCCAGACTCGGCGGCTTGAGGGCCAGCCCACGCCGGACCGCCTCAAGACCGAGCCACACTAGGCGGCTTGACGGTTAGCCCACGCCGGGCTGCCTGAAGACCCAGCCACATTAAGCGCCTTGACGGTCCGGCCTCGCTGGGCGGCTTGACGGTCCGGCCTCGCTGGGCGGCTTGACGGTCCGGCCTCGCTGGGCGGCTTGACGGTCCGGCCTCGCCGGCCGGGGCCGGTGCGGTGCGCGGCCTGGGCCCGGTGGCCCCGGCTCTGCAGGCCGCCCGACCGGGGGCCGCCCGAACAGGCCGGCACACATCAACTGGTCTCCGTGGGACCGGACTTGTTCTGCGTGGGCACGACCAGGGAGAGAGAGGTGCCGCCACCGCTCGGAGCCGGCCCCAGGCAAGCACTCGAACACTCACCAGGGGAAATCCGGTCAATGACAAAAGCACCGTGCGTCAAGGAAGAAGGACTGTCCTGGAGCACACTGGTGGAAACCTTACGCAGAACCTCCGCATGAGTGACCAGCGCCTTGCGCGTACGGTCATCCCCCGGATCCGTCAAAAGAACACGAGCAGCCGCGTTCAGCGCACGCAACCGCGGCTCCTGCGCCTCACGCTGAGCACGCGGCAGACAACGCCACGCACAATTACCCATAGCCACAAGACGCCACAGAGGACTCACACCCACAGCAGCACCGTAGAACCGCAGCCCATACCGCCCCACCAACCGGTAAGAAGCAACCAGACACAGAACAAGAACCGTGTCGAAACCCAGCCAGAACTGGGTCAACCAGCTACGACCCGACACCTGAACCGCCAACGCCGCAACACCCGCACCACCCACACCGAAAACCAGCGAACCCGCCAGCGTGAAACAGACGGCCGCCGCAGCAAACCCCACACGCTCCTCACTGTCCCAAGACACCAGCCCCTTCCAGTGAGGCGCCAGATAGCGGGCCACATAAGCCGCTCTCGGCGCGGGCTCAGCAACAACAATTCCCCTCGCCCAACTCACCGCCACGGACAATCACACCTTCCACCATCGAAGAAACACAATCCCCCCGACACAAGCCCCCCCCCGAGCACCGAAATCCAGGACCACCAGCCCGAGTCCGGCGCACAGTTCGCAAGCCGCGGGTGGTGATGACGGGAGAGGTGAAACCGCCGGCGCCGCCAATGCCCGCCCGATAGATCACGAGCACCGCCTCGGCGCCTACCCCCACACCCGCAAGGCAAGGGACAACCACCGAACCCAGCCCACCAGCCACCAGCCACCAGCCACCAGCCACCAGCCAGGACATACCAGCCGACACCGCTGCCCCCACCCGCCCCACACCACACCGCCAGCCCGCCCGGCTCCCCCGAGCCGTGACCCGAACAGCCACCCGCCCGGCCCCCCGGACCGTGACCCGATGCCGTCGAGGCACCCAGTCACGGCCCGGGCGACCGGCCGCACCCGCCCTTCACAGCGACAACACCCAGACAGGCAAGCCCCCAGCCAGTGCTGTGACCGGAAAGGCTTTACCGAGTCACTCGCAGCGTCCCGTGCAGTGCATCGCAAAGCGGAGGACCGCCCCCGTACCAGCCGCACTCGCGCGACAGCCTGCCGATGATCTCCTCGCGGTACTTCGTCTTGAGAGCTCCGACAACACCGCGAAGTGCCGAACCGGGCGTCGCGAGCCGCTGAACCCTTCCGGTCACACCACTACAAGCCCGGCCCGCGGCAGGAATCCGCCGGATTCCCACCCCCAACCGGCCCCCGCGCACCAGCAACAGACGAACTCCCCTCCACCGGACAAGGCCGCCCCCGCCCCGGCCCCGCCACCTCCCCCGCATCACGCCCACCACCGACCCCCGACACCACGCCCGACACCGCCGCGCCCTGCCCACGACCACCCGCCACAGCCCCCGCATACGCCACAGACCACGACGACGACACAGACGAAGACGAAGACGAAGACGAGGACGAGGACGAGGACGACGGAGACCAGGACGGAGACGAAGGCGAAGGCGAAGACGGGGGCGAGGACGGGGGCGAGGACGGGGGCGAGGACGGGGGCGAGGACGGGGACGGGCAGCCAGGCGCCCCCGGCCACGCCCGACGCCCCGGCGCATCCGACCGGACGCTCACCGCAACGGCCTGACCGTTGCCCGCGCGAGCGATATCCGCGCGCACCGGCACCCGACAAGGTCTGCCGACCGGACGCCACTGCGACGTCAGACGCGAACCGACAACGGGCCCCCCGGCCACACCCGCAGACCCGGCACCCGGCGCGCCGAAAACACCGCCCTCACGCCCAGCACCCAGCGCGCCGAAGACGCCCTGCAGCCCGGCACCCGGCGCGCCGAAGACACCGCCCTCGCGCCCGGCACCGGGCGCGCCGAAGGCGCCGGGTGCAGACGCGCTCCCCCCGCCGCCGTGCTCACAGGAAGATGGCGGACCCGACCGCCCGGCGGCATACGCCTGGCCCGACGGCAGCGCCGCCGCCAGACCCGCAAGAGCAGCCGTCATCGCCACAGAAAGCAGCACGCGACGAACGGGCAGAAGGTTTCGTCCTGAAGAAGACATGCACACATCCAGTACTCGAGGAGAGGTCGTCTTGTGTCATGAACAGCCGCACACAAAGCAGCCGCCCACACGCAGCAAAACCCGGCGAACAAACCCAAAGGCCCTGACCACCACGGCACATCCGGAACACACCGAACTGGCCGGACCATCCACCGGTATCGCGTTCAGGGACACTATTCACCAGCACACGACCGGTTATCACACCCCCCGTCACAGTAATCCCCACAATCCGCGGCGAAAGTAATCACCATCACCGAAAAACCCCGCGACAACCCCACACCACAACCCCCACCAACCCGCACCCAAAGTCATCAACCAACACACGACCAACAGAATGACCACGACACCCCAGCTATCCGCAGCGGGTTATCAACCAACCCCCACACACAACCACCAGGCCAGATCCAGCCGACGGCCCTCCCCGCCCCCAACCACCACCCAAATCCCACAACACACCGAACCAACCACGGTGAAGACGAAGACGAAGGGGAAAGGAGCCACACCCCACACCCACCACCCCACCCCCCTCACGCAAGGAAACCCCGGAAAAGAACCCCGGACAGGACAGCCCTCAACACCACCCCACCCGACACCCCGACACCCCGACCCCACCGGTACAAGCCGAAACAGAACCAACCCCCACCCACACCCCCACCACCACCAACGAAACCCCACCGACCACAGCAGACACCGCACGACGCCCATCAGACACCGGCCGCTAGACGGCGTCACAGTTGGCGAGAAAAATGAGTATGCGTACTCACTCCGCCCGGCTGGGGTAGCGGCAGACTCAGGCCATGCAGCGGCCTTCAGTCTGGGTAGATCTCGGGGGTGCGGTCGTCCTTCCGCCAATGTCGGCCATGCTCGTCTTCTGGCTCGGATGGAATGCAATGCTCTCGGGTAACGACTTCGGAACCCCCGGCCACCTCACTGCCCACACTGCGCGCCGCG
>NZ_CP075715.1:4268525-4513525 GCF_024584805.1 Streptomyces sp. FIT100 | reverse complement strand
GGACCCGGAGTGTCTTGCCGACGCCGCCGAAGATCTCCTCGGTGTGGGCGAGGTGCTCGGCGGTGGCGTGGCTGCCGGCGGAGATGACGGACATGCCTTCGTCCACGAGGACGGGCGTGTTCGGCATGACACGGACGACGGGGGTGTTGGGTGCGAGACGGTTCTCGATGGTGGAGGTGGTGATACCGGCCGCGGCGCTGATGACCAGCCGGTCGGCGGTGATGTGGGGGGCGAGTTCGTCGAGGAGCCTGCCCATGTCCTGGGGCTTCACGGTCAGGATCAGGATGTCGGCGCGCTTGGCGGCCTCGGCGTTGGTGACCGCTTCGACGCCGTAGCGGGTGCGGAGCTCATCGGCGCGCTCGGCGCGCCGGGCGGTGACCAGCAGGGCGGCGGCGGGCCAGCCGGCCCGGATCATGCCGCTGAGCAGGGCCTCGCCGATCTTGCCGGTGCCGAGGACTGCGACTGTCTGGGTCATGCGGGTCACCTCGCCGGGGGTGGTGCGTGTGCACATACAGGGTCGTCCATGTCCGTGGACGGCTTGTCCACGGACATGGACATCCTTGCACCGGGTGGCGCCGTGGTGTCGGTGGTGTCCGAGGGGCGGTCACGCGGTGCGGCGGCGGAGGGTGGCCGCGCCGAGGGTGAGGACGAGGAGGGCGCAGGCGGCGACGACGAGGACGTCGCGGATGAAGTCGGCGGTGACGTCGGTGTGGCGGAGCACTTCGTTCATGCCGTCGACGGCGTACGACATGGGCAGGACGTTCGAGACGCCTTCGAGGACGGGCTGCATCTTGTCGCGGGCGATGAACAGGCCGCAGAGGAGGATCTGGGGGAAGAGCACGGCCGGCATGAACTGGACCGCCTGGTACTCGGAGGCGGCGAAGGCGGAGACGAACAGGCCGAGGGCGGTGCCGAGCAGGGCGTCCAGGAGGGCGACCAGGAGCAGCAGCCAGGGCGAGCCGACGACGTCGAGTCCGAGGAACCAGACCGCGAGGCCGGTGGCGAGGCTCGACTGGACGATGGCGAGGAGGCCGAAGGCGAGGGCGTAGCCGGCGATCAGGTCGCCCTTGCCGAGGGGCATGGCGAGCAGGCGTTCCAGGGTGCCGGAGGTGCGTTCGCGGAGGGTGGCGATCGAGGTCACGAGGAACATCGTGATGAGGGGGAAGATGCCGAGGAGTGAGGCGCCGATGGAGTCGAAGACCTGCGGGCTGCCGTCGAAGACGTAGCGCAGGAGCAGGAGCATCACGCACGGCACCAGGATCATCAGGGCGATGGAGCGCGGGTCGTGGCGCAGTTGGCGCAGGACGCGGGCGGCGGTGGCGAGGGTGCGGGCCGCGGAGACGGCGCGTGCGGCACCGGTCGCGGAGCGGGTCGGTGCCCCGGCCGCGGCCGGGGTGGGGGCCGTGGTGGTGCCGGTGCTCGTGGCGTGGGTGTTCATCGGGCGCTCTCCTGAAGGGCGTTGGCCGTGTCGACGAGGTGGAGGAAGGCGTCTTCGACGGTCGCGGTGTCGTTGCGGCGGCGCAGGGCGTCGGGGGTGTCGTCGGCGAGGAGTTCGCCCTCGCGCAGGAGCAGCAGCCGGTGGCAGCGCTCGGCCTCGTCCATGACGTGGGAGGAGACGAGGATCGTGGTGCCGCGGTCGGCGGCGATGCGGTGGAAGAGGTCCCACAGGTCGCGGCGGAGGACCGGGTCGAGGCCGACGGTGGGCTCGTCGAGGACGAGCAGTTCGGGGGTGCCGAGGAGGGCGACGGCGAGGGAGACGCGGTTGCGCTGTCCGCCGGAGAGGTTTCCGGCGAGCGCGTCGGCGTGGTCGGCGAGGTCGACGTCGGCGATGGCCTGGGTGACGTGCTGTCGGCGGCGCGCGGCGGCGGAGCGGCCGGGGTCGAGGATGGCCGCGAAGTAGTCCAGGTTCTGGCGGACGGTCAGGTCGTCGTAGATGGAGGGGGCCTGGGTGACATAGCCGATACGGGAGCGGAGGGAGGCGTCGCCCGCGGGCCGGCCGAGGACTTCGAGGGTGCCGCTGACCTTGGCCTGGGTGCCGACGATGGCCCGCATCAGGGTCGACTTGCCGCAGCCGGAGGGGCCGAGGAGGCCGGTGATCTGGCCGGGTGGGACGGCGAAGTCGAGGTTGCGGAGGACGGTGCGGGGGCCGCGGACGACGGTGAGGGCGTGGGCGCGGATGGCGACGCGTTCGGCGCCTGTCTCGCCTCCCGGAGCATTATTCATCATGTGATGAATAATGCTCCGGGGGCAGGTGCGCGTCAAGCCGGTGGGGAGTGCCGTCGCGAACGACGGCCCACCACGCTCAGGAAGCGGACCGTGGAGCGGACCACCTGTTCCTTCGTCAGGGCGGCCGGGCGGCCCGTGAGGACGCGGGGGTGGGGGGTGTCGTCCGCGTGGACGGGCTGGATCAGGCCGTCGTGGCGGCCGAGGCTCACGCACTGGGCGAAGAAGCGGAAGTCCAGCGGCCGGGGTTCGCGGCCGCGGGACTCGGCGATGGCCGAGGCGGCGGCGTGGGCACCGGTGGGGATGGCTGTGGCGCAGGCCATGCGCAGGGTGCCGGCCTTGCGGGAGCCGGCGGCGGCCGCGTCTCCGGCGACGTAGATCTCGGGGTGCGAAGCCGAGCGGAGCGCGTCGTCGACGGCGATGCGGCCGGAGGGGTCCAGGGCGAGGCCCGCGTCCGCGGCGAGCTCGCTGTTCGGGGTCATCGACGCAGCCCAGACGACCGCGTCCGCGTCCAGCTCGTCGGCGTGGGTGACCCGCCGGCCCTCCTCGATGCGCACGCCCCGGGCCCCGAGCACCGTACGGACGTGGTCGCGGCCGCGTGCCGAGAGGCCCTCGCCGATGTCGCCGGCCGAGTGGAGGCGGACGGTCCACTCGGGGTGGGACTCGGCCAGTTCGGTGGCGAGTTCGATGCCGGTGAGCCCGCCGCCGACGACGGCGAGGGAGCCCGGACCGTCCTGGAGGCGCTTGTTCAGGGCGGCGGCGGACTCGGGGGTGTGGGCGCGCTCGCCCGCGTGCACCGCGGCCGTACGGCTGCCGAGGGCGTAGACAAGCCGGTCGTACGGGAGGCGGCGGCCGTCGTCCGTCGTCACCTCGCGGGCGACCGGGTCGATGGCGGTGGCACGGGCGGTGATGTGGCTGACGCCGGTCGAGCGGAGGAACCGGCTGAGCGGATGGGTCACATCGGGGCGGCCCGCGGCGAGTTCGTGCAGCCGTACGCGCTCGGTGAAGCGGTCGCTCGGGTCGATGAGGGTGACGCGGGCGTGCGGGGCCAGCCGGAGGGCGGCCATGAGACCTGCGTAGCCCGCGCCGAGTACCAGGACCTGGAGGGGGTGCTCGGTGTGGTTCGTCGTCGTCATGCAAAGGGGACAACGCAGGCCCGGGGAAATGTGACACCGCCACCGGTCACACCTCCGTCACGCCTCCGTGTCACCGTCCCCCAGGCGGCTCAGCGCGGCCGGCGCTTCGGCTTCTTGCGGGCCGACGGGTTGCCGCTGCGAGTGGTGCGGCGCTTCTCGTACTGGACGACGGCCGCCTCGTACTCCGTGCGCAGCAGCTTCTCGCCCGGGGCCTCGCTCAGGGAGCGGAGGAAGTAGGCGAGCAGGGAGCCGATGAAGCCGATCGTCTTCAGACTGCGCAGGGAGTCCTCGCGCGCCGGATCGGCCGGCCGGCGGGTGAAGCCCTCCCAGGTCTTGCGGAAGGCGATGGCGCTGCACACCGCGAACATCACGATCACCAGGGTGGTGACGAAGCCGCCGACCCGGGCGATCTCCAGCCCCTGGTAGGCGAAGCGCAGCACGAGGCATCCGGCGACCGCCGCCGCGAGTGAGCCGGCGGCGACGCCGACGCGGCGCAGCGCGTAGCCGTTGTCGTGGTCGACCCAGGTGGTGCCGAAGAAGCGGATCGACTCGGGCTGCGGGCCGGGACGGGTGCCGTCGTTGCCGTTCGGCGCCGCGTCCGCGGCCCGCGCGTGCCTCTCGTCGTTCGCCTGGTTCTCGTTCTCGCTCACGAGGCGATTATCCCCGTGGTGGAGGGACCCCGGTCAGGCACAGCGGACTGCGACGTAGCCGTCGCTGCCCGTGTTCACGTAGGCGTCGGAGATGAACTGGCCGTTGGCGATGTTGTCCCAGATGTTCGACGTGCCGTAGGGGCCGGTGATGGTCTCGCCCGGCTTCTGGCAGTTGATCGGCACCTGTGCGTCGTACTGCAGGACCCTGACGATCTGGTACTGCGTTCCCGGGCCGCTGCGGACGTTCACGCGGTATCCGGGGGCGACCGGGTACCTCCGCACGGTGAACGTCCCGACCGCCGCTTCGGTCCCGTCAATGCCGTCGATGCCGTCGATACCGTCGGCGCTTTCGACGGCGCCGGCGCCTTCGACGGCTGCTACTGCTTCGGTGTCTTCCGCGGCCATGACGGCCTCCCCCGTTTGTCCGAAAAGCATGGTGCATCGCAGGCTAGCAAGCCGCCGTGGCCCCGAAGGAAGCATCGACTAGGCTCCGAGCGTCGCGCTTGCGGACGGAAAACACGGGGGTGGGCGATGTCACCGCTGCGCAGCACCGGGCCGGTACCGGAAGCGGAACATCCGGAACACGCAGGGCAGTACCGTCTGGAGGAATGCCTGGGCTCGGGCGGCATGGGCGTCGTGCATCTGGCCACATCCGCGTCCGGACTGCGCCTCGCGATCAAGGTCGTGCATGCGGAACACGCCATGGACCCGGAGTTCAGGGCGCGTTTCCGGCAGGAGGTGACCGCCGCGCGCCGGGTGAGCGGCGCCTTCACCGCACCCGTCGTGGACGCCGACCCGGACGCCGTGCGCCCCTGGATGGCGACGCTGTTCATCGACGGTCCGACACTCGCCGAACGCGTCAAACGGAACGGCCCCTTGGGCGTGGACGAACTGCGCAGGGCCGGGGCCGGGCTCGCCGAGGCGCTGCGCGACATCCATCGCGCGGGAGTCGTCCACCGCGATCTCAAGCCGAGCAACGTGCTGCTCGCGTCCGACGGCCCCAAGGTCATCGACTTCGGTATCTCCCGGCCGTCGGACAGCGATCTGCGCACGGAGACGGGCAAGTTGATCGGCACTCCGCCGTTCATGGCACCGGAGCAGTTCCAGCGGCCGCGGGACGTCGGCCCGGCCGCGGACGTGTTCGCGATGGGCGCGGTCCTGGTGCACGCGGCGACCGGACGCGGACCGTTCGATTCCGACAGCCCGTACGTCGTCGCCTATCAAGTCGTCCACAACGAGCCCGATCTGGCGGGCGTACCGGACGAACTCGTACCGCTGCTGAGCCGGTGCCTGGCCAAGGCACCGGAGGAACGGCCCACGCCGGGCGAGGTCATGGCGGAACTGCGCGCACCGGCCGCGGATGTGGCCACGGCGTTCATACCGCTGCAACGGGTTCCCGAGGACACCGCGGACGCGCGGCCGAGGACCCCGGAGGCAGTGGACCCGAAGGAGGGCCCGCGCCGCCCGAAAAGGCTCGTGCGGTACGCCGTCGTCGCCGCCGCTCTCGCCGGACTGCTCGCGGGCGGGTACGCCGGCCTGCGCACCGGCACGGACGGAGGCGGTCCCGCGGTCGCGGCACCGGGCACCGAGCGGGCCTTCACCCCGTGGCAGGCCACCCTCGCCAGGGGCGCGGGCACGCCCCGCACCCCTGTCTGTTCCGCCGTCGGGGACGCGCTGTACTGCTCCGCGCCGGGCGTCCTGGCCACCCGCCTGGCCGCCTCCGACGGCGCACCGGCCTGGACGCGCGGGGCGTCCCCGGCCTCGTACGAGGGCTACGCGAACGCGCCGGTGCTCTCCGGCGGTCTGCTGCACGTCACCACTCCGGACGGAAAGCGGCTCGAAGCCCTCGACCCCGGGTCGGGCGCCACCCGGTGGAGCGTGGGGATCGGTTCGTACGCGTCGCTCAGCCACGCCGCCGGATCCGTGCTGCTCACGCGCGCGGACGGGACCGTACGGGCGCTCGACGGCGCGACCGGCGAGGAGCGCTGGCACGGACGGCGCGGGGCGCCCGGCACGCGGTGGGTCCCCGGGCCGGACGGCTCGGACACCGTCTTCGCGGTCACGCCGGAGGCCGGCGGCGCGGGCACGCTCGTACGGGCGGTCGCCGCCGACAGCGGCGATGTGCGCTGGGAGAAGCGGCTGACCGGCGTGCTGACGCCGGTGTCACCGGCGGCCTCGGGCGACGCGCTCTTCCTGCTGGCCGCCGATTCCGCAGACTTCACGAACGCTGTCGTACGTCTCGACACCGCGACCCGCGCCGTGCGGCGCGTCCCGCTCCCCGTCGACGTCGACCAGGCACAGGCCGCGGCGGACGGCGACACCGTCTACCTGGTGGGCTCGGGCGGCTCGCTGCTGGCCGTGGACACGACGGCGGTCGGCGGCGACGCGCAGCGGTGGCGGCTAGAGACGTATCTGGCGCGGTCGTCGAGGCCCGTCGTGGACGGCGGGCGGGTCTATCTGAGCGGTGCGGACGGGCGGCTGCTGGCGGTCGACGCCGGGCGCGGCGTGCAACTGGGCCAGACGGAGCCGCGGATGGGCGGGGGCAGTTCCGCCTATGCGGCGACCCTGCCCGCGCCGGCCACTGCCGAGGGCAGGGTCTTCGGGGCCGCGCCGGACGGGTCCGTCTTCGCCGTGGAGGGCGGGGATCCGTCCGGCTGGTGACCATGCGGCCGTCGGGCTCAGCCCAGCTGCGAGACGTCAGCCCAGCTTCGAGACGTCCCGGACCGCGCCCTTGTCCGCGCTCGTCGCCATCGCCGCGTACGCCTTCAGCGCCGCCGAGACCTTCCGCTCGCGGGACTTCGGGGCGTAGACACCGCCGAGCGCCTCACGCCGGGCGGCCAGGGTGGCGTCGTCGACGACGAGGTCGATCGAGCGGTTCGGGATGTCGATCCGGATGAGGTCGCCGTCCTCGACGAGCGCGATCGTGCCGCCCGAGGCGGCCTCGGGGGACGCGTGGCCGATCGAGAGGCCCGACGTACCGCCGGAGAAGCGGCCGTCGGTGACGAGGGCGCACGCCTTGCCGAGGCCGCGGCCCTTCAGGAAGGACGTCGGGTAGAGCATCTCCTGCATGCCGGGGCCGCCGCGCGGGCCCTCGTAGCGGATGACGACGACGTCGCCCTCCTTCACGACCTTGGAGAGGATCTTCTCGACAGCCTCGTCCTGCGATTCGCAGACCACGGCCGGGCCTTCGAAGGTCCAGATCGACTCGTCGACGCCGGCGGTCTTCACGACGCAGCCGTCGACGGCCAGATTGCCCTTCAGGACGGCGAGCCCGCCGTCCTTCGAGTACGCGTGCTCGACCGAGCGGATGCAGCCGCCCTCGGCGTCGACGTCCAGGGAGTCCCAGCGCTCGGACTGCGAGAAGGCGGTGGCGGAGCGGACGCAGCCGGGGGCCGCGTGCCACAGCTCGACGGCCTCGGCGGAGGGGGAACCGCCGCGGACGTCCCAGGTCTTGAGCCATTCGGCCAGCGAGGCCGAGTGGACGGTGTGGACGTCCTCGTTCAGCAGCCCGCCGCGATAGAGCTCGCCGAGGATGGCGGGGATGCCGCCGGCGCGGTGGACGTCCTCCATGTAGTACGTGCCGCCGGGGGCGACGTTCGGCGCGACCTTGGCCAGGCAGGGCACGCGGCGCGAGACCGCGTCGATGTCCTTGAGGTCGTAGGCGAGCTCGGCCTCCTGGGCGGCGGCGAGCAGATGGAGGATGGTGTTGGTCGAGCCGCCCATGGCGATGTCCAGCGCCATGGCGTTCTCGAACGCCTCGCGGGTGGCGATGTTGCGCGGCAGGACGGACTCGTCGCCCTGCTCGTAGTAGCGCTTGGTGATCTCGACGACCGTGCGGCCGGCGTTCTCGTACAGGGCCTGGCGGGCGGTGTGGGTGGCGAGCGTCGAGCCGTTGCCCGGGAGGGACAGGCCGATCGCCTCCGTGAGGCAGTTCATCGAGTTGGCGGTGAACATGCCGGAACAGGAGCCGCAGGTCGGGCAGGCGTTCTCCTCGATGCGGAGCACGTCCTCGTCCGACACGTTCTCGTTGACCGCGTCCACGATCGCGTTGATCAGGTCCAGCTTTCGGACCGTGCCGTCGACGAGGGTCGCCTGGCCGGCCTCCATCGGGCCGCCGGAGACGAAGATCGCCGGGATGTTGAGGCGCATGGCGGCCATCAGCATGCCCGGAGTGATCTTGTCGCAGTTGGAGATGCAGATGAGCGCGTCCGCGCAGTGCGCCTCGACCATGTACTCGACGGAGTCGGCGATCAGGTCACGGGAGGGCAGCGAGTACAGCATGCCGCCGTGGCCCATCGCGATGCCGTCGTCGACCGCGATGGTGTTGAACTCGCGCGGGACGGCGCCCGCGGCGCGGATGGCGTCGGAGACGATCCGGCCGACCGGGGCGAGGTGGGTGTGGCCCGGCACGAACTCTGTGAAGGAGTTGGCGACGGCGATGATCGGCTTGCCGATGTCCTCGCCGGCTACGCCCGACGCCCGCATAAGGGCGCGGGCGCCCGCCATGTTCCGGCCGTGGGTGACTGTGCGGGACCTCAGCTCGGGCATCGTCGCTCGCTCCTTCAGGCAGTTCTGGCTGCTGTCGAGCCTACGCCGCCGCTCCAAGATCTGGACGCCTTGTCCGGAATACGGGACGGAGGTCCGTCTTTCGGTCAGCGCCTCGCCGCTGGTCCCCGCAGTCGGCCGGTACGGTCCCGCCACGGTCGGCCGCTACTGTCCCGCCACGGTCCGCCCGTACGGTCCCGCCGCGGTCCGCGGCTCAGGCTTCCGTCAGATAGCGCTGGAGCGTGGGCGCGACCATCTCGATGATCTGCTCCGGGTCGGCGGAGGCCAGCGGCTCCACCTGGATCACGTAGCGCATGACCACGATGCCGATCATGTGCGAGGCGGCCAGCTCGGCGCGGAACTTCGGATCCGGTACGGCCAGCTCCGCGGCCACCCTCTCCAGCAGCCGCCGCAGCACGAAGCCGCGCAGCACCTTCGCCGCCGCGTCGTGCGTCATCGCGGAACGGATGATCGCGAGCAGTGGGGCGCGCGTCGCCGGGTTCTCCCAGACCCCGATGAAGAACCGCGCGAGCCGCTCCCCGATGCCTTCCGTGCCCTCCCCCAGGACCAGCGGGATGACCAGCGCGGGCTCGAAGCTGACCTCGATGGCGGCCGCGAAGACCTCGTCCTTCGTGCCGAAGTAGTGGTGGACGAGGGCCGCGTCGACGCCCGCCGCCTTGGCGATGCCGCGGACGGACGTCTTGTCGTAGCCGCGCTCGGCGAACTCCGTACGGGCCGCCTGGAGGATGCGCTCCCGGGCACCCGGGCCGCTGTCGGCCTCCGTACGGGCGGGCCGGCCGCGCCTGCGGGGTGCCGCGCCGGAGGAGGTCATGGTCCCGCCACCCGGGTCGCCGAGGCCAGGTGCAGCCGGGTGAAGGCGAGCGCCTCGGCGAGGTCGGCCTCGCGCTCCGCCGCGGACATGGCCCGCCGGGTGTTGACCTCGATGACGACATGGCCGTCGAAGCCGGTGCGGGCGAGGCGTTCGAGGAGCTCGGCGCACGGCTGGTCGCCGCGGCCGGGCACCAGGTGCTCGTCCTTGGCCGATCCCTTGCCGTCCGCTAGGTGGACGTGCCCGAGCCGGTCGCCCATGCGGTCGACCATGGCCAGGGTGTCCGTACGGGACGTCGCGGTGTGCGAGAGGTCGATCGTGAAGTGCCGGTAGTCCTCTTTGGTGACGTCCCAGTCGGGGGCGTACGCGAGCATCTCGCGGTCGCGGTAGCGCCACGGGTACATGTTCTCCACGGCGAAGCGCACATCGGTCTCGTTCGCCATCCGCCAGATGCCGGAGACGAAGTCGCGGGCGTACTGCCGCTGCCAGCGGAAGGGCGGATGGACCACGACGGTGGACGCGCCGAGCTTCTCGGCGGCCGACTGGGCGCGCTGGAGCTTCACCCAGGGATCGGTGGACCAGACCCGCTGGGTGATCAGCAGACACGGCGCGTGGACCGCCAGGATCGGCACCTGGTGGTAGTCGGAGAGCCGGCGCAGCGCCTCGATGTCCTGGCTGACCGGATCGGTCCAGACCATGATCTCGACGCCGTCGTAGCCGAGGCGCGCGGCGATCTCGAAGGCCGTAGCCGTCGACTCCGGATACACGGAGGCCGTCGACAGGGCGACCTTCGCATCCGGGATGCGCACCACTGGTTCTGCCACGAGGGACAGCGTACGGGCCTCTGGAGGGCGCTTCAGGGGCCCGGGACGCGGTTCGGGGCACGTCGGGGACCCCGGCTCGGGACGCGGCTCGGAGCCCGGCTCGGGACGTGATTCGGAACGCGCTTCGGAGCCCGGCTCGGAGCCCGGCTCGCGGTCCGGCTCGGGACGCGGTTCAGGGTGCGTGCCGGGCTCCGGCTGCGGGCGCGGCCGGCGGACCGGTCTGCGGGGCGACGGAGGGCGAGGCATCAGTCGGTGGGCAGGTGGTCCAGGCGCCGAAGGATCACTCCCTCGCGCAGCGCCCACGGGCAGATCTCCAGCTCGTCGACGCCGAAGAGGTCCATCGTGGCCTCCCCGACCAGCGCGCCCGCCAGCAGCTGCGCCGAGCGTCCCTCGGAGACGCCGGGCAGCGCCGAGCGCTGCCCCGCGGTCATCGCGGCGAGCTTCGGGACCCACTCCTCCAGTGACGTACGACTCAGATCGCGCTGCACGTACAGGCCCTCGGCGGAGCGTGCGGCACCCGCGATACGGGCGAGCTGCTTGAAGGTCTTGGAGGTGGCGACGACGTGGTCGGGGCGGCCGAAGCGGCTGAACTCGCCGACCGTGCGGGCGATGCTCGTGCGCACATGGCGGCGCAGCGCCCGTACGTCCTCCGGCCTGGGCGGGTCGCCGGGCAGCATCGCCGCCGTGAGCCGGCCCGCGCCGAGCGGCAGGCTGACCGCCGCGTCGGGCTCCTCGTCGATGCCGTACGCGATCTCCAGCGAGCCGCCGCCGATGTCGAGCACGAGGAGCCGTCCCGCTGACCAGCCGAACCAGCGGCGGGCCGCGAGGAAGGTGAGCCGGGCCTCCTCCGCGCCGGTGAGCACCGTGAGGTCGACACCGGTCACGGCCTTGACGCGGTCCAGCACGGCATCGGCGTTGGTGGCCTCGCGGACGGCGGACGTGGCGAACGGGAGGACGTCCTCGCAGCCCTTGTCCTCGGCGGCCTGGAGCGCGTCCTCGATGGTGGCGATGAGACGGTCGACACCGTCGGGGCCGATCGCTCCGTGCTCGTCGAGCAGCTCGGCGAGGCGCAGCTCGGCCTTGTGGGAATGGGCGGGAAGCGGGCGCGCACCGGGGTGCGCGTCCACCACCAGCAGGTGCACCGTGTTCGAACCGACGTCGAGGACTCCGAGTCTCATGTACGGAACGCTACTGCGGCCGCGCGCATACGCTTGACTCGTGCCAAAGACGAAAAAGGCGAAGCAGGGCAAAGCCAAGCAGCCGAAGCCCGCGAACAACTCCCCCCGTGTCATCTCGGTCACACCGGACGCGCCGGTCGTGCTCGGCGGGCCCGGCGAGGCGGCGGCCTCCGACGAGAAAGGGCTGGACTTCCCCCGTGCCTGGGTGGAATTCCCCGACCCTGCCGACGACGAACAGGTCTTCCGCTGCGACCTGACCTGGCTGACCTCGCGCTGGAACTGCATCTTCGGCAGCGGCTGCCAGGGCATCCAGGCGGGTCGCGCGGACGACGGCTGCTGCACGCTCGGGGCGCACTTCTCCGACGACGACGACGAGAAACGGGTCGCGGGGCATGTGGCACGGCTCACGCCGGAGCTGTGGCAGTTCCACGGCGTGGGCACGCGGACCGGCTGGATCGAGGCCGACGAGGACGGCGACCGCCAGACGCGCCGCTGGGAGGGCTCCTGCATCTTCCAGAACCGTCCGGGGTTCGCCGGCGGCGCGGGCTGCGCGCTGCACATCCTGGCGCTGAAGGAGGGCCGCGAGCCGCTGGAGACCAAGCCGGACGTCTGCTGGCAGCTGCCGGTGCGCCGTACGTACGACTGGATCGACCGTCCGGACGACACACGGATGCTCCAGATCTCGATCGGCGAGTACGACAGGAGGGGCTGGGGTCCGGGCGGGCATGATCTCCACTGGTGGTGCACGTCGGCGACGTCGGCGCACGGCGCGGGTGATCCGGTGTACGTGACGTACCGCCCCGAGCTGACCGAGCTGATGGGCAAGGCGGCGTACGACGTCCTGGTGGAGCTGTGCGAGGCCCGCCTGGCGTCGCAGCTTCCCCTGGTGGCCCCGCACCCGGCGGATCCGGCGCGGGGGATGGCGTAAGGGACACGGCTGTAGGGCTGTAGGGGGAGACGGCCGTAGGGCCCAGGACCCCGCCGTGGGGCGGGGTCCTGGGGTTCCGGGGCTCAGGGGCTCAGGGGCTCAGGGAGAAACGCTTCGTCAGCCCGACGTGCTGGGCTGGTCGGACGCCGGCGGCTCCGAGGACGGCGGAGGCTCGGAGGATGACGGCGGCTCCGACGCCGGCGGCTCGGACGAGGGCGGCGGCTCGGACGAGGGCGGCGGCTCGGAGGACGGCGGAGGCTCCGACGACGGCGGGGGCTCGGTCGTCGGCGGCTCGGACGAGGGCGGCGGCTCCGAGGTGGGCGGCTCCGACGTCGGTGGGGACGTGGGCGTCGACGGCTCGCCCCGGCCGTCGATCGAGATGACCGTCCCGGAGGGCTCCACGCCCACACGCGCGCTCCAGGGGCCGGCCGGTTCGGCGGCGTGGTCGACGGAGACGTACACCGTGACGGACTCGCCCGGGTGCAGCGTGCCGGAGGTGACGCTCGCGTACAGCCAGGGGGCGTCGGTCCACAGCGACCAGGAGACGGGCGCACCGCCCGACGCGGTCAGGACGATCATCGTGGTGTCGCCGGACGAGGGCTGCGCCGCGACCGTGAGCCTGCCGGGGCCGTGGCCCGGGGTGGAGGGGCCCGTCGGCGGCAGCCCCGGGCTGATGACTTCGACGGAGATGTCGGGCGAGCGGCTGCCGAGGGTGAAGCGGGGGCCGGGGCCGCTCATGTTGCCGGGGCTGGAAGCGTCTCCGGCGTTCCCCGCGTTCTCGTAGCGGTCGTACGGGACTCCGTCGAGACCGGCCGGCTCGTCGCCCTCGGTCGCGGTGACCGAGGAGCCGTCGCGGCCCTCACCGGTGAGCGGGGCGCTCCGGTACGCCGCCCAGAGGGCGAGCACCGGGGCCGCGACGACCGTGGCGACGACGGTCGTGGTGACCGCGCGTGCGCGCAACCGGTCGCGCCGGGCCGCGTGGTCCTTCGGGTCCATGGGGTACCCGTCCCGCCCGAACCGCGGCCCTCCGGCGCGCGCCCGCGGGACGTGCAGCATCGCCAGGTAGGTCTCGGCCCTCGGCGCAGGCACCAGCGGCAGCGCCTCGGGGGTGACGGTCGAGCCCGGCCACGGCCCCGCGGCGCCGGCGCGCTCGGCGGCGCGCCGGCAGCGCGGACAGTCGTCGACGTGGCGGACGAGCTCGCTGCGGAGCGCCGCGGAGAGCAGCACCTGGTGGTCGCCGGTCAGCCGTGCGACGGCCGGGCAGTTGCCGCTCTCGACGACCGCGAGAGCGGCCCGTGTGCGCTCCACCTCGCAGGCGGCGGAGGCGAGCAGTTCGCGCGTGCGCGTGGGGTCCGTCCCGAGGACGGCCGAGACCTCGCTCGGACCGAGGCGGTGCCGTACGGCCAGTTCGAGCGCCTCGCGCTGCTCGGGGGTGGTGCCGGCGGCCTCGGGCCAGGCCAGCCGGGCCAGCTCGGCGCGGTGCCGCTCGGCGGCCTCGGGGTCGACGGCCGGGGTCTCCTCGGTGGCGGCGGGCGCGCGGCGTCCGCTGTGCGCCCCGTGGGCGCCACCTGTCGCCTGCCGCTTGTGGAGCTTCTGCTCGCCGAGTGCGCGCAGACAGGCCCACCGGGCGAGCGCGTACAGCCATGCCTTCCGCTCGGCTTCCCCGGCGGGGCAACGCCCGTGCTGTCGTTCGGAGATGGCCAGGACGTCGCCGAGCACGGCCGTCGCCGCCTCGTGGTCGCAGAGCACGGAGAGGCAGTACGTGAACAGCCCGTCCAGATACGCCTCGTACCGTCCGGGCGGGGTCTGCCCGAGAGCGGGCCGCCGGCCCTGCGCACGTCGATGGGGCCTGCGCGCGCCGACGGCGTGCTCGGGGGGCGCTCCCCCGGCGTGCCCGGGCGCGTGCCCGGCGGAGTGCGCGGGGGGTTCCGGCATGCTGCTCTTCACCCGGCGACCGTAGGCAGCGCAAGGCACACCCTTCGCGCCGGTTGGGCGCATTTAATCCATACGGGTGAACGCATCCCTCGATGGGGTACAGGAGCATGTGCCTCTGTACGGGTGACTGTGATCATCGGCGGCGTTCATCGACGGGGCCGCACGCGCTGTCAGTGGGTGCCGCTACGGTTTGCCGCATGGCTGCCCGTACGAAATCCGCCAAGGACCGGCCGTCCTACCGCTGCACCGAATGCGGCTGGACGACCGCCAAGTGGCTCGGCCGCTGCCCCGAGTGCCAGGCATGGGGCACGGTCGAGGAGTACGGGGCGCCCGCCGTGCGGACGACCGCGGCGGGCCGGGTGACGAACGCCGCGCTGCCCATCGGCCAGGTCGACGGCCGGCAGGCCACGGCCCGTACGACCGGGGTCGACGAGCTGGACCGGGTGCTCGGCGGCGGGCTGGTGCCGGGCGCGGTCGTGCTGCTCGCGGGCGAGCCGGGCGTCGGCAAGTCCACGCTGCTGCTCGACGTCGCGGCGAAGGCGGCGAGCGACGACCACCGCACGCTGTACGTGACGGGCGAGGAGTCCGCGAGCCAGGTCCGGCTGCGCGCGGACCGGATCAACGCGCTCAACGACCATCTGTACCTCGCGGCCGAGACCGATCTCTCGGCCGTCCTCGGCCATCTCGACGCCGTCAAGCCGTCGCTGCTGGTCATGGACTCCGTCCAGACCGTGGCGTCCCCCGAGATCGACGGGGCGCCGGGCGGGATGGCACAGGTGAGGGAGGTCGCGGGGGCGCTGATCCGGGCCTCCAAGGAGCGTGGGATGTCGACGCTGCTGGTGGGCCATGTCACCAAGGACGGCGCGATCGCGGGACCGCGGCTGCTGGAGCATCTCGTCGACGTCGTGCTCCACTTCGAGGGCGACCGGCATGCGCGGCTGCGGCTCGTCCGGGGCGTCAAGAACCGGTACGGGGCGACGGACGAGGTCGGCTGCTTCGAGCTGCACGACGAGGGGATCACCGGACTCGCCGACCCCAGCGGGCTGTTCCTGACCCGGCGCGACGAGCCCGTGCCCGGCACCTGCCTCACGGTCACGCTGGAGGGCCGCCGCCCCCTCGTCGCCGAGGTGCAGGCGCTCACCGTCGACTCCCAGATCCCCTCGCCCCGGCGCACGACCTCCGGCCTCGAGACCTCCCGGGTGTCGATGATGCTGGCGGTGCTGGAGCAGCGGGGCCGCATCAGCGCGCTCGGCAAGCGGGACATCTACAGCGCGACGGTCGGCGGCGTGAAGCTCTCCGAGCCCGCGGCGGACCTCGCGATCGCGCTCGCTCTGGCCTCGGCGGCCAGCGACACCCCGCTGCCGAAGAACCTGGTGGCGATCGGCGAGGTCGGCCTCGCGGGCGAGGTCAGACGGGTCACGGGCGTCCAGCGCCGGCTCGCGGAAGCGCACCGGCTGGGCTTCACCCAGGCGCTGGTGCCGTCCGACCCGGGCAAGGTGCCGCCTGGTATGAAGGTCACGGAAGTCGCCGACATGGGGGACGCGCTGAGGGTGCTCCCGCGGGGTCGCAGGGCGGAAGCCCCACGGGGGGAGGAGGCGCGCCGCTAGCCTTCCCGGGCGAGGGGACCAGGTGCGCCGGTGGCCGCCCGGGCCGGGCGGGGGCGGTGCCCATCGGCCCGCGACGCCGCCCGGGCCTGGCCGGGGTCGCTAGACTTTGCCCTGGTCTCGCCCATCCGTACGAGCCGGAGGAGAGCAGTGGCAGCCAACGACCGGGGCGCAGCACCCGGAAAGTCCGGCGGAGGCTCCGGGGGGTCCGGCACGGAAGCGCTGATGCGCGCCTCGCTGAGTGCGGTCGCCCCGGGCACCGCCCTGCGCGACGGCCTGGAGCGCATTCTGCGGGGAAACACCGGCGGTCTCATCGTCCTCGGCATGGACAAGACGGTCGAATCGATGTGCACGGGCGGCTTCGTCCTGGACGTGGAGTTCACGGCGACCCGCCTGCGCGAGCTGTGCAAGCTCGACGGGGCGCTCATCCTCGACAAGGACATCACCAAGATCCACCGGGCCGGTGTGCAGCTGGTCCCGGACGCCTCCATCCCGACCGAGGAGACCGGCACCCGCCACCGCACCGCGGACCGGGTCTCCAAGCAGTGCGGCTTCCCCGTCGTGTCGGTCTCCCAGTCGATGAGGCTGATCGCGCTGTACGTGGACGGGGAGCGGCGCGTCCTGGAGGAGTCCGCGGCGATCCTGTCCCGCGCGAACCAGGCGCTGGCGACACTGGAGCGCTACAAGCTGCGCCTGGACGAGGTCGCCGGCACTCTCTCCGCGCTGGAGATCGAGGACCTGGTGACGGTCCGCGACGTCACGGCGGTCGCGCAGCGTCTGGAGATGGTGCGCCGGATCGCGACGGAGATCGCGGAGTACGTGGTCGAGCTCGGCACCGACGGGCGGCTGCTCGCCCTCCAGCTCGACGAGTTGATCGCGGGGGTGGAGCCGGAGCGTGAGCTGGTCGTCCGGGACTATGTGCCGGAGCCGACGGCGAAGCGGTCGCGCACCGTCGACGAGGCGCTCTCGGAGCTCAACGACCTGACGCACGCGGAGCTGCTCGAACTGCCGATCGTGGCCCGCGCCTTGGGCTACAGCGGCTCGCCCGAGACGCTGGACTCAGCGGTCTCGCCGCGCGGTTACCGGCTGCTCGCGAAGGTGCCGCGGCTGCCGGGCACGATCATCGAGCGGCTCGTGGAGCACTTCGGCGGCCTCCAGAAGCTTCTCGCGGCGAGTGTCGACGACCTCCAGGCGGTCGACGGCGTCGGCGAGGCGCGGGCGCGCAGTGTGCGCGAGGGGCTGTCGCGGCTCGCGGAGTCGTCGATCCTGGAGCGTTACGTCTAGTGCTGTGGCCGGAAAGGTTTGCCGGGATGCTCGCGGCGTCCCGTGCGGTGCATCGCAAGGCGGAGGACCGCCCTCGTACTGGGCGTACTCGGGCGATCCGACAACGCCGCGAGGTGCCGTGCCGGGCGTCGCGAGCCGGTGAACCTTTTCGGCCACAGCACTAGGCCGTGTCTGACAAATCCCGCCTGGTGCGCGGCGTCCGGCACGCACTCCCCCGTAGCCCTTCGGGCACGGGAGGTGCCCCCACGCTGCGTTGTCGGAGTCATCCGAGTACGTCCAGTACGAGGATGATCCTCCGCCTTGCGATTGCACGCACCGGACGCCGCGCACCCCGCCCTGCGGGCGGACGGCGCCATGTGTCAGACACGACCTAGGGCTTGGCGTCCGGATCAGCCCGGCACGATCCGCCGGGCGCCCTCCAGTCCTTGTCCTGGCTCTGGCCCTGGCCCTTGTCCTGGCTCTTGCCCTTGTCCGAGTTCTTGCCCTTGTCCGAGTTCTTGCCCTAGTCCTTGTCCAGGCGGAACGAGGCCGGTGTCGCCGTCGCGCCCGCGAAGCGGGCCTCCAGCAGGTACGTTCCGGCGAGGACCTGGCCGGCCGGGGGCGTGGCGCAGCGCGGGGCGCTGTGGCGACGGTCCCAGTCGACGATGTGGCTGACCGTCGAGTTCGCGGGCACCCGCAGGAGCAGACTGCCGCTGCCGCTCGGGCAGTCGGCCGACGACCAGACCTCGTCGTCCGTGGTGTCGCTGACGGTCAGCACCGCCGACTTGGGTCCGAAGTCCGCCTTGCAGGTGACATCGGAGGTGTTCTTCGCGACGAGCTGGAAGCGCGGCTTCTCGCCGGGGGCGTAGGCGACCTTGGCACTGGTCAGGGTCAACTGCAAGGTGCCGGGGGCGCAGTTCGGCAGCGGGGAACCGGCGGGGACCTGTGCGCCCGCGCTCGCGCCGCCGCCGTTGGCCGCGCCGATCGCGCCCGGGTCGCCGTTCTTGCCGGTGTCCGCACCGCCGTCCGTGCTGCCGGCGTCGCCGCCGCCGTCACCGCCGCCCGACCCGCCGCCGTCTCCCGACTCGTCGCGCCCGCCCGGCTGTTCGCTGATCGCCGGGCCCGACGGATCGTCCCCCGGCGTGATCGAGGGGGCGGGCTTGTCGTCGCCCGGCCTGCCGTCGTCGCCGGAGTTCCTCGTTCCGCCGCCACCGGAGGTGACGGCCCAGGCAACCAGCAGCGCGAGCAGCGCCAGCAGGGACAGGGCGATGGCCCTCCGTCGCCAGTAGATGGAGGAGGGAAGCGGCCCGACCGGATTGCGCAGAGATCCCACGTACCGAACTGTACGAGAGATCGGAGGCAACTCCCGCCCCACCCGCCGCCCATGATGCACGACTTTGTCGATCATCATCACACACTGTAAGCAGGCATGGCCCGAAAGTCGCATGGGCGGGGCGCGTTGACCTCCGCTTCCTGTCGGGGACACCCCGGCCGGCGGCGTCGAGCCGCTTCAACTCCCGTACGCGTACGGTCACTCCCCATGGAAAGCGATCTCCCGAGCGGCCTCTACCGCGACATCACCGGTTACGCCCACGCGACGCCTCCCTGGGCGCGGCAGCTCGCCGAACTCTGGACGGAGGCAGGGCTGCTGCTCTTCGGGGCGCTGTTCGTCGTCGCGTGGTGGCGGGCGCGGCACGGGGACGCGAGGGCGATGGCCGTGGCCGTCCTCGCTCCGCTCGCGACCGCGGTGGCCTATGTGTGCAGCGAGTCGCTGAAGTCCGTCGTGGACGAGGAGCGTCCGTGCCGCGCGGTCGCGGGGGCGGTCGCGTCGCTGGTGCCGTGTCCGCCCGTCGGCGACTGGTCGTTCCCCAGCAACCACGCCACGATCGCAGGCGCCGCGGCCGTCGCCCTCGTACTCGCGCTGCCCCGGCCGAAGCCGGGGCCAGGGGCTGAGACGGGGCCGGGGCCAGGGGCTGAAACGGGGCCGCGGCCGCGTCTCCGGCCACGCGCCCCGCTCACCGGTCTCGTCCTGGGACCGCTCGCACTGCTGATGGCGTTCTCACGGGTCTTCGTCGGGGTCCACTACCCGCACGACGTCGCCGTCGGCCTGCTGCTCGGTGCGGCCGTCGCCTTGGCCGTCGTACGCGGCGGGACACGCCCGGCCGCCTTGCTCGCCGCTGCCATGCGGACCAGCAGGTCGCCGGTCGTGCTCTGGCTCGCCGGGCCCGGTGCCGTCCCGGAGCATATGCCCGGCCCACGGCCCTGAGCATGCCAGGATCGGAAGTGCCATGACTGCGACCGAGATGACCTCCCCCGCCACGGACGTCCCCGCCGGCACCCCGGCCGACGTCCCTCCGGACGGACCCACCGCCGTCTCCCCGGACCATTCCGCCGACCTCACCGAGCGCCACCACGGCCTCCATGCCCCCGTCCTCGCCTGGTTCGACCAGCACGCCCGCGACCTGCCCTGGCGCCGTCCCGAGGCCGGCGCCTGGGGAGTGATGGTCAGTGAGTTCATGCTCCAGCAGACCCCTGTGAGCCGTGTGCTCCCCGTGTACGAGCAGTGGCTCGCCCGCTGGCCGCGCCCCGCCGACCTGGCCGCGGAGGCACCGGGCGAGGCCGTCCGCGCCTGGGGCCGGCTCGGCTACCCCCGCCGTGCGCTAAGGCTGCACGGTGCGGCGGTGGCGATAACGGAGCGGCACGGCGGCGACGTGCCGCGCGACCACGCACAGCTGCTCGCCCTGCCCGGGATCGGGGAGTACACGGCGGCCGCCGTGGCGTCGTTCGCCTACGGGCAGCGGCACCCGGTGCTGGACACGAACGTCCGCCGGGTGTTCGCCCGCGCCGCGACCGGTATCCAGTACCCGCCGAACGCCACCACGGCCGCCGAGCGCCGGCTGGCCCGCACCCTGCTGCCCGACGACGAGTCGACGGCGGCCCGCTGGGCGGCGGCCTCGATGGAGCTCGGCGCGCTCGTCTGCACGGCGCGCAACGAGGACTGCGGGCGCTGCCCGGTGGCCCGGCAGTGCGCCTGGCGGCTGGCCGGGAAGCCGGCGCACGACGGTCCGGCGCGGCGCGGCCAGACGTACGCGGGCACGGACCGCCAGGTGCGGGGCAAGCTGCTCGCGGTGCTGCGCGAGGCGGTCGGGCCGGTGCACCGGGCGGTCCTGGACCGGGTCTGGGACGAACCGGTCCAGCGGGCCCGCGCCCTGGACGGGCTGGTCTCGGACGGTTTGGTCGAGCCACTGGAGAATGATCGGTTCCGGCTGCCTCTCACCTGAGATTCCCCGGCCGAACCCCGGCATGTGCCGCTGTTACACAACCGATGGATGGCCGTGCGCCCTCCGACGGCTGCCTCGGACAGCCCCGTGACAACAGCTCCGTAGGTTCTCGTGATGTAAGGGAAACCACGAGGTCACACGGCAGCGCAGCGTTGTCACGGGGCTTGGTTACGGGGATGGAGGCGGTTCACGATGGCGCACGGCGAGGTGCTCGAATTCGAGGAGTACGTACGCACTCGGCAGGAGGCGCTGCTGCGTAGCGCCCGACGGCTCGTCCCCGACCCGGTGGAGGCCCAGGACCTGCTGCAGACGGCGCTGGTGCGGACGTACGGCCGCTGGGAGGGCATAGCCGACAAGTCGCTGGCCGACGCCTACCTCCGCCGTGTCATGATCAACACCCGGACCGAGTGGTGGCGGGCGCGCAAGCTCGAAGAGGTCCCGACCGAGCAGCTGCCGGACGCCAGCGTCGACGACGCCACCGAGCAGCACGCGGACCGGGCGCTGCTGATGGACGTCCTGAAGGTGCTCGCGCCCAAGCAGCGCAGCGTGGTCGTGCTGCGGCACTGGGAGCAGATGAGCACCGAGGAGACCGCCGCCGCGCTCGGTATGTCGACAGGTACGGTGAAGAGCACGCTGCACCGGGCGCTCGCCCGGCTCCGCCAGGAGCTGGAGAACCGCGAGCGCGAAGGCCGGGGGCTGGAGAGCCGCAGGCCGGTGGTCCCCGCGCAGCGTGGAGATCGTACGTACGCACGTCGTGAGGGACGGGGGCGGGAGCGTTGCGCGGCCTAGCCGGAGACGGCAGCAGCGCCAGAGGCGGCATCGGCCGATGGGCGGCGAGTGGCACGGCAGTGGCCGGGCTCGCCGCCTTCGGGCTGCTCGCGGCCGGCTGCTCGACCGGTGGCACGGGCGCCCGTGACGAGGGCCCCGCGCGGACCGATCCGGTGGCGCAGACCCCGTCGACCACCGGGCCCTCCACCACGGCCTCACCGGTGAAGAAGGTCGACGCGGTCCGGCTGGTCATGGCGGACCCCAAGGTCAGCGACCGGGTCAAGGCCGATCTGAAGCGCTGCGCAGGGGACGCGTACCCCATCGACACGTCGTACGGGAACCTCACCAGCAGCCCGGTCCCGGACGTCGTGGTGAATGTGCTGACGTGCGGAGACGCGGTGGGGGTCGGCACCTTCGTCTACCGCGAGGACGACGACAGCTACGAGAATGTGTTCGGCGCCGAGGAGCCGGCGGTCTACTCGACGATCGACCGCGGCGATCTGATCGTCACCAGGCAGGTGTACGCGAAGGGCGACCCGGTCTCCTACCCCTCCGGCGAGATCGTGGTCACGTACCGCTGGACCGGGAACAGGTTCGTCGAGCACGACCGGGTGGAGAACGAGTACAGCCGGTCGGTCGACGGCGGCATCGCGGAGGAGCCGGTGCCCTCCGCGGCGGGCACCAGCTGAGCGGCGCCCGGACACGCACAAGACCGACACCGACCCCGACCCCGACACCCCCGGACCGAGACCGAGACCGAGACCGAGACAACACCAAGACCAAGACCGACCGAGACCGACCGAGACCGACCGAGACCGACCGAGACAAGACCGAGAGAGCAGCGGAGCACAGCCGGATGGCCGAGACACATGTCCTGTTCGTGGAGGACGACGACGTCATCCGTGAGGCCACCCAGCTCGCTCTGGAGCGCGACGGCTTCACGGTGACCGCGATGCCGGACGGGCTGGCCGGACTGGAGGCATTCCGCGCCGACCGGCCCGACATCGCGCTGCTCGACGTGATGCTGCCGGGTCTCGACGGCGTCAGCCTGTGCCGGCGGATCCGGGACGAGTCGACCGTGCCCGTGATCATGCTGTCCGCCCGGGCGGACTCGATCGATGTCGTCCTGGGCCTGGAGGCGGGCGCCGACGACTACGTGACCAAGCCGTTCGACGGGGCCGTGCTCGTCGCACGGATCCGCGCGGTGCTGCGGCGCTTCGGACACGCGAGCGGCGCTTCGGGCGACTCCGGCGAGCCGGGGCAGCCGGGCGCGGGAGGGGTGCTGACCTTCGGCGACCTGGAGGTCGACACGGAGGGCATGGAGGTGCGCCGGGCCGGCGAGCCGGTCGGGCTGACGCCGACGGAGATGCGACTGCTGCTGGAGTTCTCGTCCGCGCCGGGCACGGTGCTGTCCCGGGACAAGCTGCTGGAGCGGGTCTGGGACTACGGCTGGGGCGGCGACACCCGCGTCGTCGACGTCCATGTGCAGCGGCTCCGCACGAAGATCGGCCAGGACCGGATCGAAACGGTCCGCGGCTTCGGCTACAAGCTCAAGGCATGAGGCGCCGCGCGCCCCGCCCCGGAACGGGACAGGATCCGGCATGAAGCGTCTCGCCCTGCGCACGGGCGTCCGGTGGAAGATCAGCGTCGCGATCGCCGGCGTCGGTGCGCTGATCGCGGTCGCCCTGAGCCTGGTCGTCCACAACTCGGCGCGGGTCTCGATGCTCGACAGCGCGCGCGATCTCCAGATGAACCGGTTGCTCTTCGCCCAGCGCATCTACGAGACCACCAAGCCCAAGACCGAGCCCAAGTTCGGCACCAAGCTCAACGACCCCGCGCTCCCGCGCGAACTGCGCTACCTGCTCGAGGACGGCCGCCAGGCGACCTACGTGCAGGAGCACCACAGCGGCGCCCCGGACATCTGGGCGGCCGTGCCGCTCGGCAACGGGGACGTCCTGTCCCTGCACAACCGGATCGCCGACCGCAGTGCGACGATCATGAAGGACCTCGACCGTGCCCTGATCATCGGCTCGGTGTCGGTGGTCTTCGCCGGCTCCGCGCTCGGTGTGCTGATCGGCGGCCAGCTCTCCCGCCGGCTGCGCAAGGCCGCGGCCGCCGCCGGCAAGGTCGCACAGGGCAACACGGAGGTGCGGGTCCGCAAGGCCGTCGGCGGAGTCGTCCGCGACGAGACCGACGAGCTGGCGCGCGCCGTCGACCACCTGACCGACGCGCTCAACGCGCGCATCGAGGCGGAGCGGCGCGTCACCGCCGACATCGCCCACGAGCTGCGCACACCGGTGACCGGCCTGCTCACGGCGGCCGAGCTGCTGCCCCCGGGCCGCCCCACCGAGCTCGTACGGGACCGGGCCCAGGCCATGCGCACCCTCGTCGAGGACGTGCTGGAGGTCGCCCGGCTCGACAGCGCCTCGGAGCGGGCCGAGCTCCAGGAGATAGCACTGGGCGAGTTCGTCGGCAGGCGCGTCTCCGTGCTGGACCCGGACGCGATCGTGCGGGTCGTGCACGAGTCCTGGGTCAACACCGATCCGCGCCGGCTCGAACGGATCCTCGGCAATCTCCTGGCGAACGCCGCCAAGCACGGCAGAACGCCGGTCGAGGTCACCATCGAGGGCCGGGTCGTGCGGGTGCGCGACCACGGCCCCGGCTTTCCCGAGGCGCTGCTGCACGAGGGCCCGAGCCGGTTCCGCACCGGCACGAGCGACCGCGCCGGTCAGGGCCACGGGCTGGGCCTGACGATCGCGGCCGGCCAGGCCCGGGTCCTCGGCGCCCGGCTCACGTTCCGCAATGCGAACCCCGAGGGCGCGAACCCCGAGGGCGCGGCGGCACAGGGCAGCGGCTCCGGTGGCGCGATCGCCGTGCTCTGGCTCCCGGAGCACGCCCCGACGAGCACCGGCAGCTTCCCGATGCCGCGGCTCGCGGACTGACCCCCGACTAGGTCGTGTCTGACACATGGCGCCGTCCGCCCGCAGGGCGGGGTGCGCGGCGTCCGGTGCGTGCAATCGCACGGCGGAGGATCATCCTCGTACTGGACGTACTCGGATGACTCCGACAACGCAGCGTGGGGGCACCTCCCGTGCCCGAAGGGCTACGGGGGAGTGCGTGCCGGACGCCGCGCACCAGGCGGGATTTGTCAGACACGGCCTAGCAGGCCCAGTCCTTGTCCAGGTCCAGGCCCCCCTCACGGCGCTGCGTGAACGAGAACCAGTTGCCGGAGTCGTCCCGGAAGATCGCCTCCGTGCCGTACGGACGCTCCTGCGGCTCCTGAAGGAACTCCACGCCCTTCTCCTTCAGCCTGGCGTAGTCACCGTGGATGTCGTCCGTGGTCAGGACCCCCGCGCCGAGGATGCCCTTCGCGACCAGCCTCTTGATCGCCTCCGCCGACTCGGGATCCATGACCGGCACGCCGGGGACCATCAGGGTCAGCTCGACGTCCGGCTGGTCCTTCGCTCCGACGGTGAGCCAGCGCATACCGCCCTCGCCCATCGTCATGTCGTTGCGCACCTCGAGGCCGAGCTTCTCGGTGTAGAACTCCTTGGCCCGGTCCTGGTCGAGGACCCAGACGGTGGAAATGGCGAGTCCCTTGATCATTTCGTGCTCCTGGTCGACGCTCGTCGTGCTTGCCCTGTCACCGTAGGCGGCGGCTCGGTCAGCCGGCTTCTTCAGAATTGCGGTCCTCGGAACTGCGGTTCCCGGAACTGCGCTCCTCGGGCTCACGGACCACGGGCTCACGGGCCATGGGCCCACTGGCCGTGGGGTGGTCGCCGGGCCTGGGCTCCTCCGACCTGCGCCTCGGGAAGGCGCCCGCCCAGAGCAGTGCGTAACACCCGGGTATGAGCGCGGCGCCGCGCCCCACGTGCTTCGTCCGGTACGCGCTCGGGGTAAGACCGGTCTGCTTCTTGAACCGGGTCGAGAAGGTGCCGAGGCTGCTGAAGCCGACCAGCGAGCAGATCTCGGTGACCGAGAGGTCCGCGGAGCGCAGGAGCTCCTCGGCCCGCTCTATCCGTCTGCGCGACAGATACTGCCCGGGCGTCTCGCCGTAGACCGTCTTGAAGGCGCGGACGAAGTGGAAGCGCGAGTATCCGGCGTGGGCGGCGACGGCGTCGAGGTCGAGCGGCTCGGCCCAGTCGCGGTCCATGGCGTCCTTGGCGAGGCGCAGCTGCCGCAGATGGGCAAGGGGCGCCGTCGGCGGGGTGGCCCTTCCCCCGTGCTTCTCCACACACACGATGCTGGCACGGCCCACTGACAACGGCCCCCGGCGCGTGTGCGCCGGGGGCCGCTCGGACAGGTTCCTCAGACGGCTTCCGCGAGCTTCTCCGAGCCCTGCTGGGCCGCCGGCTCCGGCTTCACCGGGCCCGCGCCCTTCAGCGGCACCTCCTTGACGAAGAAGGCCGCCACGAAGCCGAGGACCGCGACCGCCGAACCGAGGAGGAACGCGGCGTGGGTGCCCGACGCCACCGCGAACTGGTACGCCTCACGCACCTGCTCGGGAAGCTTCGCCAGGCTCGCCGCGTCCAGCTGCGCGGACTGCTGGGTGATCGCGGAGCCGCCCCGTGCCGCCATCTCGTCCTCCACCCGCCCGGTGAAGAGCGCGCCCATGATCGCGACGCCGAAGGAGGAACCGAGCGTACGGAAGAGGGTGGTGGACGAGGAGGCCACGCCCATGTCCTTCAGTTCGACGCTGTTCTGCGCGACGAGCATCGTGATCTGCATCAGGAAGCCCATGCCGGCGCCGAGCACGGCCATGTACAGCCCGGAGGTGAGCCGGGACGTGCCGGTGTCCATCTGCGCGAGCAGGAAGAGCCCCGCGGTCATCAGCCCGCCGCCGATGATGGGGAAGATCTTGTACTTGCCGGTATTGGTGGTGGTCCGGCCCGCGATCAGCGAGACGGCCATCATCGACAGCAGCATCGGCAGGAGCAGCAGCCCGGAGTTGGTGGCCGAGGCGCCCTGCACCGACTGCTGGAAGAGCGGCAGGAAGAGCACCGCGCCGAACATCACGAAGCCGACGAGGAAGCCGATCACCGACATCAGCGTGAAGTTGCGGCTGCGGAATATGTGCAGCGGAATCATCGGGTCCGCGGCCCTGGTCTCGACGAAGACGAAGCCGACGAGCGAGACGACACCGATGGCGATGAGCTCCATGATGACGGCGGAGTCCCAGGCGTACTCCGTGCCGCCCCAGGTGGTGACCAGCACGATCGCCGTGATGCCGACCGTGAGCAGCGCGGCGCCCAGGTAGTCGATGCGCCCCTTGGCCGCGCCGCGCTCCGCCCGGTCCCGCTTCGGCAGGTGCAGGACGATGGTGAGCATGACGAGCGCGAAGGCGCCGAGCGGCAGGTTGATGTAGAAGCTCCAGCGCCAGCCCCAGTGGTCGGTGATGGTGCCGCCGACCAGCGGTCCGCCGATCATGGCGAGGGCCATCACGCCGGCCATCATGCCCTGGTACTTGCCGCGCTCCCTGGGCGGTATCAGGTCGCCGATGATCGCCATGACGCCGACCATCAGTCCACCGGCACCCAGGCCCTGGACCGCGCGGAAGCCGATCAGCTGGCCCATGTCCTGGGCCATTCCGCTCAGTGCCGAGCCGATCAGGAAGATCACGATCGAGGTGAGGAAGACGCCCTTGCGGCCGTACATGTCGCCGAGCTTGCCCCAGATCGGGGTGGAGGCGGCGGTGGCGAGGGTGTACGCGGTGACGACCCAGGACAGGTGCGCGAGGCCGCCGAGCTCGCCGACGATCGTCGGCATCGCGGTGCCGATGATCATGTTGTCGAGCATGGCGAGCAGCATCGCGATCATCAGCGCGAGCAGGACGACGCGGACGCTGCGCGGCTGCGGAGCTCCGTCAGGAGTGCCGTCCCCCGCCTTCTCGGGTACCGCCTTCTCCGGCACTTCCTGTCTTGCCATCGGTTCCACTCCCCTGAGCACTTACTTGCCGCCCGGCTAGTTCACTAGACTGAGGGACAGTAGACCCGAAACTAGCCGGGCGTCAAGTAAGTTCATGACCACGTCCATGTACGTTCATGGCTACGTCCACGCCGCCCCCAGGAGAGCCCCCATGGCACGAGGCAACACTCGCCAGCGCATTCAGGACGTCGCCTTGGAGCTCTTCGCCGAGCAGGGCTACGAGAAGACCTCGCTGCGCGAGATCGCCGAGCGGCTGGACGTCACCAAGGCGGCGCTGTACTACCACTTCAAGACCAAGGAAGACATCATCGTCAGCCTCTTCGAGGACCTGACGCAGCCGATCGACCGGCTGATCACCTGGGCCGAGGGGCAGCCGCGCACCCTGGAGACGAAGAAGGAGGTCCTGCGCCGCTACCAGGCGGCACTGATCGACGCGGAGCCGCTCTTCCGGTTCATGCAGGAGAACCAGGCCACCGTGCGCGAGCTGAGCATCGGGCTGACCTTCAAGGAGCGCCTGCTCACCCTGGTCGGGCTGGTCCAGGAGCCGGACCTCACGATGACCGACCGCGTCCGCTGCATCAGCGCGCTGTTCACGATGCACGCGGGGATGTTCTTCATGCAGAACGTCGAAGGCGACCCCGAGGAGAAGCACGAAGCTCTCCTCGAAGTCGCCGTCGATCTGGTGACCCAGGCCCAGCAGGGGACCGGCAGCTCACCGAAGTGACCGCATCGCGGCGGTCACCGCAGTGATCACACCGCAGGCAGCCGGGGTCAGATGAAGACGCCCTGGGCGCGCAGGAAGGTGGCCGGGTTCAGGGCCGAGCCGTAGTTCGGGGTCGTACGGACCTCGAAGTGCAGGTGGGGGCCGGACGAGTTACCGGTGTTGCCCGAGAGGGCGATGGCGCTGCCGGCGTGCACGGACTGACCTATGCGCACGTTGATCTTCGACAGGTGGGCGTACTGCGTGTAGCGGCCGTTGCCGTGCTTGATCACGATGGCGTTGCCGTACGCGGGACCGTCGCCGCCGCCGTTGGGGCCGGCCTTCACGACGACGCCGGTGCTGGCGGCCTTGACCGGGGTACCGACCGGAACGGCGAAGTCCTGGCCGGAGTGCTTGTGGGACCACATCGCGCCGCCCTGGTTGAAGCTGGCGCTCAGGGTGTAGTGGCCGACGGGCTTGACCCAGGAACCGGCCTTCTTCGCGGCGACGGGCTTGACGGCGACGTGGGCCTGCGCGGCCGCCTTCGCCTGAGCCTTGGCCTGCTGGGCCACGGCGGCGGCGGGAGAGGCCTTCACCGCATCGGCGGTGGCGACACCGGCACCGGCTCCGACGACCATCACGGCGCCGAGTCCGGCAGCCACGACGGCGCCACGGGTACGGAGCACGGACGGGCGGAGCTGGTTGATGTTGCGCTTCGACATGCGGGAGAACCTCCGGGCTGATCGGGCAAGTCGCTGCCCGGCGCATCAGCACCGGGCCAACACCTTGGTAACCCGGACCCCCAAGCCATCTCAAACACCCCATCTACGACATCTCGTCGTAGCCGGGGCCGTGTGAGCCGGACCCTTGACGCCGTCGGAACCCCTCTCACGCGCTGTCCGAAATCTACGGACGAAGACCCGTTTAACCGCATGTAGAGGCAATGCGGGCTGGATGCCCGCATTGCCGGTCCCGCGCCTCCCCCGCCCCCGGGCCGAAAGTCCCTCTCCCGGCCCCCGAAAGCCCCGGAGCGCCCCCGGAAACCCCCACTAAGGTGCCTAGTAGGCTCGGAACGGCCTGTGCGCCTTGTCACGACCGCGGCCGCCGCGGTGCGTTGTGGGTCACACCAAAAACGCCGATTTTCCGGGGGAAAAGCACCCTCTGGAGGTCGGGGAAATCGAGGATCCGGGGGGATCGCACATGGAGCCCGCACTCATCGGCGTCCGACTGGCCTCGGCCGCCGTCACACCGCTCCTGAAGCGGCTCCTCGTGCACGAAGGGAGCGGGGCGGGGCTGACCGACAAGCCCGTGCGGCTCGCCGGGCTCGTCTCGTTCCGCGGCGAGAAGCGGACCCTCACCGACAAGGACGTACGCAGGCTCGCCTCCACCCTGGTCCAGCAGTCCCAGTCCGGACCGGGCGAGCCGCCGTTCCCGCCCGAGGAGGGCGAGGCCGTCGCCGACGCCCTCGCCCGCACCCTGCTCGCCCTCGGCGACCTGGAGATGGACGACGTCCAGGCGGTGCGCCACGGCCACCGCGAGCTGGCCCGGCTGCTGCGGACCTCGGCGGAGGCCCGGCGCGCCGCCGAAGGGCTCTCGGCGGACGCCACGCTGTACCTGGACTCGGTCACCGAGTGGGCCTGCCTCCACATCCTGCAGTTCTTCACCCAGCGCTCCTCCTTCGTCGCCCGGACGCTGGTCGAGCAGAGCCGCACCCAGGCCGAGCTGCTCGCCAGGCTCGACGAGCTGATCGTGCGCCTGCCCCGCGCCGACGCCCGCGACGCGGCCTTCGAGCACCGCTACCTGGCGTACGTCGCGAAGAAGCACGGCGGCCTGACCATCTACGGCATCGACCTGCACCACTCGCCGGACGCCTGGCCGCTGGACGTGGCGTATCTGAGCCTGGAGGCGTCCGCGGCGGACGAACCAGGCGTACGGGCCGCGCTCCGCGACCCCGGCAGCGCGCTCCGCGACCCCGGGAGCGCCGACGGGCTGCGCGGCTCCCTGGACACCGTGCTGCGCGAGCACCGCACCCCGGTCCGCGCGGACGAGGCCCTCGCCCAGCACGACAAGGTCCTGCTCCGCGGGGTCGCCGGCTCCGGGAAGACCACGCTCGTGCAGTGGCTCGCCATCTCCACCGCCGGCCGCGACCACGACGAGCGGATGGCCTACCTCCGCGACCGTGTCCCCTTCGTCCTGCCCCTGCGCACCCTCACCCGGCACGGCGAGCGGCTGCCCCCGCCCGACCGCTTCCTCGCCGCCGCCGGGTGTCCGCTCACCCCGCCCGACGGCTGGGCCGACCGGGTTCTGTCCGGGGGCCGCGCCCTGGTCCTGATCGACGGCATCGACGAGATCCCCGAGGCCGAGCGCGAGCGCACCCGTCGCTGGCTGCGCGACCTGCTCGCGACGTACGACGCCGGGAACCGCTGGCTCGTCACCTCCCGCCCCTCGGCCGTACGAGACGACTGGCTCGCCACCGACGGCTTCACCGAGCTGACCCTCTCCCCCATGAGCCGTACGGAGGTGACGTCCTTCGTCCGGCGCTGGCACCGCGCCGCGGGCCCGGACGCGGCGTCGTACGAGCAGCCGCTCCTCGACGCCCTCCGCACCAAGCGCGACCTCGCCCTGCTGGCCACCAACCCGCTGATGTGCGGTCTCGTCTGCGCCCTGCACCGCGACCGCCGCGGCTTTCTGCCCCGCGGCCGCAAGGCGCTGTACGAGGCCGCGCTGTCGATGCTGCTCGACCGACGCGACCGCGAGCGGGACATGGGGACCCCGTCCGGGGTCGACATCCCCGAGGCCCCGCAGATCCAGCTCGTCCAGCGCCTCGCCTACTGGCTCACCCTCAACGGCCGCACGGAGATGGACCGTTCGCGGGCGGAGTCCCTCGTCACCGGCGCGATCCCCGCCGTGCCCGAAGCCGCGGCCGCCGGTGACCCACAGGCGGTCTTCGCCCACCTCCTCCACCGCAGCGGCCTGCTGCGCGAACCCTCCCCCGGCGCCGTCGACTTCGTCCACCGCACCTTCCAGGACTACCTCGCCGCGAAGGCCATCGTCGACGAGTGGCACATCGGCGTCCTGACCCGGCACGCGGCGGACGACCAGTGGGAGGACGTCATCCGCATGGCGGTCGCCCACGCGCGGCCCCGCGAATGCGCCGAGATCTTCCGCGAGTTGCTGGCCGTGGCGGACGCGGCGCAGGACCGCGCCACCCAGCTGCGGACCCTGGTGGTCGCGGCGGCGGCGATGGAGCAGGCGACCGAGATCTCACCGGAGATCCGCGAGGCGCTGCTCGCCCGTACGGCGCGGGTCATTCCGCCCCGCACCCTGGAGGAGGCGCGCGAGCTGGCCACGGCCGGCCCGCTCGTCCTGGACCTGCTGCCGGGCCCCAGCGACGTGGCCGACGACGAGGCCGCCCGTACGACCGTCGTCACCGCTTCGCGCATCGCCTCGGACGCGGCGATCCCCTTCCTCGCGCGGTACGCCACGCACCCGTCGCTGCTGGTCCGCTCGCAGCTCGTCTGGGCCTGGGACCGTTACGACACCGAGCAGTACGCCGCCGAGGTCATCGCCGTCACCGACCCCACCGGCCTGCAGTACTCGGTCCGCAGCGCCGAGCACGCGGACTTCCTCAGCGCCCTGGGCGGCAGCCGCGGACTGCACTTCCAGGGTGAGCTTCCGGAGGACGTCATCGCCAGGACGGTCCGCGCCTGCTCACCACCCGTCGTGCGCATCTCCAAGAACAACGGGCTGGAGAGCCTCGCCTGCCTCCAGGCCGCGGGCACCATTCACTCCCTGGAAGTCAACCGCTGCCCGAGCCTGACGGACCTCTCGCTGCCGGCCGGCGTCACCGCCACCGAGGTCGTCCTGGACGACTTCCAGCTCGCACGCACCGAAACCGCCCCGCCGACCGGGAACCTGTTCCTCGAAATGCGGGACCCCGGGTCGTCGTCACTCGACAGGGTCCCCCGTCTCTTCCCTGACCTCGTCGAGATCGTCGTCTCCCACCGCTTCCACCAGAACCCGGTCGATCTGGCGCCGCTGCACGCCCTGGAGCGGCTGGAGGTCGTGTACGTGCACGACATCCGCGGCACGGTGTCGGGCAGAAACGGATTTCCGCCGCGGGTCCGGGTGCTCAGCCTGGCGCAGTAGGCGCAGACGCACGAAAGGGGCTGCCCCGGACCCTCATGGGATCCGGGGCAGCCCCTTTCAGCGTTCGCTCAGGACGCTCAGGCGTCCTTCGACAGGTTCGGACCGCTGCCGCCGCCCGCCGCCTGCTCGATCGGCGGAACGTCCGGCAGCGCCGACTTCTCCTCGCCGCGGAAGGTGAACTTCTTCTCCTCACCCTCGCCCTCGGTGTCGACGACCACGATGTGACCGGGGCGCAGCTCACCGAAGAGGATCTTCTCGGAGAGCAGGTCCTCGATCTCGCGCTGGATCGTCCGGCGCAGCGGCCGGGCACCCAGGACCGGGTCGTAGCCCTTCTTGGCCAGCAGGAGCTTCGCCTCCTGGCTGAGCTCGATGCCCATGTCGCGGTCCTTGAGCCGCTCATCCACCTTGGCGATCATCAGGTCGACGATCTGGATGATGTCTTCCTGCGAGAGCTGGTGGAAGACGACCGTGTCGTCCACACGGTTGAGGAACTCAGGCCGGAAGTGCTGCTTCAGCTCTTCGTTGACCTTCGCCTTCATCCGCTCGTAGGTGCTCTTGGTGTCGCCCTGGGCGGCGAAGCCCAGGTTGAAGCCCTTGGAGATGTCCCGGGTCCCGAGGTTGGTCGTCATGATGATGACCGTGTTCTTGAAGTCCACGACCCGGCCCTGGGAGTCGGTCAGGCGACCGTCCTCCAGGATCTGGAGAAGGGAATTGAAGATATCGGGGTGGGCCTTCTCGACCTCGTCGAAGAGGACGACGGAGAACGGCTTCCGGCGCACCTTCTCGGTGAGCTGGCCACCCTCCTCGTAACCCACGTATCCGGGCGGGGAGCCGAAGAGCCGGGACACCGTGTGCTTCTCGCTGAACTCCGACATGTCGAGGGAGATCAGCGCGTCCTCGTCGCCGAAGAGGAATTCGGCGAGCGTCTTGGAGAGCTCGGTCTTACCGACACCGGACGGACCGGCGAAGATGAAGGAACCGCCGGGGCGCTTCGGGTCCTTCAGACCGGCGCGGGTACGCCGGATCGCCTGGGACAGCGCCCGGATGGCGTCCTTCTGGCCGATGACGCGCTTGTGGAGCTCGTCCTCCATGCGCAGCAGCCGGGAGGACTCCTCCTCCGTCAGCTTGAAGACCGGGATGCCGGTGGCCGTGGCGAGGACCTCGGCGATCAGCTCGCCGTCGACCTCGGCGACGACGTCCATGTCGCCGGCCTTCCACTCCTTCTCCCGCTTGGCCTTCGCCGCCAGCAGCTGCTTCTCCTTGTCGCGGAGAGAAGCCGCCTTCTCGAAGTCCTGGGAGTCGATCGCGGACTCCTTGTCCCGGCGGACACCGGCGATCTTCTCGTCGAACTCGCGCAGGTCCGGCGGCGCGGTCATCCGGCGGATACGCATCCGGGAGCCGGCCTCGTCGATCAGGTCGATCGCCTTGTCCGGCAGGAAGCGGTCCGAGATGTACCGGTCGGCCAGGGTGGCGGCCTGGACCAGCGCCTCGTCGGTGATGGAGACGCGGTGGTGCGCCTCGTACCGGTCGCGCAGACCCTTGAGGATCTCGATGGTGTGCGGCAGCGACGGCTCCGCGACCTGGATGGGCTGGAAGCGGCGCTCCAGGGCCGCGTCCTTCTCCAGGTGCTTGCGGTACTCGTCGAGCGTCGTCGCACCGATGGTCTGCAGCTCGCCGCGGGCCAGCATCGGCTTCAGGATGCTGGCGGCGTCGATCGCGCCCTCGGCGGCACCCGCACCCACCAGGGTGTGGAGCTCGTCGATGAACAGGATGATGTCGCCGCGGGTGCGGATCTCCTTGAGGACCTTCTTCAGGCGCTCCTCGAAGTCACCGCGGTACCGGGAGCCGGCGACCAGCGCGCCGAGGTCCAGGGTGTAGAGGTGCTTGTCCTTGAGGGTCTCGGGCACCTCACCCTTGACGATGGCCTGCGCCAGGCCCTCGACGACCGCCGTCTTGCCGACGCCGGGCTCGCCGATGAGGACCGGGTTGTTCTTCGTACGGCGGGACAGCACCTGCATGACCCGCTCGATCTCCTTCTCGCGCCCGATGACCGGGTCGAGTTTGGACTCACGAGCTGCCTGGGTGAGGTTCCGGCCGAACTGGTCGAGGACGAGGGAGGTCGAGGGCGTGCCCTCGGCCGGGCCGCCGGCCGTGGCGGCCTCCTTGCCCTGCTGGTAACCGGAGAGCAGCTGGATGACCTGCTGCCGCACCCGGTTGAGATCGGCGCCGAGCTTCACGAGGACCTGGGCGGCGACACCCTCACCCTCGCGGATCAGGCCGAGCAGGATGTGCTCCGTGCCGATGTAGTTGTGGCCCAGCTGAAGAGCCTCACGGAGCGACAGCTCCAGGACCTTCTTGGCACGGGGGGTGAAGGGGATGTGCCCGGACGGGGCCTGCTGGCCCTGGCCGATGATCTCCTCCACCTGCTGGCGGACCGCCTCGAGCGAAATCCCGAGGCTCTCCAGGGCCTTAGCGGCGACACCCTCACCCTCGTGGATAAGGCCCAGGAGGATGTGCTCGGTGCCGATGTAGTTGTGGTTGAGCATCCGGGCTTCTTCCTGAGCCAGGACGACAACCCGCCGCGCGCGGTCGGTGAACCTCTCGAACATCGTTAATCGCTCCTCAGAGCGGTCAGTCAGTTAGGGGTCGATCCCCTCCCTGTCCTTCCGCAGCTTAGTCCCGCAAGCGGGGACCGCTCATTCCAACTGCCGACACCCGTCGCTGGCCTCCTGCCCCGAACGCCGACAAATGCTCCAACCTGATGGTGCGAGACGATGTTCCCGCAGGCCAGGCAGTTACCCCTGCCACCAGTACGCCGATGGCGAACGGGAGACCCCTAAAGCCTGCGTGTCGTCCGTCCCCACTAGGGATGTCTTACCCGTTAGCAGTGACACTCCATGCGGCGCGGGCCAGTTCCCTCAGCTATGGGCGAACACTCTTGCGCCTTCGAACACTCCGCAATCAACCCCATCCGGCCACGGTCTGCAATGACGTCCACACAATCCGTAACCATCGAGCGGGCGGGGAAGTTCCCGGAGTATGGCCTTCACCGTCCCGCCCCCTCGTGCACCGCTGCCGGTGCCGCCCGACGACGGCGTCACGCGCTGGTACGAGCGCGAGCTCGGGTGGGCGACGGCCGCGGGGCCGCCGGTGCGGCTGCCGACCGGGCTCCGCTTCGACGTGCTGGAGCTGCCGGCCGACGCGGGGTACGCCCTGCTCGGGCGGTACGGACGGACCGGCCCTGTCGCCCTCTCGGGGCGGCGGATGCGGCTGCTGGTGGCCGCGGGGAGCGCCGACGAGCTGCCGGGGCTGCTCGACTGGCTGGAGTGGGGCGGGATCGGACTGGATCTGACCGCCCTCGGCGCGGGTGGGCGGATCACCGCCCCCGCGCCCCTGGGAGCCCCCGCCCCACTGGGGGCCGCCACGTGGTTGCGGCCCCCGGAGCCGGGGCGCGAGGTGGAGCCGTCGCTTCCGGCACTGTCCCCCGTCGGACGCTGCGCCGGGCCCGGGGGTGGTGGGGGCACCCCCGACCTGGCTCGGCTCGTGGACGCGGCGGCGAGTGCGTGCCACCGTGCCCGGCTGCTACGGGCGAGTGCCCGGGCACACAGGCCGACCACTCATCGAGCGGGTGCTCAGCCGTTGGCCTTCTCGTAGGCCTCGCGGATCTCGGCGGGAACGCGGCCGCGGTCGTTGACGCTGTAGCCGTTCTCCTTGGCCCACTTACGGATCTCGGCCGTGTCCTTGCCACCCGTCGCGGCGGCGACGCGGCCCTTGCCACGGCCCGTCGCAGCACGACCGCCGGTCCGCCGGCCGCCCTTGGTGTACGGCGCGAGCAGGTCGCGGAGCTTGTCCGCGTTGGAGGTGGTGAGGTCGATCTCGTAAGTCTTGCCGTCCAGCGCGAACGTCACGGTCTCGTCGGCCTCGCCACCGTCGAGGTCGTCGACAAGAAGGACCTGAACCTTCTGTGCCACCGGATTTCCTTTCATCGAAAATGCAGTACGCGGAAAGGAAACCGCTTTTCCCGGAAAAACTCAAACCCCTGGCAGAGGTTCAGATCCTCGGGATCGCGGGAAACATGCGCGATTCGGACATAGGGATCCGCCGGGCGTCACAGGTGCAGAAGCATCCGACTGTTGCCCAAGGTGTTCGGCTTCACTCGTTCGAGACCGAGGAACTCGGCGACACCCTCGTCATAGGAACGCAGCAGCTCGCTGTACACATCTCCGTCAACAGGAGTCTCACCGATCTCCACGAAGCCGTGCTTCGTGAAGAAGTCGACTTCGAAGGTGAGGCAGAATACCCGCCGCACTCCCAGCCAGCGGGCGGTGTGCAGCAGCTGCCCCAGCACCTGGTGACCGATGCCCAGGCCCGTGAACTGCGGATCGACCGCCAGTGTGCGGACTTCCGCGAGATCTTCCCACATGACGTGCAGAGCACCGCAGCCGATGACGCGGGCGTCGTTGTCGCGTTCCGCCACCCAGAACTCCTGGATGTCCTCGTAAAGCGTCACCGTCGCTTTGTCGAGCAGGATGCCTTCGCTCACGTACGGGTCGACAAGCCGGCGGACGTCCGGCACATCGCTGGTCCGGGCCCGGCGGACGGTCACGACATTTGCAGCGGCATTGGGAAGCGGATGCGGGAAGGACATGGCCGGACGCTATCGCCCCGGCCCGTCCACGTCGTCGGCGGCCTCCCGGCCTTCTTCGGGTTCCGCGGCCGCTTCCCCGCTCTGCGCTTCCACGGTCCGGGCTTCCCGGGTCCGGGCTTCGGAGGCTTCCGTGATCTGCGCTTCCGCGGTGTGCGGCTCCGCGGTCGGGGGCTGAACGATGCGGATCGCGTCCTGGAGCGCCTCGCGCTGCTCCTGCGACATCATGCCGAAGAACGCGACAAGGGCGGCGGCGGGGTTGTCGCTCTTCGACCAGGCTTCGTTCATCAGTGCGGCCGAGTAGGCGGCCCGGGTGGAGACGGCGGTATATCGATAGGCGCGCCCTTCGACTTCCCTGCGCACCCAGCCCTTCTGATGGAGATTGTCCATAACGGTCATGACGGTGGTGTAGGCGATGGAGCGATCCTGCTGGAGATCTTCCAGGACTTCCCGGACCGTCACCGGGCGGTTCCATTGCCAGATGCGCGTCATGACGGCGTCTTCGAGCTCTCCCAATTGACGGGGCACATCGCCACCATAGTGGGAGATGTCGAAATGGGTAGCTATTGACGTACTTGGCGTACGAAAAAGGACGTACGGCCGGAACGGCCGTACGTCCTGGAATCAGGCCCCGGCGGGACGGTCCCCCGGAGCGGCCGGCTGACCGGCCGCCTCCGCGCGGGCGATCGCCGCGTCCACCGCGGCGTCCTCCTTGGCCTTGTTCGGGCCGCCCTGACTCTTGACGATCGTCACGACCAGGCCGATGAAGAAGGCGGCCATCACGACGGGGGGCACGAGCGCGGATACGTAGTCCATGCCCCCAGAGTAGCCAGGGTCCGGTCGGCCGATTGCGCCGGATCGGACCCTTATCCGGCGACCCGTTCCTCGGGCCGGGGCGCGGGCTTGCGGCGTGGCGGGAAGACCTCGCCGGGCGTGGGGATGGGGCGGCCGGGGCGGGGGGTGGGCGCGGGAGCGGGTTTCGGGGCGGTGGGGCGGGGCTCCGGTTTGGCGTCGGCGGCGGCGAGGCCGCCGGGAAGGGCGTGCAGCCGGGCGCGCGGGCCTGACGGGGCGGGCGCCGCCGGCCCGCGGACACCCGTACGGTCCGCCGTGCGGACGGCGAGACGGGCGCGTACCGACTGTTCGGCGAGGTCCTGGCAGCGCTCCAGCAGGGCGGCCGCCACGGGCATGCGGGGCCGGAGGGTGCGCAGGGCCGCGAGGTCCTCGGGGCGGGGGTCGTACCCGGCGGCGAGGGCGTCCTGGAGGAGCTCCAGATAGCCCCCGGCCGAGCCGGGGAGTGCGTCGCGGTAGCGGGCGAGGTCGGCGAGGAGGAAGGCGTGCAGCCGGCGCGCCTCGCGTACCGCCTCGTCCACGGACTCGGCGAGCCGCAGACAGTCCTGTACGCAGTCCTGCGCGACGTCCTCGCAGGGCTGGGCGGGGTTGAGGGCGACGGCGAGGGCGCGTCGGAGCACACGCAGCTCGTCTGCACTGAACGCCATGCCGCCGCGGGATCCGTATGGCGTGGGCATGGGCCGACGATACGCGCTAATCGGACAAAAATGGTTTACCTTCCGCCTCTGGCGCGGCGCCCCGCCGAGAGTCCCGCCCCGGGCCCCGACCGGCCCCCCGAAACCCCTCCCGCCCCGCGCCCCGGGCGGACGTCACATGCGCGAGACGTTGCGCTCGTACACCAGGCGGAGCCCGATCAGCGTCAACCAGGGCTCGTGCTCGTCGATCGCGGACGACTCGCCCAGCACCATCGGCGCCAGTCCGCCGGTGGCGATCACGGTCACGTCCTCCGGATCGTCGGCCAGCTCCCGCTTCATGCGCTGGACGACCCCGTCCACCTGGCCCGCGAAGCCGTACACGATGCCCGACTGCATCGCCTCGACCGTGTTCTTGCCAATGACGCTGCGCGGGCGGGCCAGCTCGATCTTGCGGAGCTGGGCGCCCTTGACGCCGAGCGCCTCGACCGAGATCTCGATGCCGGGGGCGATGACCCCGCCCGTGTACTCACCGCGGGCGCTGACCGCGTCGAACGTCGTGGCCGTACCGAAGTCGACGACGATCGCCGGGCCGCCGTAGAGCTCGACGGCGGCGACCGCGTTGATGATGCGGTCCGCGCCGACCTCCTTGGGGTTGTCCATCAGGATCGGCACGCCCGTCTTGACCCCGGGCTCGACGAGGACGGCGGGCACGTCGCCGTAGTAGCGGCGGGTCACCTCGCGGAGCTCGTGCAGCACGGAGGGGACGGTGGCGCAGATCGCGATGCCCTCGATGCCGTCGCCGAGCTCGTCGCCGAGCAGCGGGTGCATGCCCATCAGGCCGTTGAGGAGCACCGCGAGCTCGTCGGCGGTTCGGCGCGGGTCGGTGGAGACGCGCCAGTGCTCCACGATGTCCTCGCCGTCGAAGAGGCCGAGGACGGTGTGGGTGTTGCCGACGTCGATGGTGAGCAGCATCGGGATCAGACCTCGGCCTCTCGCAGGTCGAGACCGATGTCGAGGATCGCGGACGAGTGGGTGAGGGCCCCGACCGCGAGGTAGTCGACGCCGGTCTCGGCGTACGCCCGGGCGTTGGCGACCGTGAGCCGGCCGGAGGACTCCAGGACCGCGCGGTTCTTGACGAGGGCGACGGCCTCCTCGGTCTCGGTCGGCGTGAAGTTGTCGAGCAGGATCAGGTCGGCGCCGGCGTCCAGGACCTCGCGGACCTGGTGCAGGGTGTCGACCTCGACCTCGATGGCGAGATCGGGGGTGCCCAGCTCGGCGAGCTTCTCGCGGACGGCCTTGAACGCCTGCGCGACGCCGCCCGCCGCGATGACGTGGTTGTCCTTGACCAGGGCCGCGTCGGAGAGCGACATGCGGTGGTTGACGCCGCCGCCGCAGCGCACGGCGTACTTCTCCAGGGCGCGCAGGCCGGGGGTGGTCTTGCGGGTGTCGCGCACGCGCGCGTTGGTGCCTTCGAGCGCGTCGGCCCAGGCGCGGGTGGCGGTGGCGATGCCGGAGAGGCGGCACAGGATGTTCAGCGCGCTGCGCTCGCCGGTGAGGAGGTCGCGGGTGCGGGTCGTGACGGAGAGCAGCTTCTCGCCGGCCTCGACGCGGTCGCCGTCCTCGACATGGCGCTCGACGGTGAACTCGTCCGTACAGACGATCGAGAGGACGGCCTCGGCGACGCGGAGGCCCGCGACGACGCCGGGCTCACGGGCGACGAAGTCACCGGTGGCGACCGCGTCCTCGGGGACGGTGGCGACGGTCGTGATGTCGACCCCGCCGTCGAGGTCCTCCTCGATCGCGAGGTGGGCGATGTCCTCGACCTGGACGGGGTCGAGGCCGGCCTCGGCGAGAAGGCTCGCGAGTGCGGGGTCGAGGCCGCACTCGTACGCCTCCTCGTACGCCTCGTCGGCACAGCCGCAGCCGTCGCCGCAGCCGGACGACTGGGCGGATGCCGGGGCGCCGATCTGGATCAGCGGTACGTCCACGGGCTCGGGACGTTCTTCGGGCGTGCTCACGGTGGCGGCTCCCTGGGGCATGGGGGGTTACGGGGTCACGGAGGTACGGGACACGGCTGAGGGGGTACGGCTGACGGGCGGCAGTGCTTCGGTGGCGGTGCGGCGCACGACGAGACGGCGGTCCGGGGTGAGCCGTACGACAATATGGCGCCGCCACTGGGTGTCGTCACGGTCGGGGTGGTCCTCGCGCCAGTGGCAGCCGCGGGTCTCCGCCCGCTCACGGGCGGCGGCCACGAGCACCCGCGAGACCAGCAGCAGATTGGTGGCCTCCCAGGACTCCACGCCCGGCTCGGCGGCCTTGCGGGACGCCTCGGCGTCGTGCAGAGCGGACAGGTGCAGGGCCTCCAGCGCGTCCGCCGCGTCGTCCAGGCTCGTGGCGGAGCGGAGCACACCGGCGCCGTCCGTCATGATCCGCTGGATCTCGTGGCGCGCCTCGGGGAGGAGCAGCGGCACGGCCGGTCCGCCGTCCGGGGCTCCGGCGGTCCCGGGCTCCCCCGCCGCCGGGGGCGCGCCGTTGCGGTCCGTCGCGATCGTCATGGCGATGCGCTCGGCGAAGACCAGGCCCTCGAGGAGGGAGTTGGAGGCGAGGCGGTTGGCGCCGTGCACACCGGTGCAGGCGACCTCGCCGCAGGCGTAGAGACCGGGGACGGTGGTGCGGCCGTGGAGGTCGGTACGGACGCCGCCGGAGGCGTAGTGGGCGGCCGGGGCGACCGGGATCGGCTCGGTCACCGGGTCGATGCCGTGGGCGCGGCAGGCGGCGAGGATCGTCGGGAAGCGGGTCTCCCACATCTCGGCGCCGAAGTGGCGGGCGTCCAGGAGCATGTGGTCGGCGCCCTGCTCCTGCATGCGGCGCATGATGCCCTTGGCGACGATGTCGCGCGGCGCGAGCTCGGCCAGCTCGTGCTGCCCCACCATGAAGCGGGTGCCGGACGCGTCGACGAGATGCGCGCCCTCGCCCCGTACCGCCTCGGAGACGAGGGGCTGCTGGCCCTCGGAGTCCGCGCCCAGGTACAGCACCGTCGGGTGGAACTGGACGAATTCGAGGTCGCTCACCTCGGCCCCGGCGCGCAGCGCGAGTGCGACGCCGTCGCCCGTCGACACGGACGGGTTGGTCGTGGCCGAGAAGACCTGGCCCATGCCGCCCGTCGCCAGGACCACGGCGGGCGCGTGCACCGCCCCGACGCCGTCGTGCTGGCCCTCGCCCATCACGTGCAGGGTGATCCCGGAGGTGCGGCCGTCGTCGTCCGTCAGCAGGTCGAGCACGAGCGCGTGCTCGATGATGCGTATCGCCCGCTCGCGTATCGCCGTGACCAGGGCCCGGGAGATCTCCGCGCCCGTGGCGTCGCCCCCGGCGTGCGCGATACGGCGCCGGTGGTGGCCGCCCTCGCGGGTGAGCGCGATGGTGCCGCCCTCTTCGGTGTCGAAGCGGGCGCCCGTCTCGATCAGCCGCCGGACCGCGGCCGGGCCCTCGGTGACCAGCGTCCGCACCGCCACCGGGTCGCACAGCCCCGCTCCCGCGACGAGCGTGTCGTCCAGGTGCTGCTCGGGGGTGTCGCCCTCGCCGAGCGCCGCGGCGATGCCGCCCTGGGCCCAGCGCGTGGAGCCGTCGTCGAGGCGGGCCTTGGTGACCACGACCGTGCGCAGGCCCACGGCCGAGCAGCGCAGCGCGGCCGTCAGGCCGGCGACGCCGGAGCCGACCACGACGACATCGGCGTCGATGGACCAGCCGGGCGCAGGGGCGATCAGCCGTATCGCGGTGCCGCCGTGGGTGCCCGTACCGGGCCCGGTCGCGGTCATGCGGAAGCTCCGAACGTGAGGGGGATGTTGTCGATCAGCCTCGTCGTCCCGACTCGCGCGGCGACCGCCATGATCGCCTCGCCGGTGTGGCCGTCGGCGACCTCGCCGAAGTCGGCCGGGTCGACCAGGGCCAGATAGTCCAGGTCCAGCGGCGGCGTCGCCTTGGCCGCCTCGTCCAGGACGGCGCGGGCCGCTGCCCGTACGGCATCGGCGCCGCCGCCCGGCTGCGCCGCGGCCACCGCGTGCGCGTCGGCAGCCGCGCGGGCCTCGCCGAGCGCGGAGAGCGCGGCGGCGCGTGCGGTGGGCGCAGGGGCGGACTCGGCACGGGCCCGCAGCGCCTGCTGGGCGGCGAGCCGGTCGTGGGCGGCGAAGAGGGCGCGGGAGAGCGCGAGCGCGGTCCGGCGCTCGTCCGGCGACAGGTAGCGGTTGCGGCTGGAGAGCGCGAGTCCGTCCGGCTCCCGCACCGTCGGTACGCCGACGATCTCCACCGGGAAGTTCAGGTCCCGGGCCATCCGGCGGATCAGCGCGAGCTGCTGGGCGTCCTTCTGGCCGAAGAACGCCACGTCGGGCCGGGTGAGGTGGAGCAGCTTGGCGACGACCGTGAGCACGCCGTCGAAGTGGCCGGGGCGGGAGGCGCCTTCGAGGAGCTCGCCCATGGGGCCGGCGGCGATCCTGACCTGCGGCTCACCGCCCGGGTAGACCTCGTCGGCGGACGGGGCGAACACGGCGTCGGCGCCCGCCTCCCGCGCGATCTTCAGGTCGGCGTCCAGGGTGCGCGGATAGCGGTCGAGGTCCTCGCCCGCGCCGAACTGGAGCGGGTTGACGAAGACCGTGACGACGACGAAGCCGTCGGGGCCCATGTGCTCGCGGGCGGTGCGGACGAGGGTGGCGTGGCCCTCGTGGAGGGCTCCCATGGTCATGACGACGGCGGTGCGGCCGGGGGAAGCATGGCGCCGGAGGAGCCGCTCCAGGTCCTCGCGCGTGGGGACCAGCTCGATGTCGTGGCTCATCTGGTGTCTCCCTCGGCCAGGACTCCCAGCAGGTCCTCGGCGAGCTCCGGCTTGAGCAGTCCGTGCGCGAGCGCCCGGTCCGCGGTCGTACGGGCCATCGCGAGATACCCGGCGACGGTGCCGGGCGCGTGCTTGCGCAGCTCGGCGACGTGCGCGGCGACGGTGCCGGCGTCGCCACGGGCGACGGGACCGGTGAGCGCGGCGTCGCCGGAGCGGAGGGCGTTGTCGAGCGCGGCACCGAGGAGCGGGCCGAGCATGCGGTCCGGGGCGGAGACGCCCGCGGTGCGGAGCAGCTCCATCGACTGGGCGACCAGGGTGACCAGGTGGTTCGCACCGACGGCGAGGGCCGCGTGGTAGAGCGGGCGGGCCTCCTCGTCGATCCACTCGGGCTCACCGCCCATCTCGATGACCAGCGCCTCGGCGGCGAGCCGCAGCTCTTCGGGTGCGGTGACGCCGAAGGAGCAGCCGGCCAGCCGCTGCACGTCGACGCTGGTCCCCGTGAAGGTCATGGCAGGGTGCAGTGCGAGCGGCAGGGCGCCGGCGCGGCGGGCCGGGCCGAGCACGGCCGCGCCGTACCGCCCGGACGTGTGGACGAGCAGCTGGCCCGGGCGGACCGCCCCGGTGTCGGCGAGGCCCTCGACCAGGCCCGGCAGGGCGTCGTCGGGCACGGTGAGCAGCACCAGCTCGGCGCGGGCCAGGACCTCGGCGGGCGGGACGAGCGGCACGTCGGGCAGCAGCGAGGCGGCCCGGCGCCGGGAGACGTCGGAGACACCCGAGACGGCCACCGGGCGATGGCCCGCCAGCTGCAAGGACGCGGCGAGGGCGGGACCGACGCGGCCCGCTCCGACGACTCCCACGGTGAGGCGGGCCGGGCGGTCCTTGGGGTCGACGGGCTCGGATGCTGGCGGGGGTCCTGACGGTGGTGGTGCGTTCACGCGGCGACGGCCTTCCGTTCCAGTCCGCGGGGGGTACCGGACGATTCTTCGTCATGCTACGCCAGCGTTTCGGCCTGGCTTCCAGTTGTCCACAGGCTGTGGAGGCCGCACGGGCGAGTGCGCGATGATCGCTGAATGGCGGACAACACGGCGGGCGAGACGGCGGGCGACGCGGCAGAGATCGTGGCGGAGATCGTGATGGCGGAGAAGCACGAGCGGGACGAGCAGGAGGAGCGGGAGGAGCGGGAGGAGCGGGAGGAGCGGGAGGAGGGGGCCGAGCGGGACGAGGGCGCCGAGCGGCGGCGCAGGCTCGCCGCGTGGCGAGCGTCCGACCGGGTGCTCTGGCGCGGCTCGGCCGACGGCCGGATCGGCGAGCGGCTGGCGGCACTGGCGGCGGACGCGGAGGCGCTCGGACCCGCGGTCGAAGGCGGCAGCGGCCCGGACGGCCTGCTGGACGAGTGGGTCGATGTGTACGGGGACGGGGTGGTCGCGGAGCTGGAGAGACGGGTGGCGGCGCTGCTCGGCTTCCCGGCAGCGGCGTTCTTCCCCACGGGGACCATGGCGCAGCAGGTGGCGCTGCGCTGCTGGGCCGGGCGCACGGGGAATCGTACGGTCGCGCTGCATCCTCTCGCCCACCCCGAGGTGCACGAGCGCGGCGCGCTCGGAGCGGTGAGCGGGCTGCGTACGGTCCATCCGACCCGGGCGCCCCGGCTGCCCACGGCCGACGAGCTATGGGGCGTCGGTGAGCCCTTCGGCACGCTGATGCTGGAGCTTCCGCTGCGGGACGCGGGCTTCGTCCTGCCGTCGTGGGACGAGTTGGTGGAGGTGGTGGAGGCGGCGCGCGAGATGGAGGCAGTGGTGCATTTCGACGGCGCGCGCCTTTGGGAATGCGCCCCTCACTTCGGGCGCGACCTGGACGAGATCGCCGGCCTCGCGGACAGCGTGTACGTGTCGTTCTACAAGTCCCTGGACGGTCTGTCGGGAGCCGTGCTCGCCGGCCCGGAGTCCTTCGTGGACGAGGCCAGGACATGGCGCCACCGGTACGGCGGCCAGCTGTTCCAGCAGTACCCCGCGGCACTCGCGGGGCTCGTCGGACTGGAGCGCGAACTGCCGCGGCTGGCCTCGTACGTAGCGCACGCGAAGACCGTCGCCGGGGCGCTCGCACAGGGGCTGGCGGAGGGCCCGGCGCCGGTGCCGTGGTTCCGGATCCACCCGGAGCCGCCGCACACGCACCAGTTCCAGGTGTGGCTCCCGTACGGGGATGACCTGCTCAACGAGGCGTCCGTCCGCCAGGCGGAGGAAACGGGCGTCACGCTCTTCCGCCGCTGGTCCCCGGCAGGCCACGGAGGGCCGCCGGGAGTCTCCCTGACGGAGGTGACCGTGGCGGCGCCGGGGCTGTCGTGGACGGGCGAGGACGTGCGGGTCGCGGTCGCGGACTTTCTGACGCGGGTGCGGAGCCTGTAGGCGCGGGAGCGGTGCATCCCCTTGCGCCCTGTTTGTTGGGCACAGGGGGACCCCGGCTCAACCGCCGGAGGCCGTACGGGGAGTCCGGGGGCAGGCCCTCGGTCTCCGCGCGAAGCGGAGGCGGTCCCAGAGGGCCCGCACCGTCCGCCGGTCGTCGCGGCCCGGCGGCGGCGGAGCGGGCTCGCCGCGCTGTGCCGCCCGGTAGAGGTCGAGCAGGTGTTGCTGAACGGCGTCCATGCAGCCCACGCTGCGCCCCACCGCACCGTCCCCGCCCGTCGATTGACCGGCACCGTCAATCGACGGGACGGCCCCGCCCCCGCACCCCGCACCATAGGAGGCGTGAGCGTCACCATCGATATCGCGGGCCTGCCCCCCGAGCGCATCCTGTTCGAGATCTCCCCCCTCGCCGAGCTGGGCGTCGCCCTGCATGCGCTGTCCGAGCCCGGGCACCACCCCGGGCTGCACGGCTGGGCGACGGCCACCGCGGCCGGGCTGAAGCCGGATCTCGCCGACCGGCTGCACGAGGCGGCGTTCCTGTGGACGTCGACCTTCTCGGACGTGTTCATGCCGTTCGCCGGTGTCCGCGGCGGCGACGGCCGCACCGGTGCCACGCTCGCCGAGGAGCTGGACGTCCTCGACTCCCTCGACGAGGAGCGGTTCATCAACGCCACGCTGGAGTTCACCTGCTCCAGCTCGTACGCCAGCGGCGCCCCGGTCGACCCCGACCGCGCGCTGGAACTCGCGGCCTCCCGCGGCCCCCAGCAGCTCGCCTTCGCCCGCCGGCTGGTGGACGACCCCGCCGCCGTACGCACCTGGCTGCGCCGTCTCTTCGAGGACTGCGACCAGGCATTCTTCGCCGACACCTGGAACCGCACCCGCGTCCAGCTCGCCGCCGACGCCCGCCACAAGACGGAGATCCTGCGCCGCAAGGGCCTCGCGGAGGCGCTGCGCGCGGTGTCCCCGGCGGTCTCGCTCAACGAGGCGACGGGCCGTATCGAGGCCGACAAGCTCACCGTCGGCCACACGACCGGCGTGGACCCGGCCGTCGGCGCCGGCGTCACCTTCCTGCCGTCCCGCTTCGGCTGGCCCCATCTGATGGTGCTGCACGCCCCCGGCTGGCGGCCCGTCGTCCAGTACCCGGTCGGTGCCCCCGAACTCCCCGGCCCCGCCTCCGTCGAGCTGCTCGCGCTCCGGATGGAGGCGCTCGCCCACCCCATGCGGATGCGGCTGTGCCGCAACCTCGCCCGCGCCCCGTACACGACCGGCGAGCTGGCCGACTCGCACGGCATCTCCGCGCCGGAGGTCTCACGCCATCTGTCGGTGCTGAAGAAGGCCGGCCTGGTCACGACCCGGCGGCGCGGCCGGTACGTCCTGCACCAGCTGGACGTCGCGGTCGTGGCCCGGCTCGGCAGCGACTTCCTGGAGACCGTGCTGCGCTAGGGAGTGTCTTCAAAGGATCGTCGTCCGCCCGAAGGGCGGGTCCGGCGGCGTCTGGTGCGGGCGATCGCAAGGCGGAGGACGGAGTCCATGCGGTGGGGCACCTCCCGCGCCCGAAGGGAAACGGGGGCGGCGGGGGGCGGAGGCACCTCCCAGGCGCGAGGTCTGGGGAAGCGTGCCAGACGCCGCCGGGCAGACGGGACTTCGAAGACACGACCCAGCGCCGCGCGGGTATGTGTCGGGGCCGGACTCAGGCCGCGCCCCCGCCGCCCGCCCTCACCAGGCCGGTCTCGTACGCGAGCACCACCACCTGCACCCGGTCCCGCAGGCCCAGCTTGGTCAGGATGCGGCCCACGTGCGTCTTGACGGTGGCCTCGGACAGCACCAGCCGGGCGGCGATCTCGCCGTTGGACAGGCCCTGCGCGACGAGCAGCATGACCTCGCGCTCGCGGTCGGTGAGCCGCTCCACCTCCTTGTGCTGCGGCGGGCCGCTCGCCGACGGCAGCATCGGCGAGAAGCGGTCCAGGAGGCGGCGAGTCGTGGAGGGGGCCACGACGGCGTCGCCGCTGTGCACGGAGCGGATCGCGCCGAGCAGCTCGCCCGGCGGCACGTCCTTCAGCATGAAGCCGCTCGCGCCCGCCTTCAGCCCGGAGAACGCGTACTCGTCGAGGTCGAAGGTGGTCAGGATGATCACCTTCGGCGCGTCCGGCTGCGTGCAGATGCGGCTGGTCGCCTCCACTCCGTCCAGCCGCGGCATCCGCACGTCCATCAGCACCACGTCGACGGCGGTGGAGCGGAGGATGTCGATCGCCTCGGCGCCGTCCCCCGCCTCGGCCACGACGTCCATGTCCGGCTGCGCGGCCAGCACCATGCGGAACCCGGTGCGCAGCAGCACCTGGTCGTCGACGAGCATCACGCGGATCGTCATGGAAGAGGTCCCCTGTCTGTGGACGGTCGGTGGCCGGTCAGTGGCGGGCGGGCGAGTGGGTGGGTGGGGCCGGTCAGTGGCGGGCGGTGGCGGGTCGGTGGGGCCGGTCAGGCGGGCTTGAGCGGGAGCAGGGCGCTGATCCTGAACCCGCCGCCGGGCCGCGGCCCGGCGTCCAGCGTGCCGCCGACCATCCCGACGCGCTCGCGCATGCCGATCAGGCCGTGGCCCCTGCCGTCGGCGCCGCCGTCCTCGTACATCTCGTGCGCCGCGCCCCGGCCGTCATCCTCTACAAGCAGGCCGAGCCCGTCGTCGAAGTACACCAGCCGGACGCTGGCGCCCGCGTTCGGGCCGCCGTGCTTGCGGGTGTTGGTGAGGGCTTCCTGGACGATCCGGTACGCCGTGAGCTCCACGCCGCTGGGCAGCGGGCGCGAGGTGCCCTCGATCTTGAAGTCGACGGTGAGGCCGGCCGTGCGCACCTGCTCGACCAGGTCCTCGATCTGCTCGACGTCGGGCTGCGGCACGTACTCGCCGCTCTCCGGGGCGTCGCCGGTGCGCAGCACTCCCAGCAGCCGGCGCATCTCGGCGAGCGCCTGGCGGCCGGTGGTGGAGATCGTCTCCAGGGCCTGCCGGGCCTGGTCGGGGGCGGCGTCCAGGACGTAGGCGGCGCCGTCGGCCTGCACGACCATCACCGAGACGTTGTGCGCGACGACGTCGTGCAGCTCGCGGGCGATCCGGGCGCGCTCGGCGGCGACGGCGACCTTGGACTGTGCCTCGCGCTCCTTCTCCAGCCGCGACGCGCGCTCCTCCAGCTGGGCGAAGTACGCGCGGCGGGTGCGCAGCGAGTCACCGAGCACCCAGGCCAGGGCGAACGGGACGCTCATGACGATGGTGAAGAAGATCTGGCCGCCGATGCCGGTGTCCTCGACCGGCCAGCGGATCTGGGAGAGCGTGGCGGCGGAGAGCCCGCCGGCGAACGCCAGCCGCGAGGCCCAGCGGGGGCCGTCGTGCGCGGCGACCGTGTAGATCAGGACGAGCATCGCGAAGTCTGCGGCGTTGACCTTGATGTCCAGCGCCAGCTGGGCGATGCCCACGGCGGCCACGAGCAGCAGCATCTTCTCCGGTGCGCGGCGTCGCAGCGCGACGCTCAGGCTGAGCAGGAAGACGATGACGGCCGCGGCGACCCGGGGCTCGTTGCCGGCGTTCGCGTTCTCCTGGACGGCCCACAGCATGGAGAACCCGAAGAGGACGACGGCCCAGAAGGTGTCGACGCCCGTCGGGTGCCTGCGGATGAAGTCGTAGAGACGCTGCACGTAACCCAGCGTAGGGACAACGGAAAGGTGCAAGGGTCAACCGGAGGGTCGATCCGGTCGGCGGGCGCCTACTCCGCAAGGTGGAGGCACAGGGGAGACTGGCTCGCGTGACGAACACGACAGCGGTCGGGGCCGATGAGTGGGTCCTCTGGCGGGAGGCGACCGAGCGCGCGCTGTACGGGCCCGGCGGCTTCTACCGGCGGCCGGAGGGGCCGGCCGGGCACTTCCGTACGTCGGTGCACGCCTCGCCGCTGTACGCCGCCGCCGTCGCCCGGCTGCTGGCCGAGACCGCGGAGTCGCTGCCGGACGCCCCCGAGATCGCGCTGGTGGACATGGGGGCGGGGCGCGGAGAGCTGCTGACGGGGGTGCTCGCCGCGCTGCCCGACGGGAGGCTGCCGGACCCGGACGGGCGTGCGGTACGGGCGTACGCCGTCGAGCGCGCCGCCGGCCGGCCCGCGGGGCTCGACCAGCGCATCGCATGGACCGACCGACCGCCGGCCGGGGTGACCGGCCTCCTCTTCGCCAACGAGTGGCTGGACAACGTCCCGGTGGAGGTCGTGGAGGCGGACGAGACGGGGACGGCCCGGTACGTCCTGGTGCGCCCGGCGGACGGCGAGGAGCGCCTCGGGGAACCGGTGCCGGCGGGCGGGGCGGACGCGCAGTGGCTGGAGCGCTGGTGGCCGCTGACCGGGCCGGGCACGCGGGGGGAGATCGGCCGGGCGCGGGACGAGGCGTGGGCGGAGGCCGTGGCGAGCCTCGGCGCGGGGCTCGCCGTGGCGGTGGACTATGCGCACCGGGCGGGGGCGCGGCCGCCGTACGGCACGCTGGCCGGGTTCCGGGAGGGGCGGGAGGTGCGGCCGGTGCCGGACGGCAGCTGCGACATCACGGCGCATGTGGCGTTGGACGCGTGCGCCGCGGGGGTGGGGACGGACGCGGGCGCGCGGGCCGGAGCCGGGACCAGGACCGAGGCCGGGACCGGCATCGGCCTCGGCCCCGGAACCGGAGCCGGAGCCGCGCTGGTCAGCCAGCGGGAGGCGCTCGGGCGCCTGGGGGTGTCCGGGACCCGGCCGCCGCTGGCGCTGGCGTCGTCCGACCCGGCGGCGTACGTGCGGGCGCTGTCGGCGGCGGGTGAGGCGGCGGAGCTGACCGCCCGCGGCGGCCTCGGCGACTTCACCTGGCTCCTCCAGCCGGTCCCGCCACCGTCCTGACGCCCGCGGCGGGCCGTGCGGCGGGGCCGTTGCGGCACGGAGCGAGCGGGGACCGGGTCCGCCCCTCGGCCCGGGCCGCCGGCGTCCGCGCCAGGGAGGGATACTGTCGCCCATGACGGAGACGACGATCGGCATCGGCGGCGCGGCGGAGAGCACCGACATGGTGCTGAACATCGGCCCGCAGCACCCCTCCACCCACGGCGTGCTCCGGCTCCGGCTGGTCCTGGACGGTGAGCGCATTCAGCAGGCCGAGCCGGTGATCGGGTACATGCACCGGGGCGCGGAGAAGCTGTTCGAGGCGCGCGACTACCGGCAGATCGTGATGCTGGCCAACCGGCACGACTGGCTGTCCGCCTTCTCGAACGAGCTCGGGGTCGTCATGGCCGTCGAGCGCATGCTCGGCATGGAGGTGCCGGAGCGCGCGGTGTGGATGCGTACGCTCCTCGCCGAGCTGAACCGGGTGCTCAACCACCTGATGTTCCTCGGGTCGTATCCGCTGGAACTGGGCGGAATCACCCCGGTCTTCTACGCATTCCGGGAGCGCGAGGAGCTCCAGACCGTCATGGAGGAGATCTCCGGCGGCCGGATGCACTACATGTTCAACCGGGTCGGCGGCCTCAAGGAGGACCTGCCCGCGGGCTGGACGGGCCGGGCACGGCAGGCGGTCGCCGACGTGCGGTCGCGGATGGACGTGTACGACCGGCTCGTCCTCGGCAACGAGATCTTCCGCGGGCGCACCCGCGGCATCGGCGTCCTGACGCCGGCGACCGCGCACGCCTACGGGGTCTCCGGGCCGATCGCCCGCGCCTCGGGCGTCGACTTCGACCTGCGCCGCGACGAGCCGTACCTGGCGTACGGCGAACTGCAGGACACCCTGAAGGTCGTCACCCGGACCGAGGGCGACTGCCTGGCCCGCTTCGAGTGCCTGCTGGAGCAGACCCACAACGCGCTCGAACTCGCGGACGCCTGCCTGGACCGGCTCGCCGAGCTGCCCCCGGGGCCGGTCAACCAGCGCCTGCCGAAGGTGCTGAAGGCCCCCGAGGGCCACACGTACGCCTGGACCGAGAACCCGCTCGGCATCAACGGCTACTACCTGGTGTCCAAGGGCGAGAAGACGCCGTACCGCCTCAAGCTCCGCTCCGCGTCGTACAACAACATCCAGGCGCTGACCGAGCTGCTGCCCGGCACGCTCGTCGCCGACATGGTGGCGATCCTGGGATCGCTGTTCTTCGTCGTCGGCGACATCGACAAGTAGCGGCCGGAGCCGGGCGCAAGTAGCGGGCGGAGCCGGGCGGTCCGTGCGGCGGCTACGAGATCGCGCTGCGCAGCTCGGCGACGTCCAGCTGCTCGGTCTCGTCGTGCGCGGTCAGGTCGATCACCGCACCGACCCCGTCGGCACCGGCCTCGGCCAGCGCCTCCTCACCGACGACGTCCGCCAGGTCCTCGGACTCGATCGCCGCGACGGGCGCCCTCCGGCTGCCCTGACCGCGCCGGGCGCCGTCCTGTCCACCGCTCGGGGTACCACCCTGCGTGCCGCCCTGGGTGCCACCCTGCGTGCCGAAGAAGTCGAAGCCCCCCAGCGGGCGCGGAGCCTGGCGCGCGGTGTACGGAACGATCGCCGCGGCGATCGGCACCGGCGTCCTGGCCGGGAGCGCGGGGAGTGCGGGGGCGGCGGACGACGGGCGGGCGTGCTGCTCTCCCCCGGCGGCCGCCGCGTGCTTCCCCTGCGGCTCGTCCGCCTCCCGTGCCCGCTCGGCGAGATCGCGCTTGCGGGCCTCCTCGACGGTGCGCCTCGCCTGCTGCGCCGCGACGTTGCGCGACAGGTCCTCCAGGGCCTTGGCGGCGCGCAGATAGGCGGAGGGCGTCGGCGTCGAACCGGCGGGCGGCAGCTCCTTGGGCGCTGCGGCCTCCAGTGCGAGCCGGCGACGGCCCTCCAGCGCGCTGGCCCGCTCGGTCTCGGCGTTCGCGTACCGGCGCAGCAGCGAGGCGTGCTCGTTGCGCAGCGCCGCCAGCTCGACCCGCTTCGTGCGGAGCTTCGCATCCAGCTTGGTGCGCAGCTCACGGGATTCGTCGAGATCGGCTTCCAGCTCGGCTATGCGCTCCTCGGTCTTCCAGGCGTCGCTGGCGCGGAGGCGGGTGAGCTCGGCGACGCGGCGGCCCGCGCTCCGGTCCCAGCCGCGCATGAGCACCGCGCCGGTGACCGCGGCTGCCGCGGCCGCGGCGACCAGGGTGCGGAGCACGACGGGATCAGCGAATAGCCAGGCGCCGGCGGCACAGAGAACCGAAGCTCCGGCGACCGCGGAGGGCTGCAGGAGCCGGTGCAGAGGTGGGGAATGGCGATGGCGTCCACGTGGCATGGCCTGAAATTTACCGTGCGTAGATGACGATTGGGGGGTCGGCCCGGCAATCTCTTGGTCAGTTCGAGCCACGGGCCGACTCCCTTTACCGCCCCTCCACTTACCGCCCCTCCGCTTCCGCTTCCGGCCGGTCCTTGATCGGAACTACTTGATCAGGCCCTTCGCGGCGAGATACTCCCTCGCGACGTCCTGCGGCTTCGCCCGCTCCGCGTCCACCTTCCGGTTCAGCTCCACCAGGTCCTGCGTCGTCAGCGCTCCGGTGAGCTTGCCGAGGGCGTCGGCTATCTCCTGCGCGCCCGCGTCCTCGGCATTGAGCACCGGCAGCACGTTGTCCGCGTTCTGGAGCTTCTTGTCGTCCTCCAGCAGAACAAGTCCGAAACTCTCCAGCGTGGCGTCGGTGGTGGTGGTCAGCACGAGCTGGTCCTCACCGTCCTTGACGGCCTGCTTGGCCTGGGGGGTGCCGACGCCCTTCGGATCCACGCCCGCCACATCGATGCCGTAGGTCTTCTTCAGACCGGGCGCGCAGAACGGCCGGACTTCGCACTCGTCCCCGGCCGCGATCTTGACCTTCAGCTTCGACTTTCCAAGATCGGAAAGGGTCTTGAGCTTGTTCTTCTCGGCGAATTCCTTGCTCACCGCGAAGGCGTTCTGGTCGACCGCCTCGCCCGCGGGCAGCACCTTCAGACCGAGCGGTTCGGCGAGCTTCTGCAGCCCGGCGACGGTGGCGGCGACATCGCTGGAGGCGACGGGCTTCTCCTCGGGCGCCTTCGGCCCGTTCACCTTCGCGTTGAGGAATTCGGCGATCGTCGCCGCGTATTCCGGTACGACGTCGATCTCGCCCTTCTCCAGCGACGGCTCGTACAGCTCCCGGTTCTTCACGGTCGTGACCGACGTGCGGTAACCGGCGTCGCCCAGCACCTGTGCGTAGAGCTCGGCGAGCACCTTGGACTCCGTGAACGCCGCGGCGCCCACGACGAGCGTGCCCTTCTCGGCACTGCTCGGCTTCCCGGCCGTGCCGGCGGAGCCGCTCTTCTCCTGCTCCAGGCTGCCGCCGCCGCACGCGGCGAGCGAGCCGACAAGGCCCACGACGCCCAGCACTGCACCCGCGATGCGCGAGGTCTTGCTCATGAGGTTCACCATCCAAGTGAGTGAGTGGTCACACGGTCTTCCGCAGGGAGCGCTGGGGACGCAGGAGACGCAGCGGACTGCACAGCCGGTCGACCAGCACCAGCACCGCCTCCACCAGCAGGGCGAGCACGGCCACGAGCAGGGCGCCCGCGACCACTTGAGGCGTGTTGTACGTGTTGAAACCGGCCGTGATGATCCGGCCGAGGCCGCCCTGGCCGACCATCGCCGCGATCGTCGCGGTGGCGACGACCTGGACGGCTGCCGAGCGCAGCCCGGTCATCACCATCGGGTACGCGAGCGGCAGCTCGACCCGGACGAAGAGCTGCCGGCCCGACATCCCCATGCCGCGCGCGGCCTCCACGACGGCCCGGTCCACCTCCCGCATCCCCACATAGGCGTTGGTCAGCAGCGGCGGCACGGCGAACAGCACCAGCGCGATGATCGTCGGGACGTATCCGGCGCTGCGCAGCGGCGTGACCATGAACAGGGCGAGCACCGCGAAGACCGGAATGGCCCGGCCCGCGTTGGAGATGTTGACGGCGAGGGCTCCACCGCGGCCGACGTGCCCCAGGTACAGGGCGAGCGGCAGGGCGACCGCGCAGGCCAGCGCCATGGCGACCCCGCTCACGTACAGATGCTCTCCGAGCCGGTGCCACGCGCCGCTCTCCCCCGACCAGTTGGCGCCGGTGGTGAGCCAGGTCCAGCTCTTGGCCAGTACGTCCATCAGCGGGCCCCCGGGGCCGCGGCCGCGGCCCGTGTCCGTATTCGGGTCCAGGGCGTGAGCAGGCGCTGCACGCCCAGGAGCAGCAGATCGGCGGCGACGGCCAGCAGCACGCAGAGCACCGAGGCCGTCAGCACCTGGGCCTTGAAGAAGCTGGGCAGCGCGTCCTCGATGAGATTGCCGAGGCCGCCGCGGCCGACGATCGAGCCGACCGTCGTGAGCGCGACCGTCGACACGGTGGCGATGCGCAGGCCCGCCATCAGCGCGGGGAGCGCGAGCGGGAGTTCGACCTCCCACAGCAGCCTGGCCGGTCCGTACCCCATGCCGCGCGCCGCCTCACGCGCCTCCTGCGGAACGGCTTCCAGGCCCGCCAGTATGTTCCGCACGAGAATCGTCAGCGAATACAGCACCAGGCCCGTGATCACCAGGGCGGCGGAGAGCCCGAAGAACGGCAGCAGCAGCGAGAACATCGCCAGTGACGGAATCGTGTAGAGCAGCGTCGTCAGGCCGAGCACCGGGCCGGTGAGCCGGGGGCTGCGCCGGGCGAGCAGCGCCAGCGGGAAAGCGACCGCCAGCCCGATCAGCACCGAGACCGCCGTGATCCAGATGTGCTGCACCGTCGCGTCGGCCAATTCCTGGCTGCGGGAACGGAGATATTCGCCGCAGATCCAGTCGTTCGTCACCAGGCAGTTCTGGCCCGCCATCGCCCCACCCCCGTCCCTCTGTTCGGTACGTCGCAAAACTTGTTCGACCCGAGGCCGACCGGAAACCGACCCTATCCCCCGCCACTGACAATCGCCGAGGAGCTTCGCGTTCCGGCAACACGCCCTTCACACATGCCCCGCCACCACCCGCCACAATGGGCGCATGATCCGATTCGAGCACGTCACCAAGCGCTACCCGGACGGCACCACGGCCGTCGACGATCTCTCCTTCGAGGTCACCGCGGGCGAACTGGTCACGCTCGTCGGACCCTCCGGCTGCGGCAAGACGACCACGATGAAGATGGTCAACCGGCTCATCGAGCCCACCAGCGGCCGGATATTCCTCGACGGCCAGGACATATCCGCCGCCGACCCCGTCGAACTGCGCCGCCACATCGGCTACGTCATCCAGCAGGTGGGGCTCTTCCCCCACAAGACCGTGCTGGAGAACACCGCCACCGTTCCCCATCTGCTCGGCTGGAAGGGCCCGAAGGCCCGGGCTCGCGCCGCCGAGCTCCTCGACCTCGTGGGCCTGGACCCGAGGACGTACGGCGACCGCTATCCCGACCAGCTCTCCGGCGGTCAGCGCCAGCGGGTCGGCGTCGCACGGGCGCTCGCGGCGGACCCGCCGGTCCTGCTGATGGACGAACCGTTCGGCGCGGTCGACCCGGTCGTCCGCGACCACCTCCAGAGCGAGTTCCGGGGGCTCCAGGCCGCCGTGCGCAAAACGGTCCTCTTCGTCACCCACGACATCGAGGAGGCCGTGCGGCTCGGCGACCGCATCGCCGTCTACGGACAGGGCAGGATCGAGCAGTTCGACGCCCCGGCGGCCGTCCTCGGCGCCCCTGCCACGCCGTACGTCGCGGAGTTCGTCGGCGCCGACCGCGGGCTGAAGCGGCTGTCCGTCACACCCATCGAGGAGGGCGACCTCGAACAGCCGCCGGTGGTGCACCTCGACGACCCGCTGCCCCGCGACCTCGGCGCGCGCTGGGCGGTCGTCCTCGACGCCGAGGACAATCTGCACGGCTGGATCTCCGCCGAGCAGGCCGCCGAGCCCACCGGTCCCGTCCCCGGCCCGGCTCTCGGCGGCAAGGTGTCCGTACGGGACCGCGCCCGCCGGATGGAGGCGTGGCTGCCCGTGGGCGCCTCGCTCAAGCAGGCGTTCGCCACGATGCTCCAGCACGACGCGGGCTGGATCGCGGTCATCGACCGTGCCGAGAAGGGACGTTTCCTCGGTGTGCTGACCCCGGCCCGGCTGCACGAGGCGCTGCGCCGTTCCATCGACGCGGACGCGCAGGACATCCCCCGTACGGAAGTGGAACTGGACACGGTCACACCGCGCTGACCGGTCGCACCGCGCTGAGCGGTCACACCGCGCAGAGTGGTCACACGGCGCTGAGGCGGCCGCTCAGCCACACCAGCGCGGGCGCGATCTCCCGGTTCCAGGTGTTGAAGTTGTGCCCGCCGCTGTCGAGGGTGATCGACGAGACACGCGCGGGAGCCTTCACCTTGCGGATGAAGTCGAGCGTCCCCTTCAGGTTTCCTTCCCCGTGCCGGGACGTGGTGACGAGGAACGAGCTCTGCCCCTGGGGCAGATGGTCCAGGCTCCACAGCAGGTCCGCCCGGTTGCGGGCCTTCTTGTCTCCCTGGAAGAGGTCGCCCGTGGTCACGTCCTCGGCGGCCTTGTAGTACGCCGACAGGCCCGCGCCCGCCGCGTACCGGTCCGGGTGGTGCAGCGCGATCTTCAACGCGCAGTAGCCACCGGTCGAGTTCCCCATGAAGCCCCAGTTCCGCGGCTTGGTGCCGACCCGGTACGTCTCCGAGACGGCGGCCGGCAGATCGTCGGCGAAGAACGTCTCGGTCCGCGGCCCGCCCGGGATGTCGACGCACTCGGTGTCCCGGGGCGGTGCCACGGTCGGCCGCAGCATCACCAGGATCATCGGCTGCATCTTCCCGTTCTTGGCCTGCTGGTGCGCCGTTCTCGGGTACTTGAGGCCCTTGAGCAGGTTCTCCGCCGTGCCGGGATAGCCGGTCAGCACGACCGCCGCGGGAAAGGTCTTCTTCGCGTACGCCGGCTGGAAGTACTCCGGCGGCAGATAGACGTACGCCGGGCTGGTGATGCCCGACTTCCCGCCCGCGATCACGACCTTCTGGATCTGTCCCGCGGCAGCGGGGCGGGTCCCTCCGGGCACGTCGGGACGCTGGGTGGAGACCACCTTGATGTCCTTGCTGTCCGCCGAGTGGTCCACGACCACGCCCATCTCCTGCTCCCGGCCGAGCAGATCGGCCCAGGAGCCGTAGAAGAGGAAGGACTTGTTCGCGGCGAGCCCGAGCGCGGCGAAGAGCGCCAGCTGGGTCGCGAGCAGCAGCCCCACCCTGCCGATGACCGCCCGCGGACGGCGGGCGGCGAGCCGCGGCCACAGCCAGATCGTCGCGGCGAAGAAGGCCACGGCGGCCAGTACGGCCAGCGCCAGAACGGTGTTGCTGGTGAGACCCATGAGGAGATCGAGCCACTTCCGTGCGGGGTGAACGTGAGAATTTCCCGAGAGGGAATGAACCCGCTCCCGTGAAGCGCCGTCCTAGAGGGCGCAAATTGTCCGAGCCGCCTGTTCTGCGGCCCAGGACTCCACGATCTCTCTCGGAGCCACGGGAAGCGATGTCTGTCACGATAGATGGGGATAAGTCGGGGCTGGTTCCGGTTCGGGTACGCCGGATCCTCAGTGGTCCCCGCGCCGAATCCGTACCCGCTCTGGTCGGCACGGCCTGCACCTTCATCGGCCTGATCGACATCGCCGCCGGCGTCTTCCCCCGCTTCCGGCACAGCCGGATGCACGCCTTCGCCGAGGTACTCCCCGGCGCACTCGGCCCGTTCGCCGCCGCGCTCTCGCTCAGCGTCGGCGTCCTGCTCCTGCTCCTCGCCCACGGCCTCAAGCGGCACAAGCGGCGCGCCTGGCGGGCCGCCGTCGTCCTGCTGCCGGCCGGCGCGATCGCCCAGTTCGCCTACCGCCACTCCGTCATCGGCGTCCTGCTCTCGCTGATCCTGCTCGCGCTGCTGCTGCGCCACCGCAGCCAGTTCGCCGCGCTGCCCGACCCGAGCAGCCGCTGGCTTGCGCTCGCCAACTTCGTGCTGATGGGCGCCGGTTCGATCGGCCTCGGCCTGGTCATCGTCAGCGCACACCCGTACAAGGTCGTCGGCAGCCCCAGCCTCAGCGACCGCCTCGAACACGTCCTGGTCGGGCTCTTCGGACTGGAAGGCCCCATCGGCTACCGCGGCGGCGTCGACTGGACCGTCGGCTACTCGCTCGGCGCCCTCGGCCTGCTCACCGCCGTCACCACCATCTACCTCGCCCTCCGCCCCGAACTGCCGGCCGCCCGGCTCACCGAGGACGACGAGGCCCGGCTGCGCGAGCTGCTCGCCCGGCACGGCCGCCGCGACTCACTCGGCCACTTCGCGCTCCGCCGCGACAAGGGCGTCGTCTTCTCGCCCAGCGGCAAGGCCGCCGTCTGCTACCGCGTCGTCTCCGGCGTGATGCTCGCCAGCGGCGACCCGATCGGCGACGTCGAAGCCTGGCCCGGCGCGATCGAGCGCTTCATGGACGAGGCCAGGGCCCACTCCTGGACCCCCGCCGTCATGGGCTGCTCCGAGACCGGAGGCGAGGTGTGGACCCGGGAGACCGGCCTCGACGCCCTCGAACTAGGCGACGAGGCGGTGGTGGACGTCGCGGATTTCTCGCTCAGCGGGCGCGCGATGCGGAATGTGCGCCAGATGGTCAAGCGCATCGAGCGGAACGGTTACGAGACCCGCGTCCGCCGCGTGCGTGACCTCTCCGACGGCGAACTGGAGCGGATACGCCGCGCCGCCGAGGACTGGCGCGGTACGGAGACCGAGCGCGGCTTCTCCATGGCCCTCGGCCGGATCGGCGACCCCTCGGACGGCGACAGCGTCATCGCCACGGCGCACAAGGCCGACGACGGCGAGCCGGGCCCGCACGGCGACCTGAAGGCCGTCCTCCACTTCGTCCCGTGGGGCACGGACGGCATGTCCCTGGACCTGATGCGCCGCGACCGCTCGGCCGACCCCGGCATGAACGAGCTGCTCATCGTCGCCGCCCTGCAGGCGTCCCCCCGGCTCGGCATCGAGCGGGTCTCGCTCAACTTCGCGATGTTCCGCTCGGCCCTCGCGCGCGGCGAGAAGCTGGGTGCAGGACCGGTCCTGCGGACCTGGCGCGGGCTGCTGGTCTTCCTCTCCCGCTGGTTCCAGATCGAGTCCCTGTACAAGTTCAACGCCAAGTTCCGGCCCCGCTGGGAGCCCCGCTTCGTGGTCTTCCGCAACACCCGGGACCTGCCGCGGATCGGCTTCGCCGCGATGCAGGCGGAGGGCTTCGTGACCCTCGCCCTGCCCCGCCCCTTCCGCCGCCGGAGGGCCCGCGCCACACGCCCCTGCGCCCACATCCGCCCGGCCACCGCCCCGGAGCACGAGGTCCGGGCGGCGTGACCGGCCGCTCACGGGCCTAGGCTGGACGCATGAGTACGTCGTTGCGCGGACGGGGCACGGCCACGGGCCTGCCGGAGTGGGACCGCTGTGCGGTCATGGGAGTCGTCAATGTGACGCCGGACTCCTTCTCCGACGGGGGCCGCTGGTTCGACACCACGGCCGCGGTCAAGCACGGCCTCGACCTCGTCGCCGAGGGCGCCGACCTCATCGACGTCGGCGGCGAGTCCACCCGGCCGGGCGCCACCCGCGTGGACGAGGACGAGGAGCTGCGCCGCGTCATCCCCGTCGTCCGGGGCCTGGCCGCCGAGGGCGTCGCCGTCTCCGTCGACACCATGCGCGCCTCGGTCGCCGCGCAGGCGGTCGCCGCGGGCGCGGTACTGGTCAACGACGTCTCCGGCGGCCTCGCCGACCCGGAGATGGTCCCGGCGGTGGCCGCCGCGGAGGTGCCGTTCGTCGTCATGCACTGGCGCGGCTTCAGCGAGGACATGAACAGCCGGGCGGTGTACGGGGACGTCGTCGCCGAAGTCGTCGCCGAGCTGCGCGACCGCATGGACGCCGTGATCACGGGAGGCATCGCCGCCGAGCGGCTCGTCGTCGACCCCGGCCTCGGCTTCGCCAAGCGGGCCGAGCACGACCTCGCGCTCATCGCCCGCCTCGCCGAGCTGCGCGCGCTCGGCCGCCCGCTGCTGGTCGCCGCCTCCCGCAAGCGGTTCCTCGGCCATGTGCTCGCCGAGGGCGCCGCCACCCCGCCGCCCGCGCGCGAGCGCGACGCGGCCACCGCCGCGGTCTCCGCGATCGCCGCCCACGAGGGCGCCTGGGCCGTCCGGGTCCACGAGGTACGGGCCACCGCTGACGCCGTACGGGTCGCCAGGGCCGTCGAGGGAGCGTCGTGAGCGACGCACGCGAGGCCACCGACCCGCAGACAACCATGACGGCCACACCGCTGCGCCGAGTGGGCGGAGAAGCGAACGGAAGGGCACAGTGAGCGACGCACGGGAGGCCACCGACCCGCAGACAACCACGACGGCCACACCGCTGCGCCGAGTGGGCGGAGAAGCGAACGGAAGGGCACAGTGAGCGACGCACGCGAGGCCACCGACCCGCAGACAACCACGACGGCCACACCCTCGCGCCCCGCGGGCGGAGCGGTGAACGGAAGGGCACAGTGAGCGCCCGTACCGACGTGGAGGCGGTCGAGGAGGCCAACACCGCGTTCTACGAGGCCATGGAGCGCGGCGATTTCGACGGGATCTCCGAGCTCTGGCTGGACGGCGAGAACGACGACGACATCTCCTGCGTGCACCCGGGCTGGCCGGTGCTCTCCGGGCGGGGCGAGGTGCTGCGCTCGTACGCGCTCATCATGTCCCACACCGAGTACATCCAGTTCTTCCTCACGGATGTGCGGGTGAGCGTGGCCGGCGACACGGCCCTCGTGACCTGCACCGAGAACATCCTCAGTGGCGGGCCCGCGGAGGAGGCCGGCGAGCTCGGACCGCTCGTCGGACAGCTGGTGGTGGCCACGAATGTGTTCCGCCGCACACCCGACGGCTGGAGAATCTGGTCACATCACGGTTCACCCGTCCTGGCCGAATCCGATGAGGAACAGGACGACGAGTCGCTCTCATGACTGGGCAAACAGGCCGGTAGGGGTTCGTTTTCACGGTTGTCGGGTAGGCGCCGCTACCAGTCGTAGAGGCCGTTGTCCATAGCCCCCGTGGGCGAGCCCTGTCGGCGCCCGCAGGTAGATTCGAACCAGCGCACCGCTGCCGTCCGCACGCGGCCGCCTGCGCGCAGGACCAACGACAGCAGGAGTGATTCGCGTGGATCGTGTCGCGCTGCGCGGCCTCAAGGCCCGCGGGCACCATGGCGTCTTCCCCCGGGAACGGGAGGAGGGCCAGACTTTCATCGTCGATCTGGTGCTCTGCATCGACACCCGCCCCGCGGCGGCCGACGACGACCTGGCGAAGACCGTGCACTACGGAGTGGTGGCGGAGGAGGTCGTCGACGTCGTCCAGGGCGAGCCCGTCGACCTGATCGAGACGCTGGCGGAGCGCATCGCCCAGCAGTGCCTCAAGCACGAGGGCGTCCAGGAGGTCGAGGTCGTCGTGCACAAGCCGGACGCCCCGATCACCGTCCCCTTCGACGATGTGACCATCACGATCACCCGGAGCCGATGACGATGATGAGCGACCCCACCGTGCAGCCGGTGCCGGCCTCCGTGGTCGAGCAGGTGGACGCAGCGGACACCACCCTGTCGAACCCCAAGCGAGCCGTGATCGCGCTCGGCGCGAACCTGGGCAACCGGCTGGAGACGCTCCAGGGCGCGATCGACGCCCTGGAGGACACGCCGGGCGTGCGGGTCAGGGCCGTCTCGCCCGTCTACGAGACGGAGCCGTGGGGCGTCGAGCCCGGCTCCCAGCCGTCGTACCTGAACGCGGTGGTGGTCGTGAAGACCACGCTGCCGCCCAGCTCCCTGCTGGAGCGCGGCCAGGCGATCGAGGAGGCGTTCGACCGGGTGCGCGAGGAGCGCTGGGGGCCGCGGACGATCGACGTGGACATCGTGGCCTACGCCGAGGTGATCTCGGACGACCCCGTCCTCACGCTGCCGCACCCCCGCGCCCATGAGCGCGCCTTCGTCCTCGTCCCCTGGTACGACGTCGAGCCGGAGGCCCAGCTGCCCGGCCGCGGCCCGGTCGCCGAGCTGCTGGTAGGCGTGGGCCGGGAAGGTGTCGTGCCACGCGCGGACCTGGAACTCCGGCTGCCCGAGTAGTCGTTAGGCTCTTCAGAGTCACCAGGGCGGCGGTCGGACACGGACACGAAGGACAGACGGTGAAGCAACTTCGGCTCGGAGTACTGGCCGGGCTCTTCGTGGTGGCCGGGGTCCTGTCGTGGGGCGGGGCGCGGCTGTGGGACTCGTTCGGCACACTGCCGAGCGTGCCGCTGGCCGCGCCGATCGTCCTCGCGGCGATCGCGGCGGTGCTGGCGGCGACCGCGCTGTCGCTGCGCGCCCGCCTGCGCGCCCAGCGCGAGCGCCGCCCCGACGCGAAGGGCGTCGAGCCCCTGATGGCGGCCCGCGCGGTTGTCTTCGGCCAGGCCAGCGCGCTGGTCGCCGCGCTCGTCAGCGGGATGTACGGCGGCGCGGGCGTCTATCTGCTGGGCTTCCTCGACATCCCCGCCCGCCGCGACCAGGTCATCTACGCCGGCTTCGCGGTCGTGGCCGGCCTGGCCGTGATCGCGGCGGCGTTCTTCATGGAGCGCGTCTGCAAGCTCCCCGAGGACGAGGACAACGGCCACGTCCCGACGGCGTAGCCCATGCGGTGCCGGCTCACCACGGTTCCACCACCGTGCGTGTCTTGGCCGCCGTCACGGAAGTGACGGTTGTGTGCACGGCTCGGTCCCCCGCCAGGCTCCGCAGTTGGTCACCGACCTGAACATTTCTCGCCTGGTCACGACCCTCGGCAAGGTTCACTGTCTGCTTGCTCGGAAGACCATGCCCCACGACGACTCCCTGATCAGCGGTCGACTCCACTGACCGGGACCGTAGCGGGCACTGCCGACAAGGCGATCCGACTATCGCGCCATGATCAGGCTCATCGCCTCGTTGCGTGTCGCGACGTCCCGCAGCTGGCCCCGCACCGCCGAGGTGATCGTCTTGGCGCCCGGCTTGCGGATGCCGCGCATCGACATGCACATGTGCTCGCACTCGATGACGACGATCACGCCGCGCGGCTCCAGGATCTCCATCAGCGAGTCCGCGATCTGCGTCGTCAGCCGCTCCTGCACCTGCGGCCGGCGGGCGAAGACGTCGACGAGGCGGGCCAGCTTGGAGAGGCCGGTGATCTTGCCGGTGGTCGACGGGATGTAGCCCACGTGGGCGACGCCCCTGAACGGGACCAGGTGGTGCTCGCAGCAGCTGACCAGTTCGATGTCCTTCACCAGCACCATCTCGTCGTGGCCCAGGTCGAACGTCGTCGTCAGCACCTCTTCGGGACGCTGCCACAGCCCCGCGAATATCTCCTTGTACGCCCGGGCCACCCGGCCCGGCGTCTCCCGCAGGCCCTCGCGGTCCGGGTCTTCGCCGACCGCGATGAGGAGTTCACGTACGGCGTTCTCGGCGCGCTTCTCGTCGAACTCGCCGATCGTCCCCTCGCCGTCCAGCGTCACCGGGTCGGTCATCTGTGCTGCCTCGTTCCTGTGCTCTGCCATGGCGCCGCAGCGGCTATGGCGTGAAATCGTCGCGAAAAAACGCCGCACCTCCCAGGCTAGAACCCGGGAGGTGCGGCGTTCATTCCGGCACCGCGTTGGTCGGAGCCGGATAATGCCTGGTCAGGCCTCCGGTCGCTCCTCCTGGACCGACTCGGCCGCCGACTTGGTGACATCCGTCACCGCGCCGGCCGACGAACCCGCGGTCCCGTTGGCTGTGGTGTTCGCCGCGCCGTTGGTCAGCGCCAGCTCCTTCGGGGAGAGCACCGGCGGGCGGGTCGACGGCGTGCGCCGCGAGGAGCCGGTCCACGCCGGGCGGGCCGGACGCTTCACGATCGGGGCGAAGATCTCGGCGATCTCCTCCTTGCCGAGGGTCTCCTTCTCCAGCAGCGCGAGGACCAGGTTGTCGAGGACGTCGCGGTTCTCGACGAGGATCTCCCAGGCCTCGTTGTGCGCGGTCTCGATGAGCTTCTTGACCTCTTCGTCGACCAGCGCCGCGACCTCTTCCGAGTAGTCGCGCTGATGCGCCATCTCACGGCCCAGGAACGGCTCGCTGTTGTCGCCACCGAACTTGATGGCGCCGAGCCGCTCGGTCATGCCGTACTGCGTGACCATCGCGCGGGCGGTGGTCGTGGCCTTCTCGATGTCGTTCGCCGCGCCCGTCGTCGGGTCGTGGAAGACGAGCTCCTCGGCCGCGCGGCCGCCCAGCATGTAGGCCAGCTGGTCGAGCATCTCGTTGCGCGTGGTCGAGTACTTGTCCTCGTCCGGGAGCACCATCGTGTAGCCCAGGGCACGGCCGCGGGACAGGATCGTGATCTTGTGGACCGGGTCCGAGTTCGGAGAGGCCGCCGCCACCAGGGCGTGTCCGCCCTCGTGGTACGCGGTGATCTTCTTCTCCTTGTCGGACATGATCCGGGTCCGCTTCTGCGGGCCCGCCACGACGCGGTCGATCGCCTCGTCCAGGAAGTGGTTGTCGATCAGCTTCTTGTCGCTGCGGGCCGTCAGCAGGGCGGCCTCGTTCAGCACGTTCGACAGATCGGCACCGGTAAAGCCGGGCGTACGCCGCGCGACGGCGGACAGGTCGACGTCCGGGGCGACCGGCTTGCCCTTCTGGTGGACCTTGAGGATCTCCAGGCGGCCCTGCATGTCCGGTCGGTCGACAGCGATCTGCCGGTCGAAGCGGCCGGGGCGCAGCAGCGCCGGGTCGAGGATGTCCGGGCGGTTGGTGGCGGCGATCAGGATGACGCCGCCCTTGACGTCGAAGCCGTCCATCTCGACGAGCAGCTGGTTGAGCGTCTGCTCGCGCTCGTCGTGCCCGCCGCCGAGGCCGGCGCCGCGGTGGCGGCCCACCGCGTCGATCTCGTCGACGAAGACGATCGCCGGGGCGTTCGCCTTGGCCTGCTCGAAGAGGTCGCGGACGCGCGAGGCACCGACACCGACGAACATCTCGACGAAGTCGGAACCGGAGATCGAGTAGAACGGGACGCCGGCCTCACCCGCGACGGCGCGCGCGAGGAGCGTCTTGCCCGTGCCGGGCGGGCCGTACAGCAGCACGCCCTTGGGGATCTTGGCACCGACGGCCTGGAACTTCGCCGGCTCCTGGAGGAACTCCTTGATCTCGTGGAGCTCCTCGACGGCCTCGTCGGCGCCCGCGACGTCGGAGAAGGTGGTCTTGGGGGTGTCCTTGGTGATGAGCTTGGCCTTGGACTTCCCGAAGTTCATCACCCGGGAGCCGCCGCCCTGCATCTGGTTCATCAGGAACAGGAAGACGACCACGATGAGGACGAAGGGCAGCAGCGAGAGCAGCACCGAGAGGAACGGGCTCTGCCGCTCGGGCGAGACCGTGTACCCCTTCTCGATCTGACCCGCGTCGTACTTCTGCTGCAGCTTGTCGGCGAGCGCGACGCCCTGGTCGCCGATGTAGCTCGCCTGGACCTTGTCGCTGCCGTCGACCTTCTGGCCGTCCTTCAGCTCGATCTTGATGACCTGTTCGTCACCGGTGGTCAGCTTGGCCTGCTCGACCTGGTTCTTGTCGATCGCCTGGACAACCTCGGCGGTGTCCACCGTCTTGTAGCCGCCCGACGAGCCGACGACCTGCATCAGCACGACCACGGCGAGGACGGCCAGCACGATCCACATGACCGGCCCACGGAAGTATCGCTTCACGTCCATCCATACGGAGCGGTGTCGCTCCGTCCCTCCTGCCCGTAGGTAAATGCTGCTATGAGACTCAACTGAAAAGACTGTTCTTCGGAAGGTACCCCAGCATTGTCACCCGGGACCGCCTTCCCATGCTCCAACGGCGGGAAGACGGTCCTGGTTCCCGTGCCCGGGCCGCCGGGTTCAGCCGCCGTAGACGTGCGGGGCGAGCGTGCCCACGAACGGGAGGTTGCGGTACTTCTCGGCGTAGTCCAGGCCGTATCCGACGACGAACTCGTTCGGGATGTCGAATCCGATCCACTTCACGTCGATCGCGACCTTGGCCGCGTCCGGCTTGCGCAGCAGCGTGCAGACCTCGAGCGACGCCGGCTCGCGCGAGCCCAGGTTCGACAGCAGCCAGGACAGGGTCAGCCCCGAGTCGATGATGTCCTCGACGATCAGGACGTGCTTGCCCTTGATGTCGGTGTCCAGGTCCTTGAGGATGCGGACCACACCGGAGGACTGGGTGCCGGCGCCGTACGAGGAGACGGCCATCCAGTCCATCGTGACGGGGGTGGACAGCGCACGCGCCAGGTCCGCCATCACCATCACGGCGCCCTTGAGGACTCCGACGATGAGCAGGTCCTTGCCCGCGTACTCCGCGTCGATCTTCGCGGCCAGCTCTGCCAGCTTCGCGTCGATCTCTTCTTTGGTGATGAGGACCGATTTGAGGTCGGCGCCCATGTCCTTCTCGTTCACCCGCGTCGCTTTCTGTCTCGGCTTCTCGGCCCGCTTGCCCGCAACCGGCTCGGCCGGCTCAGCCTTGCCGAATGACCAGTCTGCCACCCTGGCGGCGTGCCTCGACCCGGCCGGGCAGGTTGATGGCCCCCTGGCCGCGCCAGCCGGTGATCAGCCGCTCGACCTCCTCGATGTGCCGTGCGAAGAGCGAACCCGCAGGTGAACCGGTTGCGACCAGGGCGCGGCGGAGCACCCTGCGGCGCACCGCGGGGGGCAGGGCGTAGAGCTTCGCGCAGTCGAGGAGACCGGCGTCGTCGCGTACGGACGCGTCCACGTCGGCGGCCCAGGCGTCCAGGGCGTCGGCATCGTCGCGGGAGAGCTGGGCGGTACGGGCGAGCGCCTCGACGACGCCCTTGCCGAGCGCCTTCTCCAGGGCGGGCAGGCCCTCGTGGCGCAGCCGCGAGCGGGTGTACGCGGGGTCGGCGTTCATCGGGTCGTCCCAGACGGGCAGCTGCTGGACGAGGCACGCCTTGCGGGCGGTCTGCCGGTCGAGCTGGAGGAAGGGGCGGCGGTAGCGGCCGGATGGGGACACGGCGGCCATGCCGGAGAGCGAGCGGATGCCGGAGCCGCGGGCGAGGCCGAGCAGGACCGTCTCGGCCTGGTCGTCGCGGGTGTGGCCGAGCAGCACCGCGGCGGCGCCGAGGCGGTCGGCGGCCTCGTCCAGGGCGGCGTAGCGGGCGTCGCGGGCCGCGGCCTCGGGTCCGCCGTCGCGGCCGACGCTCACGGCGATGGCCTCGACCGGGTCGAGGCGCAGGGCGGTGAGGCGGGCGGCGACCTCGGCGGCGCGGAGGCCGGAGCCGGTCTGAAGTCCGTGGTCGACGGTGATGCCGCCGGCGCGCACGGAGAGCTTGGGGGCCTCGAAGGCGAGGGCGGACGCGAGCGCCATGGAGTCGGCGCCGCCGGAGCAGGCGACGAGGACGAGGGGGCGCTCGGCCGTCGCGAGCGGTCCGGCGGTGGCCCGCTGTCCGGTGTGGAGCGTTCCGGGGCGGAGCGTGCCGGGGCGGCCGGTGGCGGGGCGGGGGATCTCGTTCAGTTCGTTGAGTACGTCGTGGAGTACGCGGCGGACCGCCAGGCGTATCGCCGCGACCGCAGGATGGGGACCCATGTCCGGTGCCCTTCGTGGAGTTGGGGTGCCTCGGTCGGAGTCGGGACGGAGGAGGATCGGTCACTCAGAGTGCGTCGATGGTGACAGAACCGGGCCGTTCCCCGAGCATTGCACGCCTACCCATCGCCCACGGTCCCTCGGATGGGTGATTACGAGGGCATCCTTCTGCCGTGGGCCGTATGCCCTTCCTCAGTCTGCCTTACGGTGCACTCGCGCGACCCAGTCCGCCGGTTCGGCGATCTCCGCCTTGGTCGGAAGGGTGTTGGGCGACGTCCAGACGCGGTTGAAGCCGTCCATGCCGACCTGCCCGACGACGGCCCGCACGAAGCGCTCGCCGTCGCGGTACTGGCGCAGCTTCGCGTCGAGTCCGAGCAGCTTGCGCAGCGCCGTGTCGAGCCGTGAGGCGCCGCGGGCCCTGCGCTGCTGGAACTTCTCCCGGATCTCGCTGACGGAGGGCACGACCTGGGGGCCGACGCCGTCCATGACGAAGTCCGCGTGGCCTTCGAGCAGGGACATCACGGCGGTCAGCCGGCCGAGGATCTCGCGCTGCTCCGGTGTCTGGACGATCTCCACGAGGGAGCGGCCCTCGTCCTCCTCGCCCTCGGGGCGGCCTCCGGCGAGCGACTGGGCAGCCTCACGCAGCCGTTCGAGGACCGTCATCGGGTCCACGTCGGTCTCGGTGAGGAATGACTGGATCTCGCCCTCCAGGTGGTCGCGCAGCCAGGGCACGCCGGTGAACTGGGTGCGGTGTGTCTCCTCGTGGAGGCAGACCCAGAGCCGGAAGTCGTGCGGGGCGACGTCCATTTCGCGCTCGACGTGGACGATGTTCGGCGCGACGAGCAGCAGCCGGCCGCCGCTGCCGGGGGCACCGGGCAGCTCGCGGCTGGGCGGCGCGAAGGTCTCGTACTGCCCGAGGACGCGGGAGGCCAGGAACGACAGGAGCATGCCCAGCTCGACGCCGGTGACCTTGCCGCCGACGACGCCGAGCACGGACCCGCCGGGGGTGCCGGCGCGGCGCTCCTGCATCTTGTCCAGCAAGGGCTTCAGCAGCTCGCGGAAGCCCGCGACGTTGGCCTTCACCCAGCCCGGCCGGTCGACGACGAGGACGGGGGTGTCCTCGGGCCGATGCCCGTCGGGGATCATCCGGGTGAACTCCCGGACGTGCTCCTCGGACGCCTTGGCATGCCGCCGCAGCTCGGCGACGACGGCCCGCGCCTCGTCCCGGCTGACGTCGGGACCCGGCCGCACGAGTCGGGTCGCGGTCGCGACCGCGAGGTTCCAGTCGACCATCTCGGCACCACCGATGCTCGTCATGCGTCAACCGTACGTTGAAGAGCCCGCCCGCGGTCGGCTGTCGCCCCACACCACGGCCGTTGGACCGGCCGCGAGTCGCTCCGGCTCCCGCCGCGGTCCCCCCGCCACGGGCCTCGGGCCGGAGCCCCAGCCGTAAGACGAGCCCGGCCCTGGTCTTACGGGATCAGCGCCGATGCCATGCGGTCCAGCGCCGGGCGGCCCGCGCCGTAGGCGGGGGTGCGCCCGGCCATGAAGGCGAAGGCGAGGAGGCGGCCGTCGGAGGAGACGGCGGTGCCCGCGAGGGTGTCGACTCCGGTGAGGCTGCCGGTCTTGGCGCGGACGAGACCGGCGCTGCGGGCTTCGGAGCGGCCCGTGAGGGTGCCGGTGAAGCCGGCGACCGGGAGGCCGGTGAGGACGGGGCGGAGTTCGGGGTGGGCGGGGTCCGCCGCGCGGGCGAGCAGGGCGGTGAGGAGGGTCGCGGAGACCTTGTCCCCGCGGTTCAGTCCGCTGCCGTCGGCGAACACCGCCTTGCCCGCGGGGAGTTTCAGCCGCTTGAGCCGTTCGGTGACGGCGGCCTGGGCGCCCGCGAAGCTCGCGGGACGGCCGCCCGCGATCGCCGTCTGCCGGGCCAGCGCCTCGGCGATGTCGTTGTCGCTGTTGGTCAGCGTGCGTTCGACCAGCGCGGACAGGGGTGCCGAGAGGGTCTTCCCGACGGGGACCCCCTTGACCGGGGCCTTGCCGGGGACGGGGCCCGCCTCGGTGTTGATGCCGCGTACGCCGAGCATCCCGAGGAACGCGGCGGCGGTGTCGCGGGCCGGGTCGGCGCCGCGCGGCGCCGGGCCGCTGGTGGAGTCGTCGAGCCGGCCCTCGTTGATCATCAGGGGGCTGACCGGGGCGATGTTGTCGTTGCTCCCTATGGGGTGCCGGACGGGGCCGCTGTAGAGCGAGGTGTCGTACGACAGCCGGATCGTGCTGACGCCGTGTTCGCGCAGGGCCTGCGCGGTGGAGTCGGCCAGGGTGCGCAGACGGGCCATGTCGAGGGTGGGGTCACCGCCGCCGACCAGGGTGATCGCGCTGTAGTCGGGGGCTGCCACGGCCGTGGTGGGGATGCGGTGGGCGGGTCCCCTGGCGGACAGGGCGGCGGCCGCCGTGGCGATCTTGATGGTGGACGCGGGGGTCATGAGGGTGCCCTGGCCCTTGCCGTACAGCTGTTTGCCGCTGGAGACGTCGATGACGGAGGCGGTGACGACGGGGCCGAGCTTGGGGTCCCGGAGCAGCGGCTCGATGGCCTTCGCGAGCGGCGCGGGGGCCGGTGCGGCCACGGGGGCGGCAGGTGCGGCGAGTACTCCCGGGGCGCTGGGGGCGGGTGCGGGCCCGTCGGCCTCGGCAGGCGCGGGCGCGGGCGCCTGGTGATGTGCGCCACCTGTGGGGCTCAGAGCGGCGACCCGGTCACGCTCGGCCGTACGCTGACCGGAGTCCCAGGGGCCGGCCGCGGCCACCGCCCCGGCCGCGACGGCGAGACCGACCGCGGCCGCACCGGCCGTGAGCTGCCAAGTTCTCTGGTCGGGCACGACTGACCCAGCCCCTTTCGCGATCACACAGCTGCGTAGGGGACACTTAATCACTGCGCCCTGCCGCGAGCATGGCACCCCGGCGGGTTCGCCGGACACAGCGTCACCTACATATGTGTTGATCATGGAGGAGTGCCACCCGTGGAGTTCGACGTCACCATCGAGATCCCGAAGGGGTCGCGGAACAAGTACGAGGTGGACCACGAGACCGGCCGGATCCGTCTGGACCGTCGCCTCTTCACCTCGACCAGCTACCCCGCCGACTACGGCTTCGTCGAGAACACCCTCGGCGAGGACGGCGACCCGCTGGACGCCCTGGTCATCCTGGACGAGCCGACGTTCCCCGGCTGTCTGATCAAGTGCCGCGCCATCGGCATGTTCCGTATGACGGACGAGGCCGGCGGCGACGACAAGCTGCTCTGTGTCCCGGCCTCCGACCCGCGTGTGGAGCACCTGCGCGACATCCACCACGTGTCCGAGTTCGACCGCCTGGAGATCCAGCACTTCTTCGAGGTCTACAAGGACCTGGAGCCCGGCAAGTCGGTCGAGGGCGCCAACTGGGTCGGCCGCGCCGAGGCCGAGGCCGAGATCGAGGCCTCCTTCAAGCGCCTGGAGGCGCAGGGCGGCGCTCACTGACCACCCTTTCCGGTACGACGGGCGGTGCACCCCAGCGGGGGGTGCACCGCCCGTCGCATACTGGCCGCAGCCGGAGCGTGACGGAACAGCGGACGTGACGACGGACGCGACGACGGAGGAGTCGGGAGTAGCGGTGGTGGCGGAGCCCGAAGGTCCTGCTGAGGACCGGAAGCCGCAGTCGGACGAGGCGCACAGCGCCTTCGCCCCGCCGGAGGGTGTCGAGCAGCCCGGCCCGTCCGAGGAGGACCATCCGTCCTCCGAGTTCGCCGTTCCCGAAGGACTGTCGACGGAGCCCCCCGCCGAGCCCGAGGGCAGCGCGTTCGCCCCGCCGGCGACGTACCGCGCGAAGGAGTCCCCGCCGGTCTTCACCCCGGCGTACGGCATTCCGGTGGTCCAGCTCTCCAAGGACGCGCCCTGGCAGGACCGGATGCGCACGATGCTGCGGATCCCGGTGGGCGAGCGGCCGGTGCCGGAGCCCGTCCAGCGGCACGACGAGTCGGGGCCCGCGGTACCGCGCGTGCTCGACCTGACGCTGCGTATCGGCGAGCTGCTGCTCGCGGGCGGTGAGGGCGCCGAGGACGTCGAGGCGGCGATGCTCGCGATCACGAGCTCGTACGGGCTCGAGACCTGCGAGCCCACTGTCACCTTCACGCTGCTGTCGATCACGTACCAGCCGTCGCTCGTCGACGATCCGGTGACGGCGAACCGGACGGTACGGCGCCGGGGCACCGACTACACCCGGCTGACCGCCGTCTACCAGCTGGTCGCCGACATCAGCGCCGAGGACCACGAGGTCCGGCTCGACGAGGCGTACCGGCGGCTCGCCGAGATCCGCAGGAACCGGCATCCGTACCCCGGCTGGGTCCTCACGCTCGCCGCGGGCATCCTCGCCGGCTCGGCGTCCGTGCTGGTCGGCGGTGGCCCGCTGGTGTTCGTGGCGGCGGCGGTCGGCGCGATGCTGGGCGACCGGCTGGCGTGGCTGTGCGCGGGGCGCGGGCTGCCGGAGTTCTACCAGTTCGTGGTGGCGGCGATGCCGCCGGCCGGGATGGGGGTGGCGCTCAGTGCGCTCCACGCGGACCTGCGGCCGTCCGCGGTCATCACGGGTGGGCTGTTCGCGCTGATCCCGGGACGGGCTCTGGTGGCGGCGGTGCAGGACGGGCTGACGGGCTTCTACATCACCGCGTCGGCCCGGCTGCTGGAGGTCGCCTACTTCTTCGTGGCGATCGTCGTCGGGGTGCTCACGGTGCTGTACGTGGGCGTGCAGTTCGAGGCGAACCTCAGTCCTGAGGGGTCGCTGAGCATCGTCGAACGGCCGGTGGTGCAGATCCTGGCGTCGATGGTGCTGTGTCTGACCTTCGCCGTACTGCTCCAGCAGGATCGTTCCACTGTGCTGATCGCGGCCGTCAACGGCGGAGTGGCCTGGGTGGTCTACGCGGCGATCGCGGTGACGGCCGGTGGCTCCTCGGTGATGGCCACGGCGGTGGCGGCCGGTCTGGTCGGTCTGTTCGGGCAGTTGCTGGCCCGTGTGCAGCACACCTCGTCACTGCCGTATGTGACGGCGGCGATCGGTCCGCTGCTGCCGGGTAGCGCCACGTACTTCGGTGTGCTGCACATCGCGCAGAACAACATGGACGAGGGCTTCGCCTCGCTGGCGAGGGCGGCGGCGCTGGCGCTGGCGATCGCGATCGGGGTGAACCTGGGCGGTGAGCTGGCCCGGCTGTTCCTGCGCAGCCCGGCGGCGGCGGGCCGGCGCCGCGCGGCCAAGCGGACGCGCGGCTTCTAGCTGCTGATTTCTTGCGGCTCGGTTCGCCTCCGGGGCGCTTCAGCGTGCGTCAGCGCTTGGCGTGGCGGCCGCGGGCGGCCGTCTGCGCCGCGTCCGCGTGGCCGGCCGCGGCGGCTTCCTTCTTGCCCTTGGAGCGGGCCCGCAGGAACTCGATGATGATCGGGACCACCGAGAGGAGGACGATGCCGATGAGGATCGCCTCGATGTTCTCGTGGACGAAGTCCACCTTGCCGAGCGCGGCGCCGAGCAGCGTGACACCGGCGCCCCACAGGACACCGCCGATGATGTTGAAGGTGATGAACGAGCGGTAGTTCATCCGGCTCACACCGGCGATGATCGGCGTGAAGGTGCGGACGATGGGCACGAAGCGGGCGAGGACCAGGGACTTCGGGCCGTACTTCTCGAAGAACTCGTGCGCCTTCTCCACGTTCTCCTGCTTGAAGAGCCTGGAGTCGGGACGCTTGAAGAGGGCCGGGCCCACCTTGCGGCCGAAGAGATAGCCGACCTGGTCGCCGATGATCGCGGCGAGCACGACGAGTGTGCAGACCACCCAGAGGGGCTGCTCGATCACACCGGTCGTGACGAGCAGACCCGTGGTGAACAGCAGCGAGTCGCCGGGCAGGAAGAAGCCGATGAGCAGTCCGGACTCGGCGAAGACGATGACGAGCACGCCGATCAGGCCGAACGTGGTGATCAGATAGTCCGGGTCGAGCCAGCTCGGTCCGAGCGCAAGGGTGTTCACGAGGTCCGGGCTCCTGTGGTGATAGTTGAAAGGCCGCATCGGCGCGGCTGCCCAAACGTATCAACGCATCCGGGTGGCACCCGGTTCCACCGGCCCTCACCGGATGCGAGGTGAACAGACAGCCACGAAGCTGTGGCCATGGGTATCGAGGACTACGGCGGCGGCCAGGGCCCGCACGCCGATGTGCTGGTCGTCACAACCAACGACGCCCCGGGTTTCCGGGTGGAGCGGGTCATCGGCGAGGTCTTCGGGCTGACGGTGCGTTCGCGGCACCTCGGCAGCCAGATCGGCGCCGGCCTGAAGTCGATGATCGGGGGTGAGCTGAAAGGGCTGACGAAGACGCTCGTGCAGACCCGCAACCAGGCGATGGAGCGGCTGGTCGAACAGGCCCGCTCACGGGGCGCGAACGCGGTGCTCATGTTCCGCTTCGATGTGACGGAGGCGGCGGACGTGGGCACGGAGGTGTGCGCTTACGGCACGGCCGTGGTGATCGCCCCTCAGGCATGACGCCACGGGGCCGCGCGCACCGCGTTCCCTGCCGCACGGCACCCCGAAATGTGTGATTTAGACCGTTATCGTGTGGCGCGTGACGACGACCGACCACGCCCCGGCGGCCACACCGGCGCGCACGCTGCTGCCGCTGATCGTCCCCGCGCTCGTCGTCGGCGTCGGTTCGAGCCTCCTCCTGCTGGCCGTGACCGAGCTCTCGGACCTGCTCAAGAACGTGCTGTGGGACACCCTGCCCAAGGCGGTCGGCGTCGGCCCCTACTCCACGCTCTGGATCATCACCATGCTGACGGCCACCGGCCTCGCCGTGGGGCTCGTGGTGTGGAAGGTGTACGGACACGCCGGGCCCGACCCCGCGACCATGGGGCTCGTCGACCCGCCGCTGCCCGCCGCGGTGGTGCCGAGTCTGCTGCTGGCCGGCATGCTCGCACTGGCCGGCGGGGTCAGCCTCGGCCCCGAGAACCCCATCACGGCCTCGAACATCGCGCTCGCGGCCTGGCTGGGCCGCAAGGCCATGCGCGGTACGGCCCCGGACCTGTGGGCCGGGCTCGCGGCCGCCGGCACGATCGGGGCGCTCTTCGGCACACCCGTGGCCGCCGCCCTGATCCTCACCGAGTCCCTCGCCGCCAAACCGGGCGGCCCCGGCGCGCTCTGGGACAAGCTCTTCGCCCCGCTGCTCGCGGGCGGCGCAGGCGCGCTGACCACCGTACTGATCGCGCATCCGACCTTCGATCTCTCGCTGCCGCAATTGTCCGGGTCCCGTTGGGGCGATCTGCCGGCGGCGGTCGCCGTCTCCTCGCTGGGGGCGCTGGTCGGGCTGGCGGCCGTGTACGCGTTCCCGTACGTCCACGCCGCCTTCCGACGGCTCCGGCACCCCGTCCTGAGCATCACCGCGGGCGGGGTGCTGCTCGGCCTGCTCGGGGCCCTCGGCGGTCAGTTGACCCTCTTCAAGGGCCTGGCCGAGATGAAGGTGCTGGCCGACGACCCGTCGGGCTGGTCGTCGAGGGAGTTCGCCCTGATGACGGTGGTCAAGCTGAGCGCGCTCACGATCGCCGCCGGCTGCGGGTTCCGGGGCGGGCGGATCTTCCCCTCCGTGTTCACCGGCGTCGCCCTCGGACTCGGCGTGAGCGCGCTCGTACCCGAAGTGCATCCGACGCTCGGGGTCGTGTGCGCGGTGCTGGGGGTGCTGCTCGCGGTCACCCGGCAGGGGTGGCTGAGCCTGTTCACCGCGGCGCTGCTCGCCTCCGACCCCCATGTGTTCCCACTGCTCTGCGTCGCCGTGCTGCCGGCCTGGCTGCTGGTGACGGGGCGGGCCCAGATGCAACTCCACGACGACGGCACATCACTGCGCTGAGAGGCGCGGAAAGGCGATCCGACATGGCACTGCACAAGGGTGGTACGCGCCGCGAGGAGAGCGAGGAGCGGCGCAGGCTCTCCCTCAATCCGTTCTACGGGGAGGCGGATCCGGTCGGTTCGATGACCTGCGCGCCGCCCAAACACCAGCTTCCGGACGGGCCGATGGCACCCTCGACGGCCTATCAGCTGGTCCACGACGAGCTGATGCTCGACGGCAACTCACGGCTGAACCTGGCCACGTTCGTGACGACGTGGATGGAGCCGGAGGCCGGGGTGCTGATGGCGGAGTGCCGCGACAAGAACATGATCGACAAGGACGAGTACCCGCGGACGGCCGAACTGGAGCGGCGGTGCGTGGCGATGCTCGCCGACCTCTGGCACGCGCCCGACCCGGCGACGACGGTGGGCTGCTCGACGACGGGTTCGAGCGAGGCGTGCATGCTCGCGGGGATGGCGCTGAAGCGCCGGTGGGCCAAGCGCAACGCGGACCGCTACCCCGGTGCCGGCGCCCGGCCGAACCTCGTCATGGGCGTCAACGTCCAGGTCTGCTGGGACAAGTTCTGCAACTTCTGGGAGGTGGAGCCCCGGCTGGTCCCGATGGAGGGCGACCGCTTCCATCTCGACCCGCAGGCGGCCGCCGACCTCTGCGACGAGAACACCATCGGCGTGGTCGCGGTCCTGGGCTCGACCTTCGACGGGTCGTACGAGCCCGTCGGGGAGGTCTGCGCGGCGCTGGACGCCCTCAAGGAGCGTACGGGCCTGGACATCCCGGTCCATGTGGACGGGGCGTCCGGAGCGATGGTGGCGCCCTTCGTGGACGAGGACCTGGTCTGGGACTTCCGGCTGCCGAGGGTGTCGTCGATCAACACCTCGGGACACAAGTACGGGCTGGTCTACCCGGGGGTGGGGTGGGCGCTGTGGCGCTCGCCGGACGACCTCCCGGAGGAGCTGGTCTTCCGGGTCAACTACCTCGGCGGCGACATGCCGACGTTCGCGCTGAACTTCTCGCGGCCCGGGGCCCAGGTGGTGGCGCAGTACTACACGTTCCTGCGGCTCGGCCGCGAGGGCTACCGGGCGGTGCAGCAGACCACCCGCGACGTGGCGCGGAGCCTGGCCGAGAGGATCGAGGCGCTCGGCGACTTCCGCCTGCTCACCCGGGGGGACCAGTTGCCGGTCTTCGCCGTGACGACCGCCCCGGACGTCACGAACTTCGACGTCTTCGACGTCGCGCGGCGGCTGAGGGAGGACGGCTGGCTGGTGCCCGCGTACACCTTCCCGCCCAACCGCGAGGACCTGTCGGTGCTGCGCTTCGTCTGCCGCAACGGATTCTCGGCGGACCTCGCGGAGCTGCTGGTCGAGGATCTGAAGCGGGCCATGCCGGAGCTGCGCGCCCAGAGCGCGCCGCTGAGCAAGGACAAGGCGGCGGCCACCGGCTTCCACCACTGAGCCGGGGCCGACGAATCGGGGGCGCGGTCGAAGAAACGGGGGTGCGGTCGAAGAAACGGGGGCGCGGCAGACGGCCGCGCCCCCCGCGCACCCGCTAGTGGCTGAGGCGTACGAAGCGCCGTACCGCCAGCGGGAAGAACACCGCGACCAGGACCAACGGCCAGGCCAGGGCGAGCAGCTGGGCGTGGCCCGCCGCCCAGGAGTCGCTGCCGGCCGCGATGCCCGACAGCTCCCGTACCGCGGTGGCCGTGGCCGACAGCGGGTTCCATTCGACCGTCGCGCCCAGCCAGCCGGGCATCGACGCGGGGGTCGCGAAGGCGTTGGAGAGGAAGCCGACCGGCCAGACCAGGATCTGCACGGCCTGCACCAGTTGCGGCCTGCCCGCCACCATCGCCAGATGGATGCCGACCCACAGCATCGCGAAGCGCAGCAGGAGGAGCAGCCCGAGCGCCCACAGGAGCGCCCCGAACCCGCCGTTCCAGCGCCAGCCGATCGCGTACGCGACCCCGATCATCACGACGAGACTGAGCGCCGACTGGAGCAGATCCGCGACGCTGCGGCCGACCAGCACCGCCGAGTCCGCCATCGGCAGCGACCGGAAGCGGTCGATCACCCCCTTGTCGAGGTCCTGGGTGACGGCCGTCATCGTCGCTTCCAGGCCGAAGGCCATGGTCAGCGCCAGCATGCCGGGCACGAGGAAGCCGATGTACGTCCCTTCGACGCCCCGCCCGCCGCCGATGAGATAGCCGAACATCAGCAGCAGCATCACCGGGAAGACCAGTCCGACGACCACCTCCACGGGCTGCCGCGCCCAGTGGGCGAGTTCGCGCCGGGTCATGGTCCACGAGTCGGTCAGTGCGTACGCGTTCACGCGGCCGCCTCCTTGGTGAGATGCAGGAAGACCTCGTCGAGGGTCGGCCGGCGCAGGACGATGTCCTCCGCCTCGATCCCGGCCTCCTCCAGCGCGCGCACGGTCTCGGTCAGCGCGGCCATCCGGTCGCTCACCGGTGCGCTGAGCAGCCGCCGGTCCGCGTCCACGGCCGGGTCGCCCGGCAGCAGCACGGCGGCGCGCGGCAGGTCCGCAGCGTCCCGCAGGACGACGTCGATGCGGTCGCCGCCCAGCTTCGCCTTGAGCTGGTCGGCCGTGCCGTCCGCGACGACCCGCCCCCCGTCGATCACGGAGATCCGGTCGGCCAGCTGGTCGGCCTCCTCCAGGTACTGCGTGGTCAGCAGGACGGTCGTGCCGCCGCCGACCAGCGACCGCACCGACTGCCACACCTCCGCCCGTCCCCTCGGGTCGAGTCCCGTCGTCGGCTCGTCCAGGAACAGCACCTGCGGCTCGGTGATCAGCGAGGCGGCGAGGTCGAGCCGCCGCCGCATCCCGCCGCTGTACTGCCTGACCGCCTTGCGGCCGGTGTCCGCGAGCCCGAACCGCTCCAGCAGTTCGTCCGCCCGCGTCCCCGCCCGCCGCGCGCCCAGATGGTGCAGCCTCCCGAACATCTCCAGGTTCTGCCGGCCGCCGAGCTCCTCGTCCACGGCCGCGTGCTGCCCGAGCAGGCCGATCCTCCGCCGGACCTCGGCGGCCTTCGTCCGTACGTCGTACCCGGCCACGCGCACGGCGCCCGCGTCGTGGCGCAGCAGCGTCGCCATGATCCGCACCGCCGTGGTCTTCCCGGCCCCGTTCGGCCCGAGCACCGCGTGCACCGTGCCGCCGCAGACCACCAGATCGAGCCCGTCCAGGGCCTTCTTGCCGCCGTACGCCTTGTGTACGCCCTCGACGACGATCGCGTCCGTCATCCGTCTCCTCCCGCGCTCCGGCCCGGCCGGAAAGCAAGTAATCAAACTTGACTACCAGGGAAAGGTAATACCACCGGGCCTGCTGGTCAAACTTGATTAGAGCTGATCCCCCTCATGGGGAACGCCCGTCGCGTACGGGTTCTCCTGCCCCTCGCCGAGGACCCCCACAAAGGGCTCCCCCTCCCCGGCGAACGTGTACGCGCCGCCCTCGATCCGCTCGATCAGACCGCGCGTCCACGCCGCCCCGGCGTCCGCCGAGTGGACCCACATGTTCATGATCTCGCCGATGTGACCGAGCGACTCGGGCCCTTCCTCGGGGGTGTAGTACTCGGTGACCGAGGCGCGCCACTCCTCCAGGCGGCGCACCCGCTCCTTGAGCAGCTCCACCGCCTCGCTCCGCTCCAGGTCCACGATGAAGCCGACGCCGGCCGAGAGGACGTCCGTCTTCTGGTCGTACGACGTCAGCGCCTCGCGCAGGAGCGTCAGGAACTCCTCGGTGCCCCGCTCCGTGATCTCGTACTCGGTGCGGGGCGGGCCGCCGGCCGTCGAGGGCGCGGTCTCATGGGCGTGCAGCAGGCCCTGCTTGGCCATCTGTTTCAGCGCGTGGTAGATCGAGCCCGGCTTCGCGTTGGACCACTCGTGCGCGCCCCAGAACTCAAGGTCGTTGCGGACCTGGTATCCATGCGCCCGCCCGTGCTGGCGTACGGCCCCGAGGACCAGAAGCCGGATCGCTGACATCCGCGTACCCTTCCACCCGCCTATTCAACTTTGACTAGGGTACGCACGCTCCGGCGGCCCCGCCGGTCAGGGAGCCCACTTGTACTTGCCTCCGCCGACCCAGCGCACGACCGCCGGGTCGTCGAGGTCGACATGGGTCAGCCCGGCATGGTGGGCCAGCCTGACCACGTCGAGCACGTCACGAGCGGTCCCGACGGCCTCGCCGTTGATCTCCACCAGACGGAACGGCGGATCGCCCGGTGTGACACCGAGGACGACGATCGGGGTCCTTGGCAGTGCGCCGGTGTCGTTGGTCATGGTTCCAGCGTCTGACAGCGGCGCGGCGGGCACACCTCGAAGGCCCTGGGCCTGATGCCCCGGCCCCACCCCCAGGACCGGCCCCGCCCTAGGACCCGGCCCCGTCCCGCTCCAGGGCGACCAGCTCATAGGCGTCCTTGCCGTCCAGGGACTCCCTGATGATGTCCGCGTGGCCGGCGTGCCGGCCGATCTCCTCGACCAGGTGCAGCATCAGCCAGCGCATGGAGACGCTGCCCTCCTTCGGGAACCAGGGGGCTTCGGGCAGCGGGAAGGTGTCGTCCAGGCTCGGCACCGAGCGGATGAACTCCTCGGTCTCCTTGGCCACCGACTCCCAGAACGCGAGCGTCTCCGGGACCGACTCGCCGTCCATCAGCCGGAAGCTGTCGCTCCAGGTCTGCTCGGTGCGCTGCCGCTCGTTCGGCTGCTGCTGCGCCATCCGCAGCCAGTTCAGCTCGGCCTCCGCCACATGCTTGAGCAGGCCGGAGAGCGACAGCTCACTGGCGCTCGGGCGGCTCGCCGCCTGCTCCTCGGTGAGCCCGAGCACCGAGCGGCGGATCGCGCCGCGCTGCGCCTCCACGAAGTTCAGCAGCGCGCCGCGCTCGTCTCCCTGAGCCTCTGCGGGAACGTGAGTGACCATGGGTGTCCGTCCTTCTTCCGGGGTGCCGGTTCTTCTGACACCTCAGAAGCTACGGACCCTTGCGGTCAGCCTCTGTCCTCAAGTCCCCGGGGAGGGAGACTTCAGAGGGGAAACCTCGTCCGGCCGTGCTGCACCGAGATCCACTTCTGCGTGGTGAACGCCTCCACCGTCGCGTCGCCACCGAGCCGCCCGAGCCCGGAGAGCTTCTCGCCGCCGAACGCGATCAGCGGCTCGTCCTGGATCGTCGAGTCGTTGACGTGGAACATCCCGGTCTCGATGCGCTGCGCGAACCGCACGCCCCGCTCCACGTCCCGCGTGTGCACGGCGCCGCTCAGTCCGTACGGGCTGGCGTTGACGGCCCGCACAGCCTCCTCCTCGCCGTCGAACGTCGCGAGCAGCGCCACCGGTCCGAAGATCTCCTGCTGGAGGAGGGGCGAGTCCTCCGGCAGCCCGGTGAGCACGGTCGGCTCGACGAGATTGCCGCGGGTGCGTCCGCGTACGAGCGCCTCGGCGCCGTCCGCCACCGCCTGGTCGACCAGCCCGGCCAGCGCCTCGGCCTGGAAGGTGTTGATGACCGGGCCGATCTGCGTCTCCGGGTCCCGCTCGCCGGTGCGCAGCGCCGCCGTCTTCGCGGTGAACTTCTCGGTGAACTCGGCCGCCACCGACCGGTCGACCAGGATCCGGTTGGCGGCCATACAGACCTGGCCCTGGTAGACGAAGCGGCTGAAGACCGCGGCGTCGACGGCGTAGTCGAGATCGGCGTCGTCCAGGACGACCAGTGCGCTGTTCCCGCTGAGCTCCAGGACCGTCCGCTTGAAGTGGCTGCCGGCGACCGCCCCGACATGGCGGCCCACCCGGTCCGAGCCGGCGAACGAGATCACCTTGGGCACGGGGTGTTCGATGAGCGCGTCACCGATCTCGGCGATGTCCGTGATCAGGACGTTGAGCAGACCGGGCGGCAGGCCCGCGTCCTCGAAGAGCTTGGCGATCAGCCCGCCGCCGACCACCGGGGTGTTCTGGTTGGGCTTGATGACCACCGCGTTGCCGAGCGCCAGCGCGGGCGCGACGGACTTGAGGGTCACCAGGAGGGGGAAGTTGTAGGGGGTGATGACGCCTATGACGCCGACGGGCAGCCGGTAGAGGCGGTTCTCCTTGCCGTCGACCGGCGACGGCAGGATCCGGCCCTCGGGGCGCACCGCCAGCTGTATCGCCTCGCGCAGGAACTCCTTGGCCAGATGGATCTCGTACCGGGCCTTCAGCCGGGTGCCGCCGAGCTCCTCGACGATCGCCTCGGCGATCTCCTCGTTGCGCTCCTCCACGAGACGCAGGGCGCGCTCGAAGACCCGTCTGCGGGTGTACGGATTGGTCTCGGCCCAGGGGCGCTGCGCCCGCTCCGCCGCCCGGTACGCCTGGTCGACCTCGGCGACCGTGGCGACGGTGATGGCGGCGAGCTTCTCACCGTTGTACGGATTGAAGTCGATGATGTCCCACGAACCGCTGCCGGTCCGCCACTCGCCGTCGATGTACTGATGGGCCAGGTCGGTGAAGAAGGACATACGATCCCTTACTGCAGGCGGCGCAAACGGTGCGGGGTCCTGATGGGACGTCATCGTACTGGCGTTTTACGTCAGTTGGAGTAGACCACGGAGGAGGTCCCGGCTCTCCTCCGGACCTGGTGAATCGCGTTGCAGCCGCTCCATCACACGCTCGTACTGGGCGACCTCTTCGCGCTTGTCGAGATAGAGCGCGCTCGTCAGCTGCTCCAGGTACACGATGTCCGAGAGGTCCGACTCGGGGAAGCTCAGCATCGTGAACGCCCCCGACTCTCCCGCGTGGCCGCCGAAGCTGAACGGCATCACCTGCAGGGTGATGTTCGACTGCTCGGAGATGTCGATCAGATGCCTCAGCTGGCCCTGCATCACCGACCGGTCGCCGTAGGGCCGGCGCAGCGCCGCCTCGTCCAGCACGGCGTGGAAGCGCGGCGCCCGCTCGGAGACGAGCACCTTCTGGCGCTCCAGGCGCAGCGCGACCCGGCGGTCGATCTCGGCGCGCGGCGCTCCGGGCATTCCGCGGGAGACGACCGCGTGTGCGTACGCCTCCGTCTGGAGCAGGCCGTGAACGAACTGGACTTCGTAGATCCGGATGAGTGAGGCCGCGCCCTCCAGGCCGATGTAGGTCTGGAACCAGCCCGGCAGCACATCGCCGAAGCTGTGCCACCAGCCCGCCACATTGGCCTCCCGGGCCAGGCCGAGCAGCGAGTCGCGCTCCGCCTCGTCCGTGACGCCGTAGAGCGTGAGGAGGTCCTCGACATCCCTGGCCTTGAAGCTCACCCTGCCCAACTCCATACGGCTGATCTTGGATTCGGACGCCCGGATCGAGTAGCCGGCGGCCTCGCGGGTGATTCCGCGCGACTCCCGCAGCCGCCTCAGCTGTGAGCCCAGCAGGATGCGCCGCACCACGGAACCTGACGACTCCACTGCGGTCACGTCTCCCAACCCTCCCCATCGCCTTCGGTGTCACGGAGCACCCCGAGCCCCGAGCCCCGGATTCTGCCACCAAAACGCTCCGCCCCGTACTCAATCGATTACGGAAATAGGAAGCCTTTGGGAAGGGCGTGAAAGAAGCTCGGGGAAGAAACAGGCGTGAACCGGCACGGGGCGGGACAGGCCGGGCGCGTGCACGTGCATCTGCCCTTGCATCTGCCTATCTCATTCGGAACCATGGACCCCGCGCACCTGCGTACTCGTTCGTGCTCGTTCGTGTTGTAGCGTCACAGCCGCGATTCCCGGGAGTGCCTCGCATGGGGACGAATGGATCGACCATGCTCGAGCCGTTACGGCAGGGGCTTCCGCCGATCGATCCCGCGGCCGTCTCCTGCTCCGCCTCCTGCGCCCTGCCCGCTCGCTACGAAGCCGTGCGCGGCGCCCGGAAGTTCACCAGCCGCACGCTGACCCAGTGGGAACTGGCCGACCGCTTCGACGATGTGGCGCTCGTCGTCTCCGAACTCGTCACCAACGCCCTCAGGCACGCCCTGCCCGCGGACACACCGCGCGAGCGGGACCAGGAGCCGCCGGTGCGGCTGCATCTGATGCGCTGGACGGGACGGCTGGTGTGCGCGGTGCGCGATCCCAGCGAGGAGAGCCCGGTGGCGGGTGAGGCGGAGGACTCCGCGGAGTCCGGCCGGGGACTGTTTCTGGTCGATTCCTTCAGCGACAGCTGGGGTTGGCATCCACTGGCCGGACCGTTGACCGGAAAAGTGGTCTGGGCGCTGTTCCGGCTGCACGCGGAGTGAGCTTGCTCGCGCGGAGTGAGCGGGGTCCGCGGAGCCTGCGGCCGCCGCTCCATCCGCCCTGTCAGCCGCCCGTCAGATGGTCGAATTCCCCGTCCTTCACGCCCAGCAGCAGCGCTTCTATCTCGGCCGGCGTATAGACGAGCGCCGGCCCGTTCGGGTAGCGCGAATTGCGCACCGCAACGTTCCCACCAGGCAGTTTGGCGAACTCCACGCATGATCCCTGGGAGTTGCTGTGCCTGCTCTTCTGCCAGACGACCCCGTGAAGCTCTGTCGCCGCCATGCCGTTGTACACGTCGTGCACAGGACGCTCCCCGAGTTACAAGGTGCAGGTGTCAACTGTCTCGGATCATAGCCGTGTTTCATATGCGTATGCATGAGCAGATGCACGTGCACGCGGGGTGGTCCTTCGGTTACAGCCGCACTTTCCGCAACCATTGGTCACAGCCGGTCCAGTGTCCCCTCCAGCCCCTTCATGACGGACGAGCGCCAGCCGCCACCCATGATCTTGTGCGCCATCCGCTGGGCAGGATCGTCCGGGTCGAATCCCTCGTGCACGAGAAAGAGACGCGTTCCACGGCCTTCTGGCTCCAGGCTCCACGTAATTGTCCAGTCCACAGCGGAATCCGGGTCGGCATCGGCCCACTGGACGCGGAGCATCCGCTCCCGCTCGAAGGCCAGCACCTGGGCTTCGACGGTCCCGGAGAAGCCGGTGTTCGGGCGGGGCACGGAGGTCATCGCGTAGCGGTGCCCCACTTCGAGCCTGAAGTCGCAGGGCATCAGCCACTGGGCGATGAGCTCGGGCTCGGTCAGCGCACGCCAGACCTTGGCGGGCGGATGGGCGAGGAACTGGTCGACCCGGATGGTGGTCAGGTCGTCGTCGTCCATGGAGTGGCCGCCGCTCACGGAGTGGCCGTCACCGAAGGAGTCGTCTTCACTTGCGGAGTTCATGACTCATCGTCGGGCATACGGTCCAGGAGCGCGCCGAGGTCCGAGAGCCGGTCGCGCCAGAACCGCTCGTACGGGTGGAGCCAGTCCTGCACGTCGGCGAGCGGGGCCGCTTCGAGACGGTAGATGCGCTGCCTGCCCGACCGCTCCTCGGACACGAGACCGGCCTCCCGCAGCACCTTGAGGTGCTCCGAGAGGCTCGGCCGGCGCATGGCGAAGTGGTCGGCGATGGCCTGGACGGGCTGGGGACCGTCCTCGCGCAGCAGCCGGAGCACTTCACGGCGGGTGGTGTTCGCGAGCGCGGCGAAGAGCCGGTCCTCGCGTTCACCGATGGCAACCATGGGGGCTTACATGCCTTCCTTCTCCGTCAGCAGCATCAGACCGTTGCCGTCGGGGTCGGTGAAACCGGCCATCCGCCCCCAGGGGACATCGTTGGGCCCGTCCACCTCGACCCCGGCAGCCGTGAGCTTCGCACAGTCGGCGTCGACATCGGTCGTGACCAACATGATCCCCCGCGTCGATCCGGGCGTGAAGCCGCCCATGCCGGGCCCGGAGAGCGTGAAGACGGTCTGGGCCCCCTTGGGCGCGACCTGGAGCCAGCGCCCCGGGGGCACCTGGAGGTCGGCGGTGACCTCGAAGCCGAGGACTTCGGTGTAGAAGGCGAGCGCACGGTCCTGGTCGGAGACGGGCAGCGTGACGAACGAGGCGTGAGTGATGTTCATGCGCACCACAATAGGTAGGCATTTTCCTACGCGTCAAATGTAGGGAGATTCCTACGTGTCGAGGGAGGGTGACGAAACTGACGGGCTGGTAACTTGGCGCGGTCTTGCCGACGACCAGGGAGACGGGATCGTGCACGAGCGCGTACGCGTACGAACCGGTGTTGTCGCCGCGGCGGGTCTCGCCTCGGCCCTCGCACTGACCGGCTGCAGCAGCGGCAGCGGCGACGACACCGCGGACCAGGGCAAAGGCCGGGAGCGAAGTGGCGCGACGGCGACGCCGACGCCGACGCCAAGCGGATCGGGCTCAGATGGCGCGGGCTCCGGCTCCGGCTCCGGCTCCGGTGACCCCAGTGGCGGTGGCCTCGAAGGCACGTGGGCAGGGCTGAGCGACAGCAAGGTCATCGCCCTCTCCGTCAAGGACGGCCAGGCCACGCTCGTCGCCGGCCAGCATGTCTGCAACGGCACGGTGCAGCGGGCCGGGGCGGTGACGCTCGCCCTGAAGTGCGCGGACGGCGACACCGAGCGCACCTCGGGGACGGTCGACTCCAACAACGGCACCAAGGTCGTCGTCTCCTGGTCCACGGGCCCGAAGGACACCCTGACGAAGACGGAGCCGGGCGGGTTCACGTTGGACGTGCCGACACAGGCGCCGACCACCGGGCCGACGAGTTCCTGAACGCCGGGCCTGCCCGGGGGCCACCGCGAGGGCTTACCCGGGCAGTTCGCCGCGCCCCTCGCGCGGGGGCATGCGAGCCGTGTCGGCGGCCGTCCGCCCGTGGCGCCAGCCCTCCGCGTCGGTGGCGCCGCGGACCCTGGCCTTCACGGTCTCCGGGAAGAGGCGGTCGGCGTGCGCCGTCACGGCGACGTCCCGGGCGGCGAGCACCGGGAGGAGGTCCCCGGAACCCGCCTCCTGCGCGGCCTGCGACGCGGCCTCGGCCAGCCGGGCGCCGATGCGGTCGGCGTAGGCCAGGAAGAAGGACTGCCGGAAGGTCTTGGTCCGCTTGCGGCCGCCGGCACGCTGCGCCGCCTCGGCGCGTGTCATCGCCGCGGTGCACTGCACCAGCAGGGAGGTGTGGAGCAACTCGACCGCCTCCAGGTCGGACTCGAAACCGACCACCGTGGAGAAGCCCAGCGCGCTGTTCCAGACCGCGCGGCAGCGGTTCGCCGACGCGACGGCGTCGAGGAGGATCGCCTTGGCCGTCTCGTACGGCGCGTCCACGCCCACACGGCACGCGCCGGGGGCGTCCGCGCGGTGCGTGCGCGCCGCAAGCAGCGCCTCGTCCACGCTGTGACGCGCCATCAGCTCCTGTGCCTTCGCGCTGAGCGCCTCCGCCTCCTCCGGGTAGCCGGTCGCCTCGGCCTTGGCGAGCAGCGCACGGATCCTGGCCAGCATCCGCGGCTCCTCCCCCGGCGCGGCCGGCACATGGAGGGGCGTACCCGGCACCGGACCCACCGGCTCGATCGCCGGCAGCCGTACGAGCAGCCGGTACAGCTCCAGCACGGCCGTCGCGTACGAGAACCGGTCCGTGGCCCCCTTCTCGTACGGCTCGGGCAGCTCGTCGAGCTGCGCCCGCCACCGCGGTGGAAGATCATTCCCGTACCGCCGCGTCTCGCTCGCGATGAGCCCGGCCGCCAGCCGTACGTGCGTCTCGTCGAGGTCGCGCCCGACCATGCGTACGACGTCGGCGGGCTGCCAGCCCCGCTCCCAGGCGCGGCGCACGAACCCCTCACCGCGCCGCGTCAGCTCCGCGTCCGCGGCCGGTTCGGCGGCCAGCAGGGACGCGCCGGTGTCGAGCGCGTCGTCGTCATCGGCGTACAGCGCGCCGCCGAGCGCCCGCTCCACCACATCCACGACGGTGGAGCCTACGCGACGGCTCCGGCCGTACGGTGTGGGCCATGGGCGACAACAAGCGGCGCATGCTGGCCGGAGACTGGTACCTGCCCGACGACCCCGAACTCGCCGCCGACACCGAGCGCCGCTTCGCGCTCTGCGCGGCGTACAACGCGGACGGCGGCGCCGCGGCCGCCGACCGGGCCGGGATCCTCGCCGAACTCCTCGGCTCCGTCGGGCCCGACGTCCGCATCAGGCCGCCGTTCCAGTGCGACTTCGGCCGCTACATCCGGATCGGCGAGGGCACGTTCGTCAACTTCGGCGCGGTCTTCCTCGACGTCGCACCGATCACGATCGGCGCGCACTGCCAGCTCGGACCCAACGTCCAACTGCTCACCGCCACCCACGAACTGGACGCGGCGCGGCGGCGCGAGGGCTGGGAGAAGGGCGTGCCCATCACGATCGGCGACAACGTCTGGCTGGGCGGCGGGGTCATCGTCTGCCCCGGCGTCACGATCGGCGAGAACACGGTGGTGGGGGCGGGTGCGGTGGTGACGAAGGACCTGCCGGCAGGCGTGCTGGCAGTGGGGAACCCGGCCCGGGTGGTCCGCACGCTGTCGTGATCGGGGCCCTGGCGGGTGCGGCGGGCGGGGCGGACGCCGGGCGCGGCACGCGGGGCGGACGCCGAGGGCGGCACGCGGGGCGGATGCCGAGGGCGGGGCGCCGGGCGCGGGCCCCGCGTTCGGGCACGGGCCCGCGCCCGCCAGGGGCGACACGCAGGGCGTTGTCAGTGGTGGGTGCCAGACTCGCAGCCATGACCGACCGGTGGGCTCTCGCCCCGGCCGAGGGCGACGGGGCGCTGCTCGTCCCCCTCGGCCCGGACGGGCTGCCCGCGGGAGAGGTGCGCCGCGAGGCCGATCTCGTCGCAGCCGTGCGGTCCCGGCCCGAGGTCGGGCGGTGGGTGTGGCGGTCCACCGCCGAGATCTATCCACGGCTGCTGGCCGCCGGGGTGCGGGTCGAGCGGTGCTACGACATCGAGGACGCCGAGCTGCTGCTGCTCGGGCACGAGGGGCGGCTCGGCGAGCCCCGCTCCGCGGCCGCGGCCTGGGCGCGGCTGCGCCACGCGCCCGTGCCGCCCGATCCCCCGCAGCGGGCGGCCGACCCCGGCTCGCAGTCCCCGCTGTTCGAGCCCCAGCCGATGGCCGTCCCCTTCGCGGGTCTGCTGAAGGTCTACGCGGAGCAGCAGCGAAGACACGAGGCCGCCGAGCACCCCGGGCGGATGCGGCTGCTGACGGCGGCCGAGTCGGCGGGCATGCTGGTGGCCGCGGAGATGAACCGGTCGGGGCTGCCGTGGCGGGCTGACGTCCACCGGGAGCTGCTGCACGAGCTGCTGGGCGAGCGGTACGCGGGCGGGGGCGAGCCGCGCCGCCTCGCCGAGCTCGTGGACGAGGTGTCGGCGGCGTTCGGCCGGCGCGTACGCCCGGACCTGCCCGCGGACGTGGTGAAGGCGTTCACGCAGGCCGGTGTCAAGGTGCGGTCCACACGGCGCTGGGAGCTGGAGGAGATCGACCATCCGGCCGTGGCGCCCCTGATCGCGTACAAGAAGCTGTACCGGATCTGGACCGCCCACGGCTGGAGCTGGCTCCAGGACTGGGTCAGGGACGGCCGCTTCCGGCCGGAGTACCTGCCGGGCGGCACGGTCACCGGACGGTGGACGACCAACGGCGGCGGGGCCCTGCAGATCCCCAAGGTGATCCGGCGCGCGGTCGTCGCCGACGACGGCTGGCGGCTCGTCGTGGCCGACGCCGACCAGATGGAGCCGCGGGTGCTCGCCGCGATCTCCCGCGACCCCGGCCTGATGGAGGTCGCGGGCCATCCGGACGATCTGTACACCCGGCTGTCCGACCGCGCGTTCTCGGGCGACCGCGACCACGCCAAGGTCGCCCTGCTCGGCGCGATCTACGGCCAGACCAGCGGCGACGGCCTGAAGAACCTCGCCGCGCTGCGCCGCCGCTTCCCGCTGGCCGTGGCGTACGTGGACGACGCGGCCCGCGCGGGCGAGGAGGGCCGGCTCGTCCGCACCTGGCTGGGCCGGACGAGCCCCCGGGCCGCCGGCGCGGGCGAGGACGACGGGGAGGAGGCGGGTCTCCCCCAGGAGACCGCAGAGGACACCGCCGCCCCGGGCGAGTTCGTGCCCGGATACGCCTCGACGAACGCACGGGCCCGCGGCCGCTTCACCCGGAACTTCGTGGTGCAGGGCAGCGCGGCGGACTGGGCGCTGCTGATGCTCGCCGCGCTGCGCAGGGCCACCGCGGACATGCGCGCGGAGCTGGTCTTCTTCCAGCACGACGAGGTGATCGTGCACTGCCCGGCCGAGGAGGCGGAGGCGGTCGCCGAAGCGATCCGCGCGGCCGGGGACCTGGCCGGGCGGATCGCGTTCGGAGAGACGCCGGTCAGGTTCCCGTTCACGACGGCGGTGGTGGAGCGGTACTCGGACGCGAAGTGACCGGACGGGCCCGACCGGGCCGGGACGGGCCCTAGCGGTCAGGTCCCGAGCCCGACGGGCCTATCCGAGCTCGGTCCACTTCTCACTGGTGGCGATGGACTTCAGCTGGTCCATGGTCAGCGCGGGGTCATCACGGGTGGCGGCCTGGTGATGCGCCGCGGCGTTGTAGGCCGAGAGCACGACCCTTCTGCCGTCGGGCCGAATGGTGTCCACCGACCACTCGACGACCCCTTCGCCGCCCTTCTCGGCGGGCTGCTCCACGGACCGGACCTTGGTCCCGTCGGGCAGCGTGGTGAACGTACCCGCGGGGAACAGCTCCGCCTCGACGTCCCTCATGTCCCGCTGGACGTTGATCTCCACCAGGCTCCCGCCCTTGCCGTCGTCCGCGACGACGTACGCGTACTCGCTCTGTTGGACGCCCTCGTCGGTGACCTCCAGCCCGTCGGGCAGCAGCGAGACGAGCGTGGTGCGCACGGCCGCGCCGTCGATCCCCGCGTTGCCTGGAGCTGCCGCCCCCTCACCCTCGCCCTGGCTCTGCCGCGCCAGCCCGGCGAGTACGGGCTTCCACTGCGCGGCCGTCACCAGCTTCTTCAACTGGGCGGGAGTGAGCGGCGGGTCGGTGCGGGAGACCTCGGCGCCCTTCTCCGCGGGTGCGTTGGACTCGCTCACGTCGACGACCAGCCCGTCCTTGGTGAGCAGCGTCGCCCGCCAGTCCTTGGTCTCCTCCCGCTTGTCGGGGTACTCGTACCCCTGAAGGACCACGAGCCGTGAACCGTCGGCCAACGTCTCGGCCGTGCAGGCGTCGTACGGGACGTGGGCCCTGTCCGGGCACTCGCTGAAGCCGTTGTTCCCCGGCATGACGCGGAAGAAGCTGACGCCGACCGCCGCCTTCCCCTTCCCGTCGTCGAACACCCCGGACACCATCGGCCCCGGTTCGTCGTCGATGCCGCGCGCCGTCGTCCCGGTCAGCTCCCCCGGGGGCAGCAGCCACCTGAGGGTCTTGATGATGTCCTGGGAGGTACCGTCGCCCACCGGCGGCACCCGCTCATCCACCGTCACCGGCGACGCGGCCACGTCGGCCCCGGCACCCTCGCTGCCGAACAGACCGCCTCCATACGCGCCGCCGGCCGCGACGACCGCGAGTGCCAGCACACTGCCGCCCACCGCCGCGGCCCGCCTGCGCACCATGCTGCGGCGGCCCCGGGTCACACCGCCGGCCACCAGATCCTGGTGGTCGACGGCCGCGAAACTGTCGCCGGTGCGGTGCAGTGCATCGCCGAGTTCATCCTCAAAAGGCATGCCAATCACCCATTCCTGGCCCTCCGCGGTCATCGCGGCAGAGCGAAAAGGTCGGTACGAAAGGTCAGTACGTACGGTTACGGATCAATGGGCGGCGAACTCGGCGATGCTTCCGCCGAGCAGCGTCCGCAGCTTCGCCAGCGCCCGCACGGACCGGGTCCGTACGGCGGCGGAGCTCACGTTCAGCGCGTCCGCCGTCTCGCCGATGCTGCGGTCCTCCCAGTACCGAAGCACCACGACGGCACGGTCCTTCGGCGCCAGCCGGGCCAGCGCGTCGAGCAGCGCCACCCGCAGCGCCGGGTCGCCCGCGCCCGCGCCGGTCTCTGCGAACGACTCGGGCAGCTCCCCGAGGGGACGCTCGGTGGCGGAGCGCCGCCGACGCTGCGAGAGGAAAGTGCGGACGAGGACGGTCTGGGCGTAGGCCGCAGGGTTGTCGATCCGGGACATCCGGCCCCACAGGGCGTACATGCGCCCGAGCGTGTCCTGCACGAGGTCCTCGGCGAGATGCGTGTCTCCGCTGGTCAGTAGGCACGCCGAGCGGTACAGGTGTCCCGTGCGGCCGGCCGCGAAATCCAGGAACTCGTCCGTCCGGTCCCGTCTCATCCCCACCCTTGCCCCGCCTCTGCCGCCTGCCGCCCTGGTGTGCTGCACACCTCACTGACGCGATGGACCGCGGCAAATGTTTCAGACCGATGCGCGAGAAATTCGGGGGGGGTGAGCACCCCGGACCACTGCGGGGCGCCGGAGGGCGCGGACGCCGACCTGAGGGGCAGCACTGAGGGCGGCACCCCTGCTGGGGTGCCGCCCTCGGTCCGTACGGGCGTCGGCCGACTCGGTCAGCGGGCGGCGGCGAGCTCCGCCGCATCCTCGGCCGGCCGGGTGCCGCCGGGGCCGGAACCCGCGCACGCGCCGGTGTTCGCACCCGTGGCCCGCGCCGCAGGCGCCCAGCACTCCACGCCCGTCAGCTCCGGCATCCGGTCCCGGGTGAAGACCGGGTCCAGGCCCGCGCGGCGCTGTGTCTGGTAGTCGTCCAGCAGGCGGAGGGCGATCACTCCGAGCGGCAGGATCGCGAGGATGTTGACCAGGGCCATGAAGCCCATGAAGACGTCCGCGAGGTTCCACACCACGCTGACCGAGCCGAGCGCGCCGAGGAAGACGACGGCGAGGACGAGCACCCGGTAGCCGGGGAGCACCCACTTCCGGTCGGCCCGGCCGCCGGTCATGAACGCGATGTTGGACTCGCCGTAGTAGTAGTTCCCGATCATGGAGCTGAAGGCGAGCATGAAGACCACGACCGTCAGGACGTGTCCCGCCCAGCCGCCGAGCGTGTGCGTCAGCGCGGTCTGGGTGAGGTCGGCGCCCTGCCGTCCGGACAGCTGCGGGTTCGTCGTCAGGATGATGAACGCGGTCATCGAGCAGACCAGCAGCGTGTCGAAGAAGACGCCGAGCGACTGGACCAGACCCTGCTTGACCGGGTGCGAGACCTCCGCCGTCGCACCCGCGTTGGGGGCCGAGCCGAGGCCCGCCTCGTTGGAGAACATGCCACGCCGGATGCCCTGCTGGATCGCCGCACCGAGCGCGCCGCCCGCGACCTCGCGGAAGCCGAAGGCACCGCCGACGATGTCGGCGAAGACCCGCGGTACGTCGCCGATGTTGAGGGCCACGACCGCGGCACCGAGCAGCAGGTAGACCACGGCCATCACCGGGACGAGCCACTGCGTGACGGTGGCGATGCGCCGCACCCCGCCGAAGATCACCAGGCCGAGCAGGACGACCAGTCCGAGGCCGACGGCCTTGGGGAACCAGGACGCGTCACCGCCGTGGACGGAGCCGGAGGCCACCGCGGCGATGGTGTTGGACTGCACCGCGTTGAAGACGAAGCCGAACGTCACGGTGATGGTGACCGCGAAGAGCACACCCATCCACCGCTTCCCGAGCCCGCGCTGCATGTAGTACGCGGGGCCGCCCCGGTACGCGCCACCGTCCGGGTTGCGGACCTTGTACAGCTGCGCCAGCGCCGACTCCACGAACGCGGACGCGGCGCCGATGACGGCCATCAGCCACATCCAGAAGACCGCGCCCGCACCGCCGAGGGTGATGGCCGTGGCGACACCGGCGATATTGCCCGTGCCGACCCGCGCGGCGGCCGAGATCGTGAACGCACCGAACGACGACACCTGCTTCCCGCCGTCCGTGGCCGTCCCGCTCTTGTCCTTCAGGACTCGCAGCATCTCGGGGAAGAGCCGCACCTGAAGGGCCCGGGAGCGGATGGTGAAGTACAGACCCGTGCCTACGACGAGGGGGATCAGCAGATAGGTCCAGAAGTGACCGTTCACATCGACGATCACTGCGTCCAGGGCGTTCACGGAAGACCTCGGAGTCGAAGCAGGGGCAGGGGGCAGCTCGGCTCTGAGCTCAGAAAAGTATTGTTAGCAAACAAAGGCGAGGACCAGGGACTTTTGTCCCCTTTCCGGCTCAGCCGGCCATGTCTCCGTCCCGAGCCGGCCGCTCGGTCCAGGCGCAGCCGACCGGTACCGGCTGTCGGCCCCGGGGGGCGGACCAGCGGACCCGCCCCCAGTCGCCCGTCCGCTGCCCGAGAGCCACCGGCACGCTCCAGGGGCGGCCGGAGAGACCCGCGCCGACGGCCTTCACACACGCCTCCTGGACGGTGAAGATCCAGGCGAACTCACGTCTGCGCCCGTCCTCGGGCATGGCGGTCAGCACTTCCACGTCCCGGGGCGAGCAGCAGAACCGCAGCACTCGGTCGCTGACGACGGACGGGGTCTGCACGTCGACACCGACGTCGCGGTTCCTGGCGACGGCCGCGGCGACCCAACCGGAGGAGTGCGAGAGGCTGACGCCCAGATCGGGCCGATCGGGCAGATACGGCCGTCCGCCGGGGCATGCGGCGACCGGCCCGCCGTGGAGGTCCTCGCCGATCTCCCGCAGCAGGGCCCGCAGCAAGGTCCGCGAAGCGGCGTGCTCCACGGCGCGCCACGGCGGCAGCGCCGAGGCGGCCGCCTGATCCCTTGGGGCGACGGGCAGCGCGTCCAGGACCTCCTCGTTCCGGGCGACCAGGTAATGCACGCCCTCGGCAGCCGTGTGCAGACGTGCCCTCCGCCCCGCCGTCGAGGCGCTCACCCGGACGCCCCGCCGACCAGGTCCGGCAGGCGGCCGGCAGCGGCACGGGCCGCCGACGACGCGGCAACCCGCCACGCGGCGGCCCGCGACGCGCCACCGCGCCGCCCCGGCGCGCACCAGGCCGGACCGGGCCGCCCGCTGGTCTCCCGCGGGGCAGGCGGAAGCCCGCCGGGCGCCGGCCCCGGTCCGGTCCGGTGTCGCTCAGGCGCGGTCCGGCACACGGCGCAGGGTGCGGATCGGGCGGGCGGCCAGGAGGGCGCAGGCGGTGAGGAAGGAGACCACGACGCCCACCAGGAGCACCTGGTCGGTGCCGAACGCTTCGACGGCGGGGCCGGCCAGCGCGCTGCCGATCGGGTACATGCCGACGGAACCCGCGACCTCGTAGGCGTGGACGCGGTTGAGCACCTCGCCCGGCACCTGGGTCTGCACGCTGGTGGCCCACATGACGCCCCATACGCCGATCCCGATCCCGACCGCGATCTGGGCGGCGGCGAGCAGCCAGACGGGCCAGCCGAGCACGATGCCGAGCGGGTAGATCGGGTAGGCCATCATCGCCACGGCCCCGGCGGCGAGCGGCCGCTGGGGCTTGTAGCGGATCGCCAGCAGACCGCCGGCCACGGTGCCGGCGCCCAACGCGGCGTTGATCAGACCGAAGGCGCTCGCGCCGTGCTCGGGCACGATGACGCCGGCGGCCACCGACAGCTGCGGCCCCCAGGAGAGCACCGCGTAGAACATCCAGATCAGGATCACGCCCCAGAGCCAGCTGCGGGAGCGGAACTCCTGCCAGCCGACCGCCAGGTTGTGCCACAGGCTCTCGCCGGCCGGCGGGGCGGGCACCACTCCGAGCCGGAGCGCGAACAGGCAGATCGCGCTGGTCCCGTAGGCCACGGCGGAGATCACCATCACCCAGCCGGTGGACCCGAACCCGACCAGGACGCCGGCCAGCGCCGGGCCGCCGAGGCCGGTGATCGCCTCGGAGGTGCGCAGCACCCCGTTGGCGCCCTGTACGTCCCGGGAGACCAGCGGGACGGTCGAGGAGGCGCCCGGCTGGAACAGCGCGTTGGCCGTGCCGGCCACCACCAGCAGCGCGTACAGCTGCCAGAGGTGGTCGATGCCGTGGATGAACAGGAGGGCGAGCAGCACGTGGGCGGTGAGGTTGGCCAGGTCCGCGATGATCATCATCCGGCGGGCGGTGAACCGGTCGGCGAGCACCCCGCCGAACAGCACCAGGCCGGCGAACGGGGCGACCAGGAAGGCCATCGAGTACCCCGCGGCTTGCAGGCCGTACCCGCCGCTGAGCAGACCGGCCGCGACCGCGACCGGCAGCATGGCCCAGCTGAGCAGGCCCGCGCTGCGGGCGGTGAAGTAGTACCGGAAGTTGCGGGACCAGATCGCCGGCTCCCCCGACGACGGCGGCGCCGCGCCGGGCCCGTCCTTCGTCGGCGGGGGCGTCACCACCACGGGGTGGTCTGCCAAGCGTTCTTCCATGACCGTTCAACCCTTCAGTCGTTGATCGTGGTCTTCATCGGTCGAGCGGCCGCGTGCCGTCGGTGCCGGGAGGCGCGGACAGTTCCCCCACGGTGACCAGTTCCAGGCCGCGTTCAAGCAGGCCCTCGACGATCGACGGAAGGGCCTGCACGGTCTGGCCGCGATCGCCGGCGCCCTCGTGCATCAGCACCACCGAGCCCGGCCCGGCGGCCTCCAGGACGGTGGCGGCGATCCGCTCCGACCCCGGCCTCGCCCAGTCGCGGGCGTCCACGTCCCACATCGTCAGGGTGGTCGGATGCCCCTCCAGGGCGGCCAGCACCTCGGGGCTCAGCGCACCGTACGGCGGCCGGAACCATGTCGGTGTCTCGCCGGTCACCCCGGCCAGCGCCTCCGCCGTCCGGTCGATCTGCTCGCGCAGTTGATCCGGAGTCAGGTCGAACAGGAAGGGGTGCGACCAGGAGTGGTTGCCCAGTTCGTGGCCGGCCGCGGCGATCCGGCGCACCTCGTCGGGGAGCGCGACGACATGGTGGCCGACGCAGAAGAAGGTCGCCCGGGCTCCGTAGCGGTCCAGGATCTCCAGCACCTGGCGGGTGTACACCGGATCGGGGCCGTCGTCGAAGGTGAGCGCGACCCGTGGGGTGTCCCGGCTGCCGTGCTCGAAGCAGCGTCCGGCCGCCGTGAGCGCCGCCAGGACCGGCTCGCCGTGCCGCACGCCCTCGAAGTACTCCTCGGCGCGGCCGGTCAGCGTGCCGCCCTCGGCGGTCACCCGGGCCAGGGCGCCGGGCGCGCTGCAGGCGCGCTCCGCCAGCCGTTCGGCCGGGACGGAACCGAACCGCGGACGCGGCGGCAGCAGCCAGGGATCCGCGCGGTACACCTCCAGACCGGCCGCCGTCATCGGGCCGTCGAGCAGACCGTTGGTGCTGTCCAGCACCACGGCGGGTGTCCGCCCGTCGTCCAGGCCGCGGAGCCAGTCGATGAGTTCGGCGACCTGGGCGCCGCCCCAGCTGCTCGGCTCCACCACCCGGCGCCCCGCGCCGTCCATGACCTCGACCTCGTAGCCCGCCCCCGTCCAGGCGATTCCCGCGTACGGCGTGGTCATCAGTCCCCCAGAGCGATCGCCTCGGCGACGATCAGCCGCTCGACCCCGCGCAGGAACTGCTCCATCCCGTCGCGGCCGATGACTGCCGGGTCGGCGGTCATGGCGAGGTCCAGGGCACCCGGGGCGGTCAGCGCGTCCACCGCCATCGAGACGTTCTTGCGGGGCAGGAACTCCGTCGGCCAGCTCAGCTCGGTCCGGCCGATCAGCTCGCTCAGCGCGGCCCGGGGCCTCTCGACGGTGTCGAACGGCCCGACACCCGGGTCACGGGTGTCGTTCCACCAGTACGAGTGGTCGGCCGCCTCCCCCTTCTCGACCAGCTGCGCCACCTCCCGGTCCAGCGCCCACTTGTCGTACGCGGCGTGGCGGAACGCGCTGAACGCGACGGACCGCGTCCGCCGCACCGCGTCCTCGAAGTCCCGGTCCGCGTCCGTGAGACGGAACAGGGCCTCCTGTGCCACCGTGCTGACCGACGCGGCGGCGGCCGGCTGGAAGCGGTTGCCCACGACCACCTGGAAGAGCACGTCACTGCTCCCGGACATCCTGGCCAGCTGATGGGAGGCCGCCCCCAGCAGCACCGCGGCATCGCTCACCTCCAGCTCCGCCGCCACCCGCCCGACGGCGACCGCCAGCGCGGGCGAGCGCAGCACCGCGTTGGGGAACAGCCGGTTCGGATCGTCCGCGAGTTCCGGCGCCGCGGGGTCCTGGAATATCCGCCGGGGACCGGCGGTCAGCTGCTCGCACCAGTAGCGGCGGGCCGCCTCGTCCCGGCGACGGCCGAGCGGCGACGCCTGGAGCGCCGCGGCCTCCAGGGGCTGTAGGGCGGAGCGTGCCTCGCGCAGCGACTCGGCGGTCTCCCCCGATTCGATCGACTCCAGGTCGCGGAGCAGCCGGCCCAGCCCCCAGTAGTCCATCGCGGTGTGCGCGCCGGCCAGCACCAGCCGGTGGACCTGGCCCTCGCACTCCACCAGGCCGACCCTCAGGGGCCACTCCCGCGTGTGGTCGAAGGAGCGCCCGGCCAGCTCCTTGAGCAGCCCGGCGCCGACCTCCCGGGCCTGTGCCGCCGAGCATGTCCGGATCTCCACCGGAAGCTCGCCGCTGCCGTCCACGACCTGCTCCAGACCGTCGTCGCCGTCCGCCAGGAACCTGGTGTGCAGGCTGTCGTGGAGCAGGAGCAGCTCCGTCAGGTCCGCGAGCACACGGGACACGGGACGGGGCGGGGTGACGGGCAGGTCGACCGGCAGGTTGTACCGGGGGGCGTCGTCACCGAGCCGGGTGACGACCCCCCAGATCGCCCGCTGCCCCCAGGTCGCCGGGCCGGTCCCGGCCCTCGCGGAGTCCAGCCTGATGGTCCGCTCCTGAGCGGTGGTCATCTCGTTCCAACCTTTCCTTCGGTTGCCTCGTCCGATGTCTGTCAAAGCCGGGCCGAACGCGGCGAACGTCCGGTCCGCGCCCGCGAGTACGGCGAACGTCCGGTCCGGGCCGGCGAGTACGGCGGCCGGCATCCGGCGGCCGGCCGCCGGGGGTGGGCGCCCGTACGGCGGCGTCCGCGGACCCGGCGCGGGTCGGGCGCCGCCGTCACCCCTCGCCGTTGGCGAAGAGCGCCACGTGGCTGCGGCCGGAGCGCGGGTCCGTGTCGCACAGCACGATCCGCCGGTGGGCCCGCTGCCATTCCTGCCAGTGGTCGGCCAGCTCCAGCCAGAGGCTGGTGCAGTAGCTGCCCGGGGCCGCCCGGTGCACCGCGCCGCGCTGTGGGATGTCCTCGGTGACCCAGGGGCCGAGCACCAGCAGCGTGCCGTCCTCCCCGAGGTCCCGGCCCAGGGTGCCCTCGTCGAGCGCGGCCGCCGCCGAACCGGCCGAGCGCGCCCGGACGAACCGCAGTCCGCCCTCGGTGGCGGCCCCGAGGACCAGCGCCGCGGCCGAGTCGACCAGCGGGGTCTCCTGGACCAGCGGGAAGGCCGTCGGCAGGGTGGTCTGCTCCAGCACCGCCAGCACCACCTCCGCTGCACGTCCCGCGCCGTGGTACGCCGAGGCGATCCGCAGCGCGGTGAAGGGTGCGGCCAGGCCCTGCTGGCCGATGGCGAAGTTGGTCGCCCGGCCGCCGAGGCGATCGGTCAGGTACGGCGCGACGGCGGTGAACGGCACCACGTCCGGAAGGGCGTGGGTGACGATCAGCAGCTCCGGCCGACTCCGGCCGACGCCGTCGTCGGCGACCAGCAGGTCCGCGAGGTCGCGATGGTGGACGTGCGCGCCACGGCCCAGCAGTTCCTCGTCCGGCTTCTCACCGAAGGGAGTGAGCAGGTCGCGGTAGTAGTCGAGCGCGGCCGGGGCGTCGCCCGGTGCCCGGCCCCGCGGCGAGCGCACCCCCGCGGCGGCCCGGACGGCGAGTCCGCTCATGACGTCCCCTCTCCTTCGCGGAGTGCGGCCTCGACGTAGTCGGCGAAGGACCCCACGGTCCGCAGGTGGTCGATATCGAGCTCCTCCGGGTCGACCGCGATCCCGGTCGCCTCCTCGACGGTCATCAGCAGGCCCAGCACGGCGAGGGAGGTGAGTTGCAGATCGTCGAAGAGCGCGGTCTCCTCCGTGAGCCCGGTGATCGGCCGCTCCAGGACCTCGCTGAGCGCCTTCTCGATGACGAGCAGCACTTCCTGACGGTTCGGACCGCTCATCGGGCATCGCCTCCTGCACGGTGTGTGATCACCATCGCGCCGAAGGTGGCTCCGAGGCCGACGGAGACCAGCAGGTAGTGCGCGCCGTCCACCAGGCGGCCGTCGTCGCGCAGGGTGGTGTAGTTGACGAAGACGTCCGAGGCGAAGGTGTGGCTGTAGCGGGGGATGTTGTCCAGGAACACCTTCTCCGGCGCCACCCCCAGCTCCTTGATGGTCTGCCGCCAGGCGAGCTTGTTGACGTTGTGCGGGATCACCAGGTCGATCTCGTCGAGCGTCACCCCGGCTTCCTCCACGGCCTGGTGGATGACCTCGGCGATCCGGCTGCCGTACTGCTCCCCGAACTCGGTGTTCTGCTCGGCGGTCAGCTCCAGCCACTGGGCGTACTCGCCCAGGGTCCGGGTGGCGAAGGATCGGACCACGTCGCCGTCGCCGTCCAGCGTGATCAGGCAGGAGGCCGCGGCGTCGGCCATGATCGAGGTGTTGGGCACGTGCTGGACGATCGGCGAGTACGCCTGCTCACCGGTGACCATCAGGGCGTACGCGTCCTCGGCGCCCTCCGCGCGCAGCAGTTCGCCGAGCACCTCGATGGCGCCCAGGCTGCTGACGCAGGCCTGGTGGCTGAGGCCGAAAGCCTCGGTGCCGGTGCCGGTGAGGCCGAGGTCCTCGCCGACCACCTGGGCGATGTCCACGTCGGCCGGGGCCACCGCCTGGGTGGTGTGGGCGTAGGCCAGGTAGTCCACCCGGCCGCCCTCCGGCAGGGCGGCCAGGGCGCTGCGCGCGGCGGGCCGCAGCAGGTCGAGCAGCGGGAGCCCGGGGTCGAAGCGGAGCGTGTCCAGACCGTAGAACTTGCGGAACACGCCGAGTTCGGCCCTGCGCAGGCCGAGCCGCTCACCCAGCTCCTCGATCCGTACGCTGCGCTCGGGCAGGTACGACTCGATCCGCTCCAGGGTGATCCGGCGGTCCGTGGTCGGATGGCTCATCAGGACGTCACGATCTCGGCGCGGATCAGCCACAGCCGGTTGGCGCCGCGGCGGTCCCTCGGCTGGACCTCGTACGGCCAGCGGCCCTCTCCGGCGCCGGGCTGGCCGGGCTCGCGCAGGTCGGTGGTCTTCCAGCCGTTCGCGGTCAGGAACTCCTCGGGCTCGTCGGTGCCGAAGATCCACGGCGTGCCGTCGGCGGCGAGCGTGTCCAGGAAGCGCTTGGAGAACGGGCTGCGCAGCAGGGCGCGCCCGAGGATGTCGAAGGCCAGGTGGCTGCCGGGGGCCGAGGCGGACGCGAGCAGGCGCAGCAGTCCGGCGGCCTGCTCCTCGGTGAGGAAGAAGGTCAGCGCCTCGGCGACCCACAGGGTCGGGCGGTCGCGGTCGAAGCCGGCGGCCTCCAGCGCGGGCAGCCAGTCCTTGGTGAGGTCGGCGGAGACCTCGCGCCGGTCGGTGCGCGGTTCGGCCCCGAGGGCGTCGAGCCGGCGCCGCTTCTCGGCGATCAGCAGGGCGTGGTCGACCTCGTAGAGCTCGGTGCCGTCCGGCCAGTCGAGCCGGAAGGCGCGGGTGTCCATGCCCGCCGCGATCAGCACCACCTGCTGGATCCCGCTCTCGGCGAGGACGTCCCGGATGGCGTCGTCCAGGAACCGGGTCCGGATGGAGATGAACGGCAGCAGGCCGCCGCCGTCGTAGCGCTCGATCAGCTCGAAGCCCCTGGGCGCGGCCAGGTCGCGGGCCAGCGGGTCGACGAACAGCGCGTCATCGCGCTCGGACTCCTGCGCGCGGGCCGCGGCCATCCACTGTGCGGTGTACGAGACTGCATCCATGGTGAAGGTCCCTCCTCGGGATCAGGCGAAGAACGCCTTCTCGATGGTCGCGAGGGTCTGGAAGTCCTCGATGTCGATGTTGTCGAAATCGATCTCGACGCCTGCGGCGTCCTCGATGGTGTAGACGAGTTCGACGAAGGCCAGCGAGTCGACCAGCCGGCTCTCGATGAGGTCGACGTCGGAGGCGAGCTCGGTGCGCTCGGGGTGGCGGCCGAGGATCCAGTCCCGGACCTTGTCGATACCTGCGGAACTCATGGCATTCCCTTCAGAGTCGCTGATCCAGCACGATGGGATGGTCGAGAGAGGTGGAGGCGGTCGCGACGGCGATCGCGAACCCGGCGTCATGGCTGATGCTGACGTCGATCGGGCCGAGCCCGGCGTTCCTTGCCAACTCGGCGGCTCCGCCTGAGAGTCGGATCCCCGGTCGGCCGCCGGGACCGCGCAGGACCTCGATGCCCTGCCAGGGAACCGGCCTTCCGACGGCGCCGAGGAGCTTGAAGACGGCCTCCTTGGCGGCCAGCCGTCCGGCGATGCCCGCCTGGTCGGGTGCGCCGTCCGGGGTCCGGCAGACGGCCAGTTCCTCGGCGGAGAGGCAGCGTCTGAGCACCGGCCCGATCCCGGGATCCAGCAGCTCGCGCACCCGGGAGAGCGGTACGAGGTCGACACCGATCAGGGGCTGGGTCACGACGGGTCGGCGGAGGCGTGCACGGCGGCCAGCGCGGCGTCGAGGTCCCCCTCGAAGTGCTCGGTCAGGACGGCGAGCCACCGCTCGAGACCGAAGGCCACGCAGGAGGTGTAGGCGTGCTCGCCGGACTCCAGCCGGATGCCGCACCGCTCGCCGAAGAAGTTGCGGTGGGTGTTGACCGAGGCGATCGCCAGGTCGCCGTACTGGAACTCGTACTTGACCGGGCTGAGCTTCTGCATCAGGGCGCGGCCGTTGTCGTTGCGGAAGAACGGGTCGCCGGCCGCCACCTTGCCCAGGTCGATCCCGAGCGCGGCGGCGAAGGACTGGATCCGCTCGGTGAAGCGGGCCAGCACCTGCTGGGTGTGCTCGAAGCTGCCGAGTGCGACGATCTCGCGCATCTGGAAGCTGGCCAGGCGACGCAGCCCGCCGTAGTGGTCCTCGTTGCGGAAGCAGCGGTTGACCAGGGTCACCAGCGCGTCGTCGGCGACCTGGTCGCCCTCGTGGAAGAGGTACGCGCCGTAGCAGGTGGCGTGCGGCAGTCCGTACCGTGCCTCGGTGACCGCACCGGGGCCGAACCTGCCATCCACCGGCTTGAACTGGTCGTCCGTCAGGTCGAGCGAGCCGGCCACCCAGGCGAGGTGGGGGAAGTTGGTGTAGACGTCGAACTTCTCCAGGTCGGTCACCGGGTAGAGCGGCGGGGCGCTGATCTCCTCGGCGCCGGCCGTGAGGCCCCAGCCGGCGAAGACCCGGTCGAGCTCCTTGACGAGCCGGGTGGCCCCCGGCCCGAGGATGGCCAGTGCGGGTGCGCCGTCGCTCCCGGTCAGGCGGTTCATCGGATGAGTCCCGTCCTTTCGAGGTACTTGGCGGTCTTGCGGAAGGTGCGCAGCTCGGCCTCGGCCCGGGCCGGCGACTCCAGCAGGGCCCGGCGCACCTCGTGCGGGCGCTCCAGACCGGCGTCGCGGTAGACCTGCGGGTGGTAGAGGGAGTCGAAGCTGTGCTTCATGTAGCGGCGCAGGTAGGTGGAGATGTCGGCCAGTTCCTGCTCGGTCGCGGTCTGCTTCAGGTCCTGGTGGAGCAGGTCGACCAGTTCGCGGCCGAAGGCGATGTGCCGGGACTCGTCCTGATGGTGGATCCGGTTGATGGCGCGGATCGTCTCGTGCAGCCGCTCGTCCTGGGCCATCGCCGAGTTGAAGTGGTCGACCAGCTCCTCGAAGATCAGGATGCGGGCGAACACCAGCACACTCTGGATCTTGGCCGCGGAGCCGGTCGCTTCCCCGCCGGCACTCTCCCCGCCGGCCGGCTGCCGATAGATCTTCCCGCCGTAGCGGAGGCAGAATTCGGCGAAGAACCACATGTGCTCGTTCTCCTCACCGATGAAATGGTGGAAGAACTCCGACGGCGTTTCGAACCCGGCGGTGTGGATCCGGTTGACCACCTCGACGAGCAGTTCCCGGATACCGTGCACATTGAGGCTGTAGAAGTTGATGCTCTCATGCTTGGAAAGCGTGTGAAGTTGCTGCGGAGTGAGCTTCTCGGCCCATTCCGTCCCGTACGTGGTGGTGAGCTCGGGGCTCATCCACCACATGTCCTCCGGGAGTCGGTCCGGCCACTCGAAGAGTCGGTACGGGTTGTAGTAGTCGTCGATCGACTTGGTGGCGAGTCGGTCCAGGATTCCCCGGAACCGGTCATTTCGGTCGATCACATCGCTGACCATCGCGCGATGTCTCCGTTCGCTTCGGGGGCTCTTTTCCGATTCCAGAGTAGGAATTCCCGTACAGGTTCCTCAACGCCCGAAAGCGGCTGCCGAATTCGGCCAGCGGGCGGGTCGGTTCTTTACGGGGGAACGGCGGACATCAGGCTCCCTCAGGGATGTGGTGGCCGGGTGCCGGGTGGGTCCGGCCGGACCGCGTCGAGGTGCGCGGCGAGTTCCGCGCGCAGGGTGGCGTTCTCCTGCTCCAGCTGCGCGAGGCGGTCGCGCAACGGGGCCAGGGCGTCGGAGACCTCACGCCGGCTGAAGCGAGGAGTGATGTGGTTGGGGCAGTTCCAGGCGAAGCCCTCGACCCGGATGGTGACCAGCTGTTCGACCGTGCCCTCGGTGCGCGGTGAGTCCAGGCGCTCGGCGAGCTCGGGATCCTCGCCGGCCGGCACGGCGGTGGCGCGGCCCAACAGCTTGAGGCGGGTCTGGCGTGCCTGGTCGAGGAAGAAGAGCGCGACCCGGTCGTCGCCGCGCACATTGCCCGTGGTGACGTACTGCCGGTTGCCCCGGACGTCCAGATAGCCGAGGGTGTGCTCGTCCAGGACGTGGACGAACCCCGGTGGCCCGCCCCGGAACTGGATGTACGGCCAGCCGGTCTCGCCCACGCTGGCGAACAGGAAACCGTCGAGGCTGCGGATGAAGTCGGCCGCGGCTCCGGTGAGCGGCTCGGCCTCCACGCCCGGCCCGCGCAGGCGGTCGGCCGCCCTTGCACTGCCCATCTCCTGCTGCACCCGGCGCACCGCGGCGGTGAACGCGAGCTGCTCGAACCGGCTCATGCGGCGCTCCTCAGGGCCAGGTCGACCAGGCCCGTCCGGGCGGCAAGCACACCGGCCTGGAAGCGGCTGGTGGCCGACAGGTCCTGCATGATCGTGGCCACATGGCGGCGGAAGGTCCGCTCGGACATGCCCACCCGGCGCGCGATCACCTCGTCCTTGGCACCGGTGGCCAGCAGGTCGAGCAGGGTCGCCTTCAGGTCCTCCAGCGTCCCGGCGTAGCCGGCCGCGCCGGAGTCGACGTCGAACGCGGACTCCCAGACCCTGGCGTGCAGTCCGGCCAGGAAGGCCGCGACCGCGCCCTCGTAGACGACGGCGATGGCGTCGCCCTCGCCGGCCGGGATGAAGGCCGTCTTCCGGTCGAAGACCAGGAAGCGGTCGCGCACCTCCTTGGTGGTGCGCACCTGCCCACCGGCACGCAGGAGTTCGCCGAGGTGCGCGCGGGTGTCGGAGTCACCGCGGGCGGTGTGGGGATAGAGGATCCGCCCCTGCACGCCGCGCCGTACCGCCTCCAGCACCAGCGGACGGGCCAGCCGCAGCTCTCGGGTCTCGCGGGCCACGCAGGGCTGCATCACGAGGACCTCGGTGGTGCAGCCCTGCGCTGCCTCCAGCAGCCGCAGCTCGATCTCCTCCCGGTCGTCGGTGATGACCACCGGCTCGGAGCGGGTCCTGGCCTGCTTCTCGAACGCCGCCACGAAGGAGCTCAACTGACCTTTGAATCCGGCGAGTCGGTGACGACTGTCGAGGATCTCCCGCTCCAGGGGGACCAGCAGCTCCATCTGGGCGGCCTCCGGGCTGACCGCCACCAGCCGGTCCGCCCCACCGTCCGCGGGCTTGACCAGGCGCAGTTCGCGCAATACGCCGACCGCCTGCTCGGCGCGCTGCTGCGGGACGCCCAGCTCTTCGGCGATCCCGGCCGGACTGAAGTCGACGCGTCCGACGGTGCGTTCGTACAACGCGACCGCGAACTCGTCCACCTCGGCACTCCGGTGAGCTTCCTGAAGTGGGGGCTGTGCCGCGGATTCCATCGTCACCTCATTCTGATCGCGCGGATGATGTGGGCTTGACCGAAGGAGAGGGGCTCGGAACGCGCCCCCCGCACGGGCGGCGGCGAAGGCCACCGGGAGCTACGGCAACGTGTCACCTCATGATCGGCACGGGGAACGGCCTTGCGGTGCGGCCACCGTACGGGCCCGGCCTGGTCGGGCTCCTACAGTCGCACCAGAGGACCGGAAGCTCCCGGGCGGCCACTCCCGGCCGAAGACAGGGGTACTGGCCTGTGGTTCTCCCGGTCGCCGCCGATCGGCCCGTGGGAACCGGCAGAACCGGGGCAACTGCCGGAGTAGTTGTCCTGCCGCCGGGCCGGCTGGGGCACAGGGGCGGTGTTCGGCGCAGCCGGACCTGTCACGGCCCAGGGCGCTTCGCCCGCGAGAGCCGCAGCACCTCGCGCCCGTGCTCGACCGCCCTGCTCCGCGTGCCGGGGCCGACCGCCGTGGTGCAGGGCGAGTGCGTCGCGCCGTGACCGTGGCCGTGGCCGTGGCCGCACCGTGCCCGTACGCAGGCCGGTACGTCGAGCGCGCGGACCTCGCACATGCGGAACCCCGCCAGCATGTGGGCCGGGGGCCGTACGGCGCAGTGGCCGCCCGGGTCGGTGCACGCGCCGGGGAAGGCAGCTCGGCGCCACCGCATCCGGACCGCGAGCAGCGCTCGGCTCGGCTCGGCTCGGCCCGGCCCGGCTCGGCCCGGCTCGGCGGAATCGTGCCACCGCCCGCGCCTTCAGCAGATCAGCCCCAGGTTGGTGACGTCGTCCGCACTCCCCGCCCCGTTGCCGCACCGGATGAGTTCGCGGGCCCGGGAGAGGTAGTCGCAGGCCAGCCGCGTGGCGCCGTTCTCCTGGTGCGCGGCTCCGATGCGGCGCAGCGCCAGCGCCTGCCCGTCGAGCCAGCCGGCCTGCCGCGCGAGCTCCAGCGCACTGCCGAACAGCTCCAGGGCCTGCGCGCTGTTCCCCAGCACCCAGTGGCATTCGGCGCGCCGCAACTGGGCGGCGGCCTGGGCCCGCAACTCGCCGTCGGCGACGGCGGCGAACAGGCTGGCGGTCGCGACCTTGAGACAGTCGCCCGTGTACATGCCTGCCGAGAGATAGCCGTGCAGGCTCTCCGCCAGCCGCCAGGCGACGGCGGTGAAACCGGTGCCGGACGCCTGCAGGACGGCGCCGGCCAGGTTCTCCCGCTCGCTGTCCAGCCACTCCGAGGCCTGACCGTGGTCCGAGAAGACCAGCGCGGCCGAGGGCGCCGTCCCGGCGCACGGGACCGAGGCCGAATCCGCGGGGTAGAGCAGTCGGGCCGCCGCGTCGGTGTGGTAGAGGTACCAGTCGAAGAGCCGCTGCCGGGCGGCGTGCGCCTCCTCCCTGCTGACCAGCTCGCGGGCGTAGGAGCGCAGCAGATCGTGCAACCCGAACCGGCCGGCCGCCCGTTCCCGCACCAGATGGGCGTCCGTCAGGCTCACCAGCAGTCCGGCCGTTTCGGCCGAGGTCGAGTCCGCCAGCGCCGCGGCGCCGTCCACGGTGACGTCCGGGCCCGGCATCAGACCGAGCAGCCGGAACATCCGCTGGGACGCGGCCGGGAGCGCGCAGTAGGACAGGCCGAAGGCGGCCCGTACCGTCGAGCGCCGGTCCCCTTCGATGTGCAGCCGGCTGAGCATGTCGTCGCCCGCTAACTCGGCGCAGTAGTCGGCGATACCGGCGTCACGGGCCAGCAGGTTGGCACCGGCGATCCGGATGGCCAGCGGCAGGCCGCCGCAGACCTGCACCAGCCTGCGCGCCGCCTCCTCCTCGGCGGCGACCCGGCTCTCACCGATGGTGCTGCCGAGCAGTTGGCGTGCCTCGTCCGGATCGAGCACGTCCAGGACGAGCTGGCGGGCGCCGTCACTCGCGACGAGCCCCGCGAGCCGGCTACGGCTGGTGATCACCACCGCGCAGCCCTGGGCGCCCGGGATGAGCGGCCTGACCTGCTCGGCGTCGCGCGCATTGTCCAGCACGATCAGCATCTGCTTGTCGGCGAGCAGTGTGCGGTACAGCGCCGCGGCCTCGTCCTCTTCCGCGGGCAGCTGGTCGGGCGGAGCACCCAGGGCCCGGAGGAACTGCGCCAGGACGTCGCCGGGACGCAGCGTCGGGAGCGGGGAGTGGCCGCGCAGGTCGACGAACAGCTGTCCGTCCTCGAAGTGCTCGCGCCGCGCGTGCGCCCAGTGCTTGGCGAGCGCGGTCTTGCCGACCCCGGGCGCACCGACCACCGCCACCACATGCGAGCGCCGCGCCGGGTCGGGCGAGACGAGGGCGTCCAGCTTCCGCATCTGCCGTCGCCGCCCGACATACGAGCCGGCCCTGGCGGGCAGCTGGGCCGGGAGCGGGCCGGTGAGCGCCGTGCGGTCGGCCGGCGCGGGGTGGTCCGGGCGCTGAGCGAGGGGCAGTTGCTGGCGCAGCACCCTCAGGTGGGCGTCACGGACCTCCGCGCTGGGCGCGATGCCCAACTCCTTGTCGAGCCGGTCGCGCAGGCGGCTGAACACGTTGAGCGCGGCGGCCTGCTCCCCGCAGCTGGCGAGGGTGAGGATCAGCCGGGCGTGCAGACCCTCGTGCAAGGGCTCGGTGTTCACCATGTCCCACAGCACCGGGACGGCCTCCTCGGGCCGGCGCAGCAGCAGCGCGGTGTCGGCGTGCAGCAGCACCGCCTTGACCCGCCGCTCGTTGGCCACCACGGCGGCCGGATGCTGGCGCAGCACCGGGTCCGCGTCCGCGAGCACCGGCCCCCGCCACCACTGGAGGGCCTGCGTCAGCGACTCGTACACGGCCCGCGGGTCCGGCGCGCGGTGCAGGCGCTCCGCCTGAGCCAGCAACTCGTCGAAGTGGCCGAGGTCGATCTGGTTCCGGGACGCCTCCAGCAGATAGCCCGTGGGGGTCCGGACGACGGTCGGCGGCGGGACGGTCCGCGGGACGCCCTGCTCCAGCAGCCGGCGAACCTGGCTGACGTAGGTGTGGATCAGGCTCTGGTGGGAAGTGGGCGGCCCGGACGGCCAGAGGGTGTCGGTGATCTCCTGCTGGGTGGAGGGCTCGGGGTGCTTGAGCGCCAGCAGCCCGAGCAGGCGGCGCAGCATCGGGCTGGTGACCGGGACAGGGGTCTGGCCGCGCTGGAGGGAGAGCGGGCCGAGGATCAGCAGGCGCGGCCGAACGGCGCCGCGCGGGGGCCCGGTACGGGCGGCGGCCAGCAGGTCCGCCAGCTCACCGCCGGTCAGCCCCAGCGCCTCGGCCAGGCGCCGGAGGGTGCGCGACTGGGGCCGCTGGACCCGGCCCCGCTCGATGTCCCGCAGCGCCCTGGTGCTGATCCCGGCCCGCGACGCGGCCACCTCCTGGCTCAGCCCGGCCCGTCTTCGGAACGCCTGCAGCCATGTCCCGAACGGGCCCGGCTCGCCTGCCGGACCTCCCCGGGGAAGCCCCGTGGCCGGCGTCCTCTCTGACATGGCATCCCCCTCATTCAATGACCGCGACCTGTCGATCAGGACCGGCGGCGGCATTGCGGGCCGTGCGCGACCGACTCTGCAGAGTCGCCGTCCATGTCCATGACGAGTTTGGACTAGACCAATACCCCAGGCAAGGGGAGACCCCCCTCCCCACCCGCCCGCACATGCGCGGACAACGCCCGGAGCGGCGCGACAAGCGGAGGGACCGTCAGCCCCTCCTCGTCGCTCAGCAAGCAACCCAACGACAACCCACGCCCCTCCAGCCCGTGTGCACCACCATGCCCCGAGCAACAGAAAAGACCAGGCCAGATGGCTACGCCCATGATTCAGCCGGGCAGGACCTCGGCCTGCCCGGCGAGGGGATGCCGTCACGTCTCGGCGCGGCGGACCTTACGGTTTGTGGGTTACCCAGAGCAGTTCCGCCGGCCAGCGGTGTGCCCAGTCGGGTGGGTCGGTTTCGTTGTAGCCGTTGGGTGTTCCGAGTTCGGGCCGCGGCTCGATGAGGTCGTCGATGATGAGACCCGCGCCGCGCAGAACCTTGACCCAGTCGCCGTAGGTGAGCTGATAGCTGGTCGCGCCGTCGTCTTCGGCGATGGTGTTCAGCCCGAAGTAGTCCTGCCGCAGCGTCGTGGTCACGCGGCTGGCGGCTTCGTCGTAGCAAGCTTCGAACCATGGGCTGGCGACGTTGAACACCAGGCGCCCGCCTCGACCCAAGACGCGTGCGGCCTGCGGGACGGCCAGGTGCGGGGGCGCCCAGCTGAGCCCACCGAAGTCGCAGAACACCAGGTCGAAGCTGTCCGCAGCGAAGGGAAGTTGTTCCGCGGCGCCTTGCACGAGCGGGTAGCGGTCCGCTCCCATCGCGCGGGCCGCTGCGGCGAGTTGGGCTTCGGACAGGTCGAGCCCGACCACGGTGGCGCCCTCGGCGGCGAGCGCCCTGGACCACTGCCCGGCGCCGCAGCCGAGTTCGAGGACGCGCTTGCCGGCGACGTCGCCCAGGGCGTGCAGGTGCGCGTCGGGGATGGAGTACATGCCCCACAGCCGGGGTGCGGCGCCGATTTGCGGGTCGTGCTTGTGCTGGTAGGCGCTGCTGATCTTGTTCCAGAGCCGCCGGTTGGCGGGGATGCTGTCCACCTGCCGACTCCAGCACCGCCTGCCGGGGGCGGTCAACACGACGAGGTCACTGGCCGGCCCTCTCCTCGGCCCGGCCCTTGCTCGGCCCATGATCCGCCGGACGAGCCCTGGCACGGCCTGCACATCCACCAGGCGCGGCCCGCTGCTGGTCGGCGTGCTCACCGCCGCTGACAGCCACCTTCCCGCACCGCGCCGCTTCAGCGGTGCCCGTCAGGGAGCGGGGGCGGGTCCACCGGGCCGGAAGTGCTCCACCCCGACGATGTGTCGCACCTTGACCGGACGCACGATCACAGCAACCCGTTGCTCGCCCGGCATGAGCCACTCAAAGCGCTCGCTGCCCAGGTACTTGCGGGCCAGCTGGTCCATCCGGTCGTGCGCCTCCTGACCCTCGATGAAGCGGGTCACCACACCATTGATCTGCACCCTGTCGAAGGGGTCGACGGCGTCCGCGTGCGAGAGATAGACGCGGGGGTCGCGGCGCAGATTCTCCTCCTTCACCCGGCCCACCGAGGTGTTGAACATCAGCTCCCCCTCTCCCTCCAGATCCACCCACATGGGGCTGACCTGCGGTGCTCCGTCGGCGAACACAGTGCCGACGTACCAAATGTTGGGGGCTTGCAGCCGGGCGCGGACGGTCTCGTCGAAGATCGCAGTCACCCCGGGAGAGTACAACCAAGCGAGCTGGTGGCCGAAGGCGTCCTGAAGCAGATCAAGTTGGGCCGCACGCGCAGGGCCCGGCGTGAAGGAAGCAGTGATCGATGACCGCCCCCTGTACGACGGCAGCCGCCACACCGCCGGCGCGATCCTGAACGAACTGGGTGTCGACATGCCCACGATCATGGAAACCCTGCGGCACACGCGATCAGTCAGACCCGGCGGTACGCGAAGGGCCGATCCCACCTGTCGAAGGACACCATGCAACGCATGGGCGAGTTCTTCGTACCCCCGCCTGCGACCCCGGTTCCGGGCCCCGCTGAGACCACCACTGAGACCGCTGACACCCGCGCGGCCCGCGCGCAGCGTCGTCGCCGTATCCGCTGAACGAAAAAGCCCAGCTCAGACAGTGTCTGAGCTGGGCTTCCACAGAGCCGCCTTCGGGATTCGAACCCGAGACCTACGCATTACGAGTGCGTTGCTCTGGCCATCTGAGCTAAGGCGGCAAGCTGCCGACAGTCCCGCCCCGGAAGAGCAGGCTCGCATCAGCAGCGGCGCTAAGTCTACAGGGTTAATCGGGGTGCCTCTGACCGGCCCGGTGCCTGCCGGGGTGGTCAGGTGCAGCGCTTGTTCTCCGTCGGCGGGGTGCCCTCCAGGAGGTAGGTGTTGATCGCCGTGTCGATGCAGTCGCTGCCGCGGCCGTATGCCGTGTGGCCGTCGCCGTCGTAGGTGAGCAGGGTGCCGGAGGACAGCTGCTCCGAGAGGGCCTGGGCCCACTTGTAGGGGGTGGCCGGGTCGCGGGTCGTACCGACGACGAGGATCGGGGCGGCGCCCTTCGCCTCGATGCGGTGGGGGGTGCCGGTGGCGCGGACAGGCCAGTAGGCGCAGTTCAGGGAAGCCCAGGCGAAGCCCTTGCCGAAGACGGGGGACGCCTTCTCGAAGTCGGCGACGGCCGTCGTCACCTCGTCGGGGGAGGTGAAGGCGGGTGGGGTGTCGAGGCAGTTCACGGCGGCGTTGGCGTACATCAGGTTGGCGTAGGCCCCGTCGGGGTCGCGTTCGTAGTACGAGTCCGACAGCGCCAGCAGTGCGGAGCCGTCGCCGTTCATGGCCTGGGACAGCGCCTCGCGGAGCTGCGGCCAGGCGCCCTCGTCGTACATCGCGGCGATCACGCCCGTCGTGGCCAGCGACTCGGTGAGCTCGCGGCTCTCGCTGGCCGGGACCGGGGTGGCGTCGGTCTTGGTGAAGAACGCCTTGAGCCGGCCGGCCGCATCCGCGGCGGAGGTGGTGCCGAGGGGGCAGTCCGGGCGCCGCACGCAGTCGGCGGCGAAGGACTTGAAGGCGGTCTCGAAGCCCTCCGTCTGGTCGCGGTTCACCTGGCGGGCCGGCAGTGAGGGGTCCATCGCCCCGTCCAGGACGAGCCGGCCGACGCGGTCCGGGAAGAGCTCCGCGTATGTCGCGCCCAGGAAGGTGCCGTACGACGCTCCCACGTACGACAGCTTCGGGTCGCCCAGCACACTGCGCAGGATGTCCATGTCACGGGCCGCCTCGACGGTCGAGACATAGGGCAGGACCGAGGCGGAGCGCTTCTCGCAGCCTGCCGCGAAGCCCTTGTAGGCCGTGCTCAGCCTGCTGATCTCGGCGCGGTCGTCAGGGGTCTGGTCGGTCTGTGTGTAGGCGTCCATCCCCTTGTCGTCGAGGCATTCGACCGGCTCGCTGCGGGCGACTCCGCGCGGGTCGATCGCCACCATGTCGTACTGGGCCCGGACCGGGGCCGGGTACGCGAGACCGGCGTACGCCTGGAGGTAGCCGATGGCGGAGCCGCCCGGCCCGCCCGGGTTGACCAGCAGCGAACCGATCCGCTTGCCCGGGCCCGTCGCCTTCACCCGGGCCACGGCCAGCTCGGCCGACGGCCCGGTCGGCTTCGCGTAGTCGAGCGGGGCCTTGAGCGTGGCGCACTGGAAGCCGGATGCGCCGCAGTCCCGCCAGGCGAGGCGTTGGTTGTAGAACGGCTTCAACTCGGCCGACGAGACGCCGCCCCCGACGGGAGCGGACGCGGTCGACGACCCGGACGGCGAGAACACCTCCGAGAGTGAACCGCCGCCGCTGCAGCCGGAGATGAGCATGCCCGCAGCCGCGGTGAATGCGAGGGCGGAGGTCCGGAGACGGGTCCGGAGGCGTTGCCTGGTGTCCATTCTGGGAGCCTAACCGCCGAGCACGGTTTCGTACCCCTTGCAGCCCGTATGGGCGGTTCGGATGTCGTCAGCCCGCGCGGAGGGCCAGCGCCATCGCCTCCACCGCCAGCAGGGGCGCCACATTCGAGTCCAGCGCCTCGCGGCAGGCCAGCACCGCCTGTATCCGGCGCAGGGTGCGCTCGGGGGTCGAGCCGTGTGCCACCCGGTCGAGTGCGTCCCGCATGTCCTCGTTCGCAAGGGCCACCGAGGAGCCCAGCTGGAGGGCGAGCACATCGCGGTAGAACCCGGTCAGATCGGTGAGCGCGAGATCGAGGCTGTCCCGCTGGGTGCGGGTCTTGCGGCGCTTCTGCCGGTCCTCCAGCTCCTTCATCGCCCCCGCCGTGCCACGCGGCATCCGGCCCCCCGCCACGGCACCGAGGGCGGCCTTGAGGTCCTCCGTCTCCTTGACGTCGACCTCCTCGGAGACCTGCTTGGCATCCTCGCCCGCGGAGTCGACCAGCTCCTGCGCGGCCTTGAGGCAGCCGCCGACGTCCTCGACGCGGAGCGGAAGCTTCAGGACGGCGGCGCGACGGGCACGGGCACGCTCGTCGGTGGCGAGCCGGCGGGCCCTGCCGATGTGCCCCTGGGTCGCCCGAGCGGCTGCCGTGGCCGCGTCGGGCTCGATGCCGTCCCGTCTGATCAGGACGTCCGCCACGGCGTCGACGGGCGGGGTGCGCAGTGTGAGGTGGCGGCAGCGGGACCGGATGGTGGGGAGCACGTCCTCCAGGGACGGCGCGCACAGCAGCCAGACCGTGCGCGGGGCGGGCTCCTCGACGGCCTTCAGCAGCACGTTTCCCGCGCCCTCGGTGAGCCGGTCGGCGTCCTCCAGGACGATGACCTGCCAGCGGCCGACGGCGGGCGACAGCTGGGCGCGGCGGACCAGGTCGCGCGTCTCCTTCACACCGATGGACAGCAGGTCGGTGCGGACCACCTCGACGTCCGCGTGGGTGCCGATCAGGCTGGTGTGGCAGCCGTCGCAGAATCCGCAGCCCGGTGCTCCGCCCAGGGCCCGGTCCGGGCTGGTGCACTGAAGGGCGGCGGCGAACGCCCGTGCGACGGTGGAGCGGCCCGACCCGGGCGGGCCCGTGAACAGCCAGGCGTGCGTCATCTTGGACGCGTCGGGCGGCTGCTCCCCCGCGGCCTGCGCCGTGACCAGCGCGTCGGCGTCCCGCGCGGCGGCGGCGAGCTGCTCCTGGACGCGCTCCTGCCCGACCAGGTCGTCCCACACGGCCATGCAGCCGTCACCGCCTTCCGCTCCGACGTCGTACGAGGTGTGCACCGGTGAGGTGAGGTGAGGTGAGGTGCGGCACCGGGTTCCCATTGTGGGGCAGGGCGCCGACAGCGCCCCACGCCTGTGGAAAACCATTGGTACCCACCGGACACCCCCCTAGCGCCGCCGGTACCGCCCGTCCTCGTCGTCGTGCGGGCCCAGCAGCTCGTCCGCCAGCGTCGGCAAGTCGTCGAGCGGGGTCTCCTCCGCCCAGTCGGAGCGGCGCCGCGGGCGTCCCTCCTCATCGACCTGCGGCAGCTCACGCGTGCGGTCGTTCCCTCCGGGAGCCGCTGCCGGCGGCTCCTCGTCGCGGAAGATGCCGGGAGGCACGCGGTCCGCGGGGCGGTCGTCCTGCACCGGTGGGAGGACGGCCGTCTCGTCGGCGGCCGGATCGGCCTGCGACGCCTCCGGGACCTGCGGGACCTGCGACGCCTCGGGGACCTGCGGGAGGACGGTCGTCTCCTCGTCCTGCTTCGTCATGTCGATGTGCGGACGCGGCGTCTGCACGGTCGGGGCGTCCACGGCCGGGGGCTCGCCGCCCGGAGTTCCCACGACGGGGGTCCTCACCGTCTGGGTCACCTCGTTCGCACCCATCATCGGAGAAGTGGCGGCCTCCGCCGCCCTGCGGGCCTCCTCGGCCCGCAGCAGGGCCTCCTCCGCCTTGCGCTGCTTCTCGCGGCGCCGCTCCTCCGCCTCCGTGCGCAGCCTGGCCTCTTCCTCGGCCTGCCGCCGACGACGGCGCTCCTCTTCCTCCCGGCGGATCTTCTCCTCGGCCTCGCGCCGCCGGCGTTCCTCCTCGGCCAGCCGCCGCGCGTCCTCTGCGCGCTGTCTGGCCTCATCCGCCTGCCGCTCGACCTCGCGCTGCCGCGCCTCCTCCAGCTCCAGCCGCTTGCGCTCTTCCTCCTCGGCGCGCAGCCTGGCGAGCTGCTCCTGGCGCTCGCGCTCCAGGCGCTCCTCCTCCGCCTTCCGGGCGGCTTCTTCCTCGGTCCTGCGGCGGGCTTCCTCCTCGGCGGCCTTCCGGGCCTCCTCCTGTGCCTTCACCTCGGCGTCGGAGAGCGGGAGCACCTGGTCGAGCCGGTGGCGTACGACGGTGGTCACGGCCTCCGGCTCCTGGCCGGCGTCGACCACGAGATAGCGGCCGGGGTCGGCCGCGGCCAGGGTCAGGAAGCCGGCTCGTACCCGCTGGTGGAACTCCGCCGGCTCCGACTCCAGCCGGTCCGGTGCCTCCGTGAAGCGCTCGCGCGCGGTCTCCGGGGAGACGTCCAGCAGCACCGTCAGATGCGGAACAAGTCCGTCCGTCGCCCATCGGGAGATACGGGCGATCTCCGTCGGGGACAGATCACGGCCGGCCCCCTGGTAGGCGACCGACGAGTCGATGTACCGGTCGGAGATGACGATCGCACCGCGCTCCAGCGCCGGGCGTACGACCGTGTCCACGTGCTCGGCGCGGTCCGCGGCGTAGAGCAGCGCCTCCGCACGGTTGGACAGACCGCCCGAGGACACGTCGAGCAGGATCGAGCGGAGCCGCTTTCCGACCGGGGTGGCGCCGGGCTCGCGGGTGACGACCACCTCGTGCCCCTTGGCGCGGATCCACTCGGCGAGCGCATCCACCTGCGTGGACTTTCCGGCTCCGTCGCCGCCCTCCATGGCGAGGAAGAACCCGGTCGCGGACGGCGCCTGCCGCGGGTCCGCGCCACGGCGCACCGCGTCGGCCAGGTCGCGGCGCAGCGGCACTCCGGAACGGTCGTCGGTCCTGGCGAGGACGATCACCGCGACGGGCAGCAGCAGCGCGCCGACCAGCATCAGCGTGAAGGCGGCGCCGCCGTGCGCGAAGACGAAGTCGCCGTTGGCGAGGCGGTGCGGACCGATGGCGGCGGCGAGCAGGGGGGCGGCGATCGCACCGAGACCGATCGAGACGCGGACGACGGCCTGCAGATGCTCGGTGATCCGCGGGCGGCGGAACTCCTCCGTCTCCAGGTCGATCAGGGCATGCCCGGTGTGCGCGGCGACGCCGGCCGCGCCGCCCGCGAGCACGGCGATGAAGAGCACGGTCGCCGTGTCCGGCACGAGCCCGAGGGTCAGCAGCGCGATGCCGGTGACGGCGATCGCGAGGGCGAGGAGGCGGCGGCGGGAGAGAGCGGGCAGCACGGCCTTGGCGCCGCGGATGCCGAGTCCCGTACCGCCGGTCAGCGCCAGGACGAGCAGGGCGAAGGCGACGGGCCCGCCACCGAGGTCACGGGCGTGCAGTACGGCGACGGCCGTGGCGGAGGCGATGGCTCCGGCGATCGCGGCGCAGGCGAGGACGAGCAGCGGCACCGCGCCCGTACGGCCCTTGTCGAGTCCGCTGCCCGTGGACGGACGGCGCAGGCCCTCCAGGGGGGAGCGGGGGCGCGGAGTCTGCGCGTCCGGCAGCTCGACGGCGTACAGCACGGACACCGAGGCGGCGAAGAGCCCGGCCGCGACGTACGACCCGAGGGCCGCCTGGTGCAGCGAGAACCACTCGATGCCGGTGCCGAGCAGATTGCCCATCAGCGTGGCGACGAGCAGGACGGCGGCGCCCGCGGGGACCGCCGCGAAGGCGGTGCGCAGGGAGAGCCGGCGCAGTGCGTCCTGGTGGTCCGGAAGCGGCCGTACCGCGGCGCCTTCGAGCGGCGGCGCCGGAAGCAGCGCGGGTGCGGCGCTCTCCCGCGCGACCGTCCAGAACCGTTCGGCGACACCGGCGACGAAGACCGTGGCCAGGAGGTATCCGAGGGCGCTGTCCGGGACCCAGTCGATCCACAGGGGCGCGATGACGAGCAGGGCGACACGGACGCCGTCTGCGCCGATCATCGTCCAGCGGCGGTCCAGCGGGCCGTTGGCCGCGGTGAGCGTGGTGAGCGGGCCGAGGAGTACGGCCCCGAAGAGCAGCGTCGCGAGGACACGGGCGCCGAACACGGCGGCGACGGCGAACGCCGCCCCCCGGTACCCCCCGCCGAAGGCCCCCTCGGTGATCGCTGCCTGCAGGGCCAGCAGAACCAGCACCAGCAGCGCGAGGGCGTCACCGACGCCGCCGACGAGCTGTGCTCCCCAGAGGCGCCGCAGCGCGGGTACGCGCAGCAGCGACCGCACGGCGCGCTCGCGCGAGTCCGCGGCTAGGGCGTCTGCGGCAAGTGCGCCGGGGTCAGAGAGGGGGCTCTGGGCCGTTGGCTGGTCCGCTCGCGTCATCCGCCCAGCCTATCCGGAGCACATGGCTCCTCGGTGGCCCAGTCCGAACAAACGGGCGGCGGGCCAACGGAAGAGCGGCGGGCCAACGGAAGAGGGGCCACCCACGGGTGGCCCCTCATGTCCGCTGCCCGCTCGACTACTCGTCCGCGGACGAGGTCCTCGCGGCCGCCGTCTTCGCCGCGGCCGTCTTCTTGGCCGCCGTCTTCGCCGTCGTCTTCTTGGCGGTGGTCGTCTTCTTCGCGGCGGTCTTGGCGGCCGTCGTCTTCTTCGCCGCCGTCTTCTTGGCCGCCGCCTTCTTCGCGGGAGCCTTCTTGGCGGCCTTCTTCACCGGCCCCTTCGCGCGCTTCTCGGCGAGCAGCTCGTAGCCGCGCTCGGGGGTGATCGTCTCGACGCTGTCGGCGGTGCGCAGGGTCGCGTTGGTCTCGCCGTCGGTGACGTACGGGCCGAAGCGGCCGTCCTTCACCACGACCGGACGCTCGCTCACCGGGTCCGTGCCCAGCTCCTTCAGCGGCGGCTTGGCCGCCGCACGCCCGCGCTGCTTCGGCTGGGCGTAGATCGCCAGCGCCTCGTCGAGCGTGATGGTGAAGAGCTGCTCCTCGTTCTCCAGGGAGCGCGAGTCCGTGCCCTTCTTCAGGTACGGGCCGTAGCGGCCGTTCTGGGCGGTGATCTCGACGCCCTCGGTGTCCTTGCCGACGACGCGCGGCAGCGACATCAGCTTGAGCGCGTCCTCCAGCGTCACCGTGTCGAGGGACATCGACTTGAAGAGCGAGGCGGTCCGCGGCTTCACCGCGTTCTTGCCGGTCTTCGGGGTGCCCTCGGGCAGGATCTCCGTGACGTACGGGCCGTAGCGCCCGTCCTTCGCGACGATCTCGTGGCCCGTCTCCGGGTCCTTGCCGAGCTCGAAGTCGCCGCTCGGCTTGGCCAGCAGCTCCTCGGCGAGCTCGACGGTCAGCTCGTCGGGTGCGAGGTCGGCGGGGACGTCGGCCCGCTGGTGGCCCTCCGCGTCCTTCTCGCCGCGCTCCACGTACGGCCCGTAGCGGCCGACGCGCAGCTTGATGTCGTTGCCGACCGGGAAGGACGAGATCTCGCGGGCGTCGATCGCCCCGAGGTCGGTGACGAGCTCCTTGAGGCCGCCGAGGTGGTCGCCGTCGCCGTTCCCAGCCTCGGCGGCGGTGCCCTCGCCGCCCGCGGCGAAGCCGCTGTCAGGCACGGTCTCGCCGAAGTAGAAGCGCCTCAGCCACGGCACCGCCTGGGCCTCGCCCCGCGCGATGCGGTCGAGGTCGTCCTCCATCTTGGCGGTGAAGTCGTAGTCGACGAGCCGGCCGAAGTGCTTCTCCAGCAGGTTGACCACGGCGAAGGAGAGGAAGGACGGGACGAGGGCCGTGCCCTTCTTGAAGACGTAGCCGCGGTCGAGAATGGTCCCGATGATCGAGGCGTACGTCGACGGGCGGCCGATCTCGCGCTCTTCCAGCTCCTTGACCAGCGTCGCCTCGGTGTAGCGGGCCGGCGGCTTGGTGGCATGGCCGTCCGCCGTGATCTCCTCGGCGGTGAGCCGGTCGCCCTCCGCGACCTGCGGGAGGCGGCGCTCGCGGTCGTCCAGCTCCGCGTTCGGGTCGTCGGCGCCTTCCACGTACGCCTTCATGAAGCCGTGGAAGGTGATCGTCTTGCCGGAGGCGCTGAACTCGGCGTCCCGGCCGTCGGCCGCGCGGCCGCCGATCTTGACGGTGACCGAGTTTCCGACGGCGTCCTTCATCTGGGAGGCGACGGTCCGCTTCCAGATCAGTTCGTACAGCCGGAACTGGTCGCCGGTCAGCCCGGTCTCGGCCGGGGTGCGGAAGCGGTCGCCCGAGGGGCGGATCGCCTCGTGCGCCTCCTGCGCGTTCTTGACCTTCCCGGCGTACGTGCGCGGCTTCTCGGGCAGGTAGTCACCGCCGTACAACTGCGTGACCTGCGCCCGGGCCGCCGTGACGGCGGTGTCGGAGAGCGTCGTGGAGTCCGTACGCATATAGGTGATGAAGCCGTTCTCGTACAGCTTCTGCGCGATCTGCATCGTGGCCTTCGCCCCGAAGCCGAGCTTGCGCGAGGCCTCCTGCTGGAGGGTGGTCGTACGGAACGGGGCGTACGGCGAGCGGCGGTACGGCTTCGACTCGACCGAGCGGACCGCGAACGCGGCGTTCTCCAGCGCGGCCTTGAGCGCGAGCGCGTTCGCCTCGTCGAGGTGCAGCACCTGGCCGGACTTGAGCCGCCCGTCCGGGCCGAAGTCGCGGCCCTGGGCGACCCGCTGCCCGTCGACCGTGGTGAGGCGGGCGGTGAAGGCGGCGGGGTCGGAGGCGTCACCGGTGCGGCCGGTGGAGAACGTGCCGGTCAGGTCCCAGTACTCGGCGGAGCGGAAGGCGATGCGCTCGCGCTCGCGCTCGACGACGAGGCGGGTGGCCACGGACTGGACACGGCCCGCGGACAGCCGGGGCATGACCTTCTTCCAGAGGACCGGCGAGACCTCGTAGCCGTAGAGGCGGTCGAGGATTCGGCGGGTCTCCTGGGCGTCGACCATCCGCTGGTTCAGCTCGCGCGGGTTGGCGACGGCCTCCTGGATGGCGGACTTGGTGATCTCGTGGAAGACCATCCGCTTGACCGGGACCTTGGGCTTGAGGACTTCCAGCAGGTGCCAGGCGATGGCCTCGCCCTCGCGGTCCTCATCGGTGGCGAGGTAGAGCTCGTCGGACTCGGCGAGCTGCTCCTTGAGCTTTCTGACCTGCGCCCGCTTGTCGGCGTTGACCACGTAGATCGGCTGGAAGTCGTGCTCGACGTCCACGCCGAGGCGGCGGACCTCGCCCGTGTACTTCTCGGGAACTTCGGCGGCCCCGTTCGGGAGGTCGCGGATGTGCCCGACGCTCGCCTCGACGACATAGCCGGGGCCGAGGTAGCCCTTGATCGTCTTCGCCTTGGCAGGCGACTCGACGATGACGAGTCGGCGGCCGCCCTGTGCGGTCTCGCTGGTCGGGGACAACTTCGCTCTTCTCTCCGGTCGACGCTCGGTGGGCACGTACGCGCACGGCGTACGGCGTACGGGCCGTACTGCCACTGCTGTCGCTGCGGAGTGTGACGGTACAACCCGCCCCCGTGTCAAACGGCAAAAGCTCGCAACGGCCACTCGAACGGTAACCCGACTCCAGGCATTCCTGCCGCCCGGACCGCCATGCCGGTCTCAGGGCGTGCCGCGCGGGGCGGCGCCAGGACGGTCGCCCGGCGGGGTGGGCGCAGGCGCCCTGGGCGGCGTGGGCGCAGGGGTGCTCAGACGCGGCTGAAGCACCAGACGCCGGCGACGAGGAAGACGGTTCCGAAGATCGCGGTGAGGGCGGCGGCGGTGGCGCGGTTCACACCGTGTGCGACCGGCGCGCGGTGCAGGACGCGCGCACCCGTCCACACCAGCAGTGCCGCTCCGAACAGCGCGAATGCCGTTCCCGCGAAGATCGCCGGACCGCTCTCCATGCGCGTCTCCTCCTCCTCGGCCTGCCTCCGGGATGCCCCTGGGGCCGAGGCTGACACCTCCGGGCGTCACCCACGCGAATTCCGCGTGAACGCGGTGAGGGTTCACCCGGGCGGCGCCGGTCGTGCGCAGGAGCTGCCGGCAGAACGACAGAACGACAGAACGACAGAAACGGAACAGGAGGCGCCTCCTCCGTGGACCCGCCGTGCAGCCCCGTGCCCCGTGACCCGTACGCACCAGGGGTGCACCCGACGTGTGGCCTATGACCGGATTCACACGGTCGGCTCCGGCCCGTCGCCCGCTATCCGCGCTCCGGGGACGGCTCCAGGAAGCCTTCAGCGACGAGCACCCTGATCGCCTGTGGCGTACGGTCCCGGAGCAGCACCGGGTCCTCGCCGACGAGCTGGGCGATGGCGTCGAGGATGCGTCCGGCGCTCAGCGTGCCGTCGCAGACCCCGGCGAAGCCCGCGCCGACATGGTCGACCTTCGTCGCACGGCGCATGCCGCGGTTCTGCCGCAGCACGACGTGCTCGGGATCCTCGGCGCCCGGCAGTCCGACCTGCTCCTGCATGACCTCAGGGGCCAGCACGAAGGCGTCCGCGAGCAGCGCCGCGTCGTCGTGCGTCCGCAGATAGTCCTGCCGCTCGAAATGGGCCCGCACCGTCTCGCCGAGGGGCTGCTCGACGGGGTGCGGCCACTCCTCCACGACGATCGACGGCTGCGCCGCCCCGGACTTCCGGAGCGAGATCCAGCCGAAGCCGACCGCCTTGGTCCCACGCGCCTCGAACTCGTCCAGCCACGCGTCGTAGCGCGCCGCGTACTCCTCGGGAGCGGTGCGGTGGTCACCGCTGTCCCGGAGCCACAGCTCGGCGTACTGCGTCACGTCCTGCACCTCGCGCTGGACGATCCAGGCATCGCATCCGCGCGGCACCCAGGAGCGCACCCGCTCCTGCCAGTCCTCCCCTTCCACGTGCTGCCAGTTGGCGAGGAAGTGCGCGAACCCCCCTTCGTTCAACCGCTCCCCCGACTCCTGAACGAGCGAGCGGCACAGATCGTCCCCGCCCATCCCGCCGTCCCGGTACGTCAGCCGGGCGCCGGGAGAGATGACGAAGGGCGGGTTGGACACGATCAGGTCGTACGTCTCCGACTCCACCGGCGCGAAGAGCGAGCCCTCGCGCAGATCGGCTTCGGGCGCTCCGGACAGCGCGAGGGTGAGCCGGGCGAAGACCAGCGCCCGCGGGTTGAGATCGGTGGCGGTGACCCGGGTGGCGTGCTGGGTGGCGTGCAGCGCCTGGATCCCGGAGCCCGTGCCGATGTCGAGGGCGGAGGACACCGGCGTGCGGACGGTGAGCCCGGCGAGCGTGGTGGAAGCGCCGCCGACGCCGAGCACGACGCCCTCGGCCCGGCCGCCGGCCCCGCCCGCTCCGCCGACCGCGCAGCCGAGGTCGGAGACGATGAACCAGTCCTGACCGTCGGGCCCGCCGTAGGGGCGGATGTCCACCGTCGCCCGCACCCCGTCGTCGCCGTCCTCGGTCAGCCAGCCGCCGGCGAGCGCCACGTCCAGCGGCAGCGCGGCCCGCGCGCGCTCGGGCGACACCGCCCGCTGGAGCAGGAAGAGCCGGACGAGCGTCTCCAGCGGGGAGTCCCCGCGTGTGGCGCGCAGCGCCGGAACGGTCTCACTGCGGGCGAGGGCCGCATAGGCGGACCCGCCCAGCAGGTCGAGCAGCCCGTCGGCGGTGAAGTCGGCGGCGAGCAGGGCGTCGCGGAGCCGGGCGGACTGATCGGGGACGGGGAGGTCTGCGGCAAGGCTGGTCGTACTCACGCGCCCATTCTCTCCCGCGGGCCACGGCGGTCACCCCTGCCGCGCGGGCAGTGGGGCATCCCGTCCCGGGCATGCCCTGTACGTCGATCACGGGGACGCGGACCGGACGGCCCGGCCGCGGCCGCGACCGCGGCGACCCGCGGGTGCCGGGCCGACCTCGTACGGGTGCCGCCCCGTACGGGTGCGGCGCCGCCTCGTACCGGCTGCGTTCTCGTACCGGCTGCGGCACCGGATGGTTGCGGCCCCGGATGGTTGCGCCCGCGGGCGCCGCCCGGCCGATGGCGGGCACGGGCCGAGCGACGGGACCTGGGCTGCCGGGGTCTACTCGTCCGCGGACTTCGACGTGGCAGGGGACTTGGACGGTCCGGAGGCGTTCGACGGCTTGCTCGCCGGCGCGGACGCGTCCGAGCCGGGGTTGGCGGTCGACGACGGCTTGACCTTCTGGCAGCCGGGCTCCTTCGCCATCGCCTGGCCCAACTCGCCGGACTGCAGCTTGGACAGGGAGTCCTGGTCCATCTTCTCGATCTTCGCCAGACCGTCGGCGACGCCCTGCAGTCCGTCGGCGAACTTCTGCTGGTCCTTCGGGTCGAGCGCGTCGACCTTCTTCTTCAGGTCCAGGTAGGCGACGGAGGTGGCGTTGAGCTCCTTGACGGCGTCCTGCTGCAGCTTCTCGCCGTTCTCGACCGGCGGCGTACCGGCCTCCTGCACTGCCGCGGCCAGCGCCTTGTTGGCGGCGGCGATGTCCTGGAAGGCCTTCGAGTCCGCGGCCTGGATATCGGCAGGCTTGCCGTCGGCGGCGGTCGAGATGATCGCCTGCTGGGCGTCGGCCCTCTTCTGGATCTGCGGCTGCGCCTGGTCGCAGACCGTCTTGGCCCAGGCATTCACCTTGGCGTCGCTGTCGTCGCCGGTGCAGCCGGACAGCGCCAGCACCAGGAGCGCACTGCCGGACAGCGCGGTTGCGAACTTCTTCTTCACCTTCACCGGATCGATCCCTTCCAAGGCTCTCGGCCCCGGAACATACACGCCAACGGCACGACTATCGCATGACAGACGTCCATTATGTACGCCATTGAAGCCATTTGCACCAAGAGAGAGAAGGCTCTCACCTCGGCTCATTCCGGTCGGCCGACGCACGGCGCCGGAACGGTGCGCGGACATGCGAACGGGCGGGCAACGCGTCAATCCGCGTCGCCCGCCCGTACTTTGAGCAGGGACTTCCGCCGGGGCCCTGAGCCCCGGCGGCGACGGTCTACGAAACGACCGCCGGGTCCTGTGACTTCGCCGTCCGCTCGGCGGCGTTGCCTTCGTCACTCACGACGACGGAACGCCGCTTCGAGACGTACACGGCGCCGATGATGACCACGATCGCGAGCGCCGCCACGATCGCCCGTACGCCCGGGCTGGCGTCGTTGCCGTAACTGAACTGCACGATCGCGGGAGCGATCAGCAGCGCCACCAGGTTCATCACCTTCAGCAGCGGGTTGATCGCGGGGCCCGCGGTGTCCTTGAACGGATCGCCGACCGTGTCGCCGATGACCGTCGCCGCGTGCGCCTCGCTGCCCTTGCCGCCGTGGTGGCCGTCCTCGACCAGCTTCTTGGCGTTGTCCCACGCGCCACCGGAATTGGCGAGGAAGACGGCCATCAGCGTGCCGGTGCCGATGGCACCCGCCAGGTACGAGCCGAGGGCACCGACGCCGAGCGTGAAGCCGACGGCGATGGGCGCCATCACGGCGAGCAGGCCGGGCGTGGCCAGTTCGCGCAGGGCGTCCTTCGTGCAGATGTCGACGACGCGTCCGTACTCCGGCTTCTCGCTGTAGTCCATGATCCCGGGGTGCTCGCGGAACTGTCGGCGCACCTCGTAGACCACCGAACCCGCCGACCGGGAGACGGCGTTGATCGCCAGCCCCGAGAAGAGGAAGACGACCGCGGCTCCGAGGACCAGCCCCACCAGGTTGTTGGGCTGCGAGATGTCCAGGCTCAGGGTCATCTCCCCGGCCTTGGCGCCGACCTCCGCGACGGCGGTGGCGATCGCGTCGCGGTACGAGCCGAAGAGCGCGGCCGCGGCGAGTACCGCGGTCGCGATGGCGATGCCCTTCGTGATCGCCTTCGTGGTGTTGCCGACGGCGTCGAGGTCGGTGAGGACCTGCGCGCCCGCGCCCTGGACGTCGCCCGACATCTCGGCGATGCCCTGGGCGTTGTCGGAGACGGGGCCGAAGGTGTCCATGGCGACGATGACGCCGACGGTGGTGAGCAGACCGGTGCCGGCCAGCGCCACCGCGAACAGCGCGAGCATGATCGACGTGCCGCCGAGCAGGAACGCGCCGTACACGCCCAGACCGATCAACAGCGCCGTGTAGACGGCCGATTCCAGGCCGATGGAGATGCCGGCGAGGACGACGGTGGCCGCGCCGGTCAGCGACGACTTGCCGATGTCCCGGACGGGACGGCGGGTCGTCTCGGTGAAGTACCCGGTCAGCTGCTGGATCAGGGCCGCGAGCACGATGCCGATGCCGACGGCGACGAGCGCGAGGATGCGCGGGTCGCCGGCGTGGCTGAGGATCGCGGCCTCGGTGACACCGTCCAGCTCCGCGTAGCTCGACGGCAGGTACGCGAACACGGCCACGGCCACCAGGGCGAGCGAGATCACCGCGGAGATGAAGAATCCGCGGTTGATGGCGGTCATCCCGCTGCGGTCGGCGCGCCGCGGGGCGACCGCGAAGATGCCGATCATCGCGGTGACCACGCCGATCGCCGGGACGATCAGCGGGAAGGCCAGACCCAGATCGCCGAAGGCGGCCTTGCCGAGGATGAGCGCCGCGACGAGCGTGACGGCGTACGACTCGAAGAGGTCGGCGGCCATTCCCGCGCAGTCGCCGACGTTGTCACCGACGTTGTCGGCGATGGTGGCCGCGTTGCGCGGGTCGTCCTCGGGGATGCCCTGCTCGACCTTGCCGACGAGGTCGGCGCCGACGTCCGCGGCCTTGGTGAAGATGCCGCCGCCGACACGCATGAACATGGCGATGAGCGCGGCCCCGAGGCCGAAGCCCTCCAGGACCTTGGGGGCGTCCGCCGCGTAGACGAGAACCACGCAGGAGGCACCGAGCAGGCCGAGGCCCACCGTGAACATGCCGACCACGCCGCCCGTACGGAAAGCGATCTTCATGGCCTTGTGCGCGACGGCCGTCAGATCCTTTTCCGGCTCGCCTTCCGCCGGTGTGGCCTCGCGCGCGGCCGCGGCCACGCGCACATTGCTGCGTACGGCAAGACGCATGCCGATGTATCCGGTGGCGGCCGAGAACAGCGCGCCCACCAGGAAGAACACCGAACGTCCCGCACGTTGGGACCAGTTGTCGGCCGGCAACAGCATCAACAGGAAGAACACGACGACGGCGAAGATGCCGAGGGTGCGCAACTGCCGGGCCAGATAGGCATTCGCGCCTTCCTGGACGGCAGCCGCGATCTTCTTCATGGAATCGGTGCCTTCGCCGGCCGCCAGCACCTGGCGCACCAGCAGCTGGGCGACGACCAGCGCCGCCAGGGCGATGGCCGCGATCACGATGACGATCATCCTGTTGTCATCGGTGAGTACCGCGGCCGCGAGAGAAGTGGGGTGGTCGGTCAGGTGTGGGTTGAAGAGCCCCGCCATTCGTCCTCCTTGACGTTCAGAGCTCAAGATGTGGACGGATTGTAGGTAGCGGGACCTGATCAAAACAGGGCGCCGCAAATGGAATTGACCTTGACTTGCTACTCAGCAAATGATCGCGCTCCACGATTACCCCCGAAAGCGGTAATGGGGCAAAAGCATTGACGCTTGATCAATGATCTAGGAAAATGAAAAAGGCCCTGCTCAGCAGGGCCTCTCAGAGGGACGTACGTGCGGGCGGCCGTCAGCGTGACGCACACGGGCCGTCAGCGGCCTGCCGCCTCGCCGTCAAGGGGGCGTGACAAATCAGGGCACGATCGTGGCCTGGGGTGTCGGCCAGCTCATCCGGATGACGCCGCCGTCCTTGCCCGTCACCACCTCGACGTCGTCCACGAGCCCGCTGATCACCGCGAGCCCCATCTCGTCCTCACCGGCGTCGCTCTCCTGCTCGCCGGACTGCCCGACGGAACCGGAACCGCGACCGGACTCAGAACCGGAACCGGATTCGGCGTCGGCTTCGGCCTCGGCCTCGGCCTCGGTGGCGCCGCCCGGACCCGGCACTTCATCGCCCACCTCGATGGTGAACGTCTTCTCCTCCTCGGTCAGCACGACCCGCACGGGGGCGGTGATGCCGTTGCTGCGGTGCAGCCCGACCGCCCGGCTGCACGCCTCGCCGACGGCGAGCCTGACCTCGTCCAGCGCCGCCTCGTCGACCCCGGCCCGGCGCGCGACAGCAGCGGCCACCAGTCGGGCCGTCCTGACATGCTCGGGCTGGGCGCTGAAGCGGAGTTCAACGGTGGCCATGCGGTCCCCCTCGGACGTACGAGCGTGCGAGCGTGCATCTCCAGGGCCCGGGCTTGCGCCCGGAACCCCTGTTTCTTCCGGCAGCCGACCGGACCCGGATCCGAACCGTTCGAATCCGGCCCCAGAAGCTCCCCAGCGCTCCCGAGAGGCACCGGACCGACTGAACGGTCCGGAACCCCTCCCAGAGCCCTCCGGCGACTCAGTCCGTCGCCGCGACGGCCTCGTCGACCGTGGTGTGGATGGGGAACACCTTGGTCAGACCGGTGATCCGGAAGATCTTGAGAATGCGCTCCTGGTTGCAGACGAGACGGAGCGAGCCTTCGTGCGCACGCACACGCTTGAGACCGCCCACGAGCACGCCGAGGCCGGTCGAGTCGAGGAAGTCCACACCCTCCATGTCGACAACCAGGTGGTAGCTGCCGTCGTTCACCAACTCGACCAACTGCTCGCGCAGCTTGGGCGCGGTATACACATCAATCTCGCCACCGACCTCGACGACCGTACGGTCGCCACCAGGGCCGGAAACATTGCGAGTCGACAGGGACAGGTCCACGGATCCTCCAGCACCTTGCTATCGAGCGGTCGCCCCTCGGGTCTCCCCGACGGAGCCAGGGGACGGATCGCCAGCCGCGATGGCATTCAATCACTTACCAGCAGCCATGCACGACGCCTTGGGACCATTGTCCGTCACGCCGGTGACACACTCGGTGCCGATGGCACAGAATCACCGTCCCAGACGACCTCCCGAGAGCGGGGAAACCCGCCCCTCCCCCGGTACGGTCCTCGACCGGCTCACCGCAGGGGCGGGCCGGGCTGCGCGCATCACTCATACGGAGCACTTGCCCCCCAGGCCGGGGCGCCATGCCGTATGGCCGCACCGCATCCGTGCGGAAGTGATCAACGCCATTCGAACGGCCGGTATCGAGCACCCCTGGGCCCACCAGGCGGCGGCCGCGGAGCACGCCCTGGACGGCGAATCGGTAGTGATCGCCACCGGCACCGCCTCCGGCAAGTCGCTTGCGTATCTCGCCCCGGTGCTCAGCACGCTCCTCGACGGCGCCGAGGCCCCCAACGGGCGCGGCACCACGGCCCTCTACCTCGCCCCGACCAAGGCCCTGGCCGCCGACCAGCGCCGCGCCGTCAGAGAGCTCGCGGCACCGCTGGGCAACCGTGTGCGCCCGGCCGTGTACGACGGGGACACACCCGTCGAAGAGCGCGAGTGGGTGCGCCAGTACGCGAACTATGTGCTCACCAATCCCGACATGCTCCACCGCGGGATACTTCCCTCGCACCCCCGCTGGTCCTCCTTCCTGCGCTCGCTGCGCTATGTCGTCATCGACGAGTGCCACACCTACCGGGGCGTCTTCGGCTCCCACGTCGCCCAGGTCCTGCGGCGGCTGCGCCGTGTGTGCGCCCGCTACGGTGCGCATCCCGTCTTCCTCCTCGCCTCGGCCACCGCCGCGGAACCCGCCGTCGCCGCCCGCCGCCTCACCGGCCTGCCGGTCACCGAGGTCTCCGACGACGCCTCGCCCCGCGGCGAGCTCGTCTTCGCCCTCTGGGAGCCCCCGCTCACCGAGCTGCACGGCGAGAAGGGCGCCCCGGTGCGCCGCACGGCCACCGCGGAGACCGCCGACCTCCTCACCGACCTGACCGTCCAGGGCGTCCGCTCGGTCGCCTTCGTACGCTCCCGGCGCGGCGCCGAACTGATCTCCGTCATCGCTCAGGAACGCCTGGCCGAGGTCGACCGCTCCCTCGCCCGCAGAGTCGCCGCCTACCGGGGCGGCTACCTCCCGGAGGAGCGCCGCGCCCTGGAGCAGGCTCTGCACTCGGGCGAGCTGCTCGGTCTGGCCGCCACGACCGCCCTGGAGCTCGGCGTGGACGTCTCCGGCCTGGACGCGGTCGTGATCGCCGGCTATCCGGGCACCCGGGCCTCGCTGTGGCAGCAGGCAGGCCGGGCGGGGCGCTCCGGGCAGGGCGCTCTCGCGGTGCTGGTCGCCCGAGACGACCCGCTGGACACCTTCCTCGTCCACCACCCCGAGGCGCTCTTCCGGCAGCCGGTGGAGTCCACCGTCCTCGATCCGGACAACCCGTACGTCCTTGCCCCGCACCTCTGCGCGGCCGCCGCGGAGCTGCCCCTGACGGAGGACGACCTCGCCCTGTTCGGCCCCGCCGTGCCGGAGCTGCTGCCCCAGCTGGAGAGCGCCGGACTGCTGCGCAGGCGCGCCGCGGGCTGGTACTGGACCCGGCGCGAGCGGGCTGCCGACCTGACCGACATCCGCGGTGAGGGCGGCCGGCCGGTGCAGATCGTCGAGGCCGCGACCGGCAGGCTGCTCGGGACCGTCGACGAGCCGGCCTCCCACGCCGCCGTGCACGACGGGGCCGTCCACCTCCACCAGGGCCGTACGTACCTGGTGAAGCAGCTGGACCTGGAGGACTCGGTCGCCCTCGTCGAGGAGGCGAACCCGCCGTACTCCACCACCGCCCGCGACACCACCTCCATCTCCGTCCTGGAAACCGACACCGAGATCCCCTGGGGCGCCGGCCGGCTCTGCTACGGCTCCGTCGAGGTCACCAACCAGGTCGTCTCCTTCCTCCGCCGCAAGCTGATCACCGGGGAGGTGCTCGGTGAGACCAAACTCGACCTGCCATCGCGCACCCTGCGGACCAGGGCCGTGTGGTGGACGGTCACCGAGGACCAGCTGGACGCCGCTCGGGTGAACCCGGAGCAGCTGGGCGGCGCCCTCCACGCGGCCGAGCACGCCTCCATCGGGATGCTCCCCCTCTTCGCCACGTGCGACCGCTGGGACATCGGCGGCGTCTCGGTCCCGCTGCACCCGGACACCCTGCTGCCGACCGTCTTCGTCTACGACGGCCACCCGGGCGGGGCGGGCTTCGCCGAGCGGGCCTTCCACACCGCCCGCGAGTGGCTGACCGCGACCCGGGAGGCCATCGCATCCTGCGAGTGCGAGGCCGGCTGCCCGTCATGCATCCAGTCCCCCAAGTGCGGCAACGGCAACGACCCGCTGCACAAACGCGCCGCCGTCCGCCTGCTGACGGTCCTCCTCAGGGAGGCTCCCCAGGCCCCCGCGGAAGGCGAAGTCCCTGAGGTGCCTGGCCCGCAGGAGCCTCCGGACGGTCCTGCGGACCTGTCCCCCGCATCCCGTGAGGGGCGGCTGCGCCATCCGGAGGACCCGCCCGGGATCTGACCTCCGGCGCATATGGGCCGAGAGCAGCCGTGGCCGTCACATCGGCGATCTCGCCGTCCACAGCGCACCGTGCCAAGGCCGCCCCCTGAGCGCGCGCCACCCGCGCCGCCGCGGCGCACGCCGGCCCTGCGCCCTCCAGCGCCAGGTCGGCCGCGGCGAGGGCGGCCAGATCGGCGGCGGCGCCCGCGCGGTGCCGGGCGACCACCGCTTGGCCCAGAGCGAGGACCACGGCGAAGACCGCGCACATCGCGCACGCCGCCACGGCCACCCACACGGTCGCCGAGCCCCGGTCGTGGCGGCCGCTCATGGCGCGCCGCTCCCCGCCGTGTCCTCGGCGACCGTGTCCTCGGCGACCGTGTCCTCGGCGAGAGCGGCGGCCTGTGCCGTCAAGGTCAGCGCCAGCGCTCCCGGGCCGGGAGCGGGCGCATCCACCCGCACCCGCCACAGGTCGCCGTCCCGTTTCAGCGAGATGTGGGCCCCTTGCGGTGCGGCCGAGCGGGCGGCGGCCAGCGCGGCCGTCTCCGGCTCGGATCTCGCGGCGGCCCGTGCCCCGGCCCTGGCCGCGTCCACGCACTGGATCTGTGCGGCGGCCGCCACCAGTGCCCACACCAGCGCCATCGTGAAGACCACGAGGGCGGGAACGGCCACCGCCGCCTCCGCGGTCACGGAGCCGTGATCGTCCCCGATGCCGGCCCGGGTGTCAGAACTGGGCATCGAGCGCCTTCCCGATCACCGATTCGAGGGCCTTCGACACCGTTCCGCTCGTGACCACCTTGTAGAGCACCGCGGCGAAAGCACAGGCCGCGATCGTCCCCATGGCGTACTCCGAGGTGGTCATACCCGCGTCGCCGGGCGCCCGCGTCCTGCGCAGACTCACCCGTGCTACGGCCATGCGTCCCTTCAGCCATGCCATGAATGCCATGCCAACCCCCTGGATTTCGTCGCGCAGTCATGCGCTTCGGTTGCTTCTTCCGTTGTTGCTTCCGTTGTTGCTTCCGTTGTTGCCTCAGTCACCGTTCAGCAGCCCGCTCGCCAGCCCGATCACCACCGGAGCCACCCCGATGGCCAGGAACGCAGGCAGGAAGCAGAGCCCCACCGGTGCCGTGATCAGGACCTGGGCTCGCTGAGCCCGCGCGGCGGCGCTCCTGGCCCGCTCCGCCCGAAGGCCCGCGGCCAGCCGGGAGACCGGCTCCGCCGCCGGCGCGCCCGACGACCCGGACTGCTCCAGACAGCGGGCAAGGCCCGCGGCGCCCGGTATCTCCGCGAACCGCCCCCACGCCCGGGCCGGTTCGCTGCCCAGCCTCAGCTCGGCAGCCGTCCTCGCCAGCCGCTCGCCGACCGGGCCGCCAAGCGACTCCCCGACCGCCTCCGCCGCCTCGCGCGGCCCGGCCCCGGCCGAGACGCAGGCGGCCAGCAGATCGGCGGCGAGCGGCAGTTGCCCGGCCGACCGGTCGTCGCCCGTGGCCCGGTCCCGGGCGCGGCCTTGCTGCCACTTCCGCAGGCCGAAGGCCCCCAGGGCGCCGAGCAGGAGACCCGTCACCCCACCGGCCAGGACAATGCCGGTGATCAACGCGCACGCCGGAAGGGCCCATTGCCGCACTCCCGCCGCGTACCGCAGCGTCCACCGCGGGGCCGGCCCGTGCTCGGGCCGCGTGCGCTCCGCCGGCAGCACAGCGTCGATACGCCTGCGCGTCCGCCTCGCGCGGCGCCAACCCGCCGTCCAGCAGCCCAGCCAGACGACAGCCGCCGCCATCGACACCGCCGCCCCCATCCTGTGGACGAACTCGCCGCTCATGGCCGCTCCCCCGCCCGCACGATCCGTGCCGCCCAGCACAGGCCCGCGGCCTCCAGCAGCCCGCCCGCCAGCAGGCAGCCCATGCCAACCGGGGTGTGCAGCAGCACCCGAAGGGGGTCCGCGCCCAGCGCCCAGCCCAGCGCCAGCCCGACCACCGGGAGGAGCGCGAGCACCACGACGGTCGACCACGCTCCCGCCAACTGCGAGCGCAGCCCCTCCCGTTGGTCCCGTTCGGCCCGGAGCGCCGCCTCCAGCCGGTCCAGACCGGAGGCCAGCCCGGCCCCGCCATCCACCGACACCAGCCAGCACGCCGCGAGCCCGGCCAGACCTTCCGCACCCGGCTCACAGGCCGCCCGACGCAGCTCCGCGGGCACATCTCCGCCGAACCTGGCGGCCGCCAGCACCGCGGCCTCCGCCCCGCCGAGCGCCCCCGTGGCACGCCCTGCCGTCAGCAGCGCCTGCCCGGGCTGGTGCCCCGCCCGCAGCTCGCCTGCGATGCCCCCGCACAGGGCGACCACCGCATCGGCCCTGCGCTCACTGTCCCGCCCCCGCTCCCGGGCACGGAGCCGCCGTCGCACCCACGGCACGGCAACCAGGCCCAGCACCAGCGGCAGCACCGACTCCCCGACCGCCGCGAGCAGCAATCCCACCGGCAGGCAGAGCCACTCCCGCCGCAGCCGCCAGACGGCCCGCAACCACCGCTCCGGGTCCCAGCCGGTGGCCGGCCGCACCATGCCACCGCCCGCGAGCACCAGCCCTGCTCGCCGCCTCCCCTGGTCGCCGCCCGCCGTCAGCAGCGCCGCAGCCCCCGCGCACACCGCCGCACACATCGCCACGGTCGTCACCACACACCCCCGATCAGCGACCGCAGCCGCTCCCAGCCCCGCTCCCTGGCGAAGCCCGCCGCGCCCCATCGCAGCGCGGGAACGGTCAGCACCAGCCCCGACGCGTCCCGCTCCAGTACATGCACCTCGGCGATCCTCCGGCGCCCGTCCCGGTCCCGTACGAGGTGGATCACCACCGACAGCGCTGCCGCCAACTGGCTGTGCAGCGCCGCCCGGTCCAGCCCGGCGGCCGTGCCCAGGGCCTCCAGCCGGGCTGGGACGTCGGCGGCCGTGTTCGCGTGGACAGTGCCGCAGCCGCCGTCATGGCCGGTGTTCAACGCCGCGAGCAGGTCCGTGACTTCGGCTCCCCGGACCTCGCCCACCACCAGCCGGTCGGGGCGCATCCGCAGCGCCTGGCGCACCAGGTCCCGCAGAGTGACCTGACCCGCGCCCTCCTGGTTGGCCGGCCGGGACTCGAGCCGCACCACGTGCGGATGGTCGGGCCTGAGCTCGGCCGAGTCCTCGGCCAGCACGATCCGTTCACGCTCGCCCACCAGTCCCAGCAGCGTGGACAGGAGGGTCGTCTTGCCCGTGCCCGTGCCGCCGCTGATCAGATACGAGATCCTCGCCCCTATCAGCGCCCCCAGCAGCCGGTCGCCGCCGGGCGGGATCGTCCCCGCCGCGACGAGCTCGCTCAGCGAGAAGGCCCGCGGTCGCACCACCCGCAGCGACAGACAGGTCGAGCCGACCGCGACCGGGGGCAGCACCGCGTGCATCCGCGTGCCGTCGGGGAGCCTGGCGTCCACCCAGGGCCGCGCGTCGTCCAGTCGCCGGCCCGCCACCGCCGCGAGCCGCTGCGCAAGCCTGCGCACCGCACCCGCGTCGGAGAAGGTGACCTCGGTGAGTTCGAGACCGCCGCCCCGGTCCACCCACACCCGATCCGGCGCGGACACCAGCACATCCGTGACGGCCGGGTCGGCGAGCAGCGGCTCCAGTGGCCCGGTCCCCACCAGCTCGCAGCGCAGCTCCTCGGCGGCGCCCAGCACTTCGGCATCGCCGAGAAGCCGCCCCTGCGCGCGCAGCGCGGCCGCCACCCTGGCCGGCGTCGGCTCGGCCCCGCTCTCGGCGAGCCGCTGGCGCACGGCGTCGAGCAGTGTCGTGGTCATGAGACCGCACCGCCCGTGAGCGCCCGCTCCCAGAACGCCGAGCAGAACCGGGCGAGCGGTCCCCTCGCCCCCGCACCGGGCGGAACCCCACTGTCCAGGTCGGTGAAGAGTCCCGCGTCCACGGGCAGTTCACCCGTCAGCGGCAGGTCGAGCACATCGGCCACCCACTGCTCGTCCAGCCCCGACGCGTACGGCCCGCGCACCACGGCGCGCAGATCGCCGAGCACCATGCCGACCGCCGAGGCGACACGCCTCGCCGCGGCCACCGCGCGCAGTTCGCCCGGCACCACCAGGAGCCCGATGTCCAACTGCGCCAGCGCCTCGGCGACCCCTTCGTCGACCCGGCGCGGCAGATCCACGACCACCACCCCGCCGCGTCTGCGCGCCGCCGCCAGCACCGAGCGCATCGCCTCGGGTGGCACCACGACCGTGTCGCCCCGGTCCCAGCTCAGCACCCGCAGCCCGTGCACGGCGGGCAGCGACTCCTCGAGCGCACCGCCGGCCACCCGGCCCTTGGACGCCGCGAAGTCCGGCCAGCGGCGGCCCTGGGCCCGCTCCCCGCCGAGGAGCACATCGAGACCGCCGCCCAGCGGGTCGCCGTCGACGAGCATCGTGCGCTGTCCTTCGCGCGCCGCGGTCACCGCGAGCGCGCAGGCCAGCGTGGAGGCCCCGGCACCACCCCGGCCGCCGATCACTCCGACCGTGAGCGCGGGCCGGCCGACACCCTCGGCCACGTCCGCGATCCGGTCGACGAGCCAGCCCTCGGCGTCCGGCAGCCGCAGCACGCAGTCGGCACCGATCTCCACAGCCCGACGCCACACCTGTGGATCGTCCTGGTCCCGGCCGACGAGCAGCACCCCACGTCTGCGGGAGGCTCCCCGGCAGCGGGCGGCCGCGTCGTCCCCGACGAGGACGAGAGGCGCGGCTTCCCAGCTCGCTCTCTCTTCGGGCACCGCATGGTGGACCTGCGGCTCGGCACCTGCCGCGGCGCACAGCCGCAGCAGATCGTCGAGCAGCTCCAGGTCCTCCGTGAGGATCAGCGGCCCATCCCTGCGCAGCCCGGCAGCCGGCCTCCCGGCGGAGCCGCCGGACACCCCCGACGCCCCCGACGCCCCCGACGCCCCCGACGCCCCCGACGATGGTCCGGATGACCGCGAAACCCAGGACCCCTCGGGCACTCGCGAAACCTCGGACTCAGAGGACCCAGGCGGCCCGGACGCCCCGGGCACCCGAGACGACCGAGACGACCGAGACGACCGAGACGACCAACGCACCCCGGACACGGATGCATCCGGCGTACCGGATGTATCAGATGTGATGAAACCCATCACGATTTCTCCCCCTCACATCACGCTGCCGCAGTCGAGTCACCGAACCGGCGAGACCGGCCCGGATCCGTGATTCCTTCAGCCCGCGAACATCGCGGACGGAATCACCGTGCAGCGCGCCGAAAAATCGTGTGGATCTTGCTCAAAAACTGTGGACAACTCGCCACTTGTGAATATCCCGCTAGCCCATACCGGTGACTTACGACTCGACTTCCACAGCGCAGCACAGCCACTACATAGAGTGACGGATCACTGATGTCACCCGACAGCGCCGGAGACGCCCGACGGAGGGCTGAACGACCATGAGTGAGGGACGAAAATGCGTCCGGACATGCGACGACCCCCGCCGGGGGGGAGAGCGGGGGTCGTCCCCACGGCCGACTCGGGGGGGGAGGAGTCGGGCCGGGTTAGCACGGTCGCGAACGATCCGTGACTTCCATGGTGTACCCGAGAGCCTTCTCAGGCAAACCCACGCGCCCCAGCTTACGCCGAATGGTGGGCGCCTATGCTCGGCGTCGTGGAAAACCACTCCTCGCCGCGCACAGCAGCCTTCTTCGACCTGGACAAGACGGTCATTGCGAAGTCGTCGACGCTGACCTTCAGCAAGTCCTTCTACCAAGGCGGGCTGATCAACCGCCGCGCCGTACTACGGACCGCCTACTCCCAGTTCGTCTTCCTCGCGGGCGGCGCGGACCACGATCAGATGGAGCGGATGCGGCAGTACCTGTCCGCGCTCTGCAAGGGCTGGAACGTCCAGCAGGTCAAGGAGATCGTCGCCGAGACCCTCCACGAGCTGATCGACCCGATCATCTACGACGAAGCCGCCTCCCTCATCGAGGAGCACCACGCCGCCGGTCGCGATGTCGTGATCGTCTCCACGTCCGGCGCGGAGGTGGTCGAACCGATCGGTGAGTTGCTCGGCGCCGACCGGGTCGTCGCGACCCGCATGGTCGTCGGCGACGACGGCTGCTACACGGGGGAGGTCGAGTACTACGCGTACGGGCCCACAAAGGCCGAGGCGGTCAAGGAACTCGCCGCGTCCGAGGGATACGACCTGTCGCGCTCCTACGCGTACAGCGACTCCATCACGGATGTCCCCATGCTCCAGTCGGTGGGCAATCCGTATGCGGTCAACCCTGACCGCGCCCTGCGCCGCGAGGCCGTGTCGCGCGGCTGGCCGGTCCTCGTCTTCAACCGGCCGGTACGGCTGAAGCAGCGGATCCCCGCGTTCACGCTCCCGCCGCGTCCCGCGCTGGTCGCGGCCGCCGCGGTCGGCGCGGCAGCGGCCACCGCGGGCCTCGTCTGGTACGCCAGCCAGCGCCGCAGCGCGTCCATTGCCCGTATTTGAACCTAAAAGTAAAGAAGTGCAGGCAGGGGTTCCGCTCACCCTGCCGCTGGAGTACAAAGGACTCAACGGCCCGCGAGACCTGGGACATCCGAGAGGATCACCAATCACGCAGGAAAAGGCCCACGGACCGAAGCATGGATGCCGAGCACCCACGCGACGTCGACCCGTCGATTACGGGCCAGCCGCACCAGGTGACGGACAAAGTTTCCGACCTGATGGGCAACATATCGAGGACGCTTGGTAACTGGGCGGACATGCCAGCGGCGGTACCAATTCCGGTACCGCCGCAACCCTTTGTACGGCCTGTACAGACCACCCGGCCTGTACGGACCGCCCCCGGGCGGGACCACCTCCGGGCGCTGCCCTAGGTGTATTGCCTGGGGACGTTGGTCAACCTGGTGATGGGTGGTTTGCCGCCGGTCGCGGTGTGGGGGCGGTGGTGATTGTAGTGATGGAGCCAGGCTGGCAGGGCTTTACGGCGGGCTGATTCGCTGGGGTAGAAGCGGCCGAGGGCCCAGCCGTCGGCGAGGGTGCGGTGGAAGCGTTCGACCTTGCCGTTGGTCTGTGGCCGGTAGGGGCGGGTCTTCTTCGGTGTGATGCCGAGCTCGGTGCAGGCTTGTGTCCAGTGCCGGGAGCGGTAGGCCGAGCCGTTGTCGGTGAGGACCCGCTCGATGGTCACCCCTCGGGCGGCGAACCAGGCTACCGCGCGCCGCAGGACGTCGACCGCGGTGGCGGCCATCTCGTCGTCGCGGATCTCGGCGTAGGCGACGCGGGAATGGTCGTCGATGACGGTGTGGACGAACGCGGTTCCCAGTAGCGGTCCTCGGTACTTGTTGCGGGGCTTGTCGGGTGTTGCGGCACGGTTCTTGCGGCCCTGGACGCGTCCGACGTAGCGCCAGCCGCCGCCGTCGGGCACGTTCCCGAGCTTCTTGACGTCGATGTGGAGCATTGCGCCGGGATGATCGTGCTCGTAGCGGCGGACCGGCTCGCCGGTGGCGCGGTCGATGTGGGACAGGCGGTTGATCCGGCAGCGGGTCAGGACTGCGTGGACGGTGGAGGCGGGCATGCCCAGCCGTCCGGCGATCTGGACCGGGCCCAGACGTTGCTTCCAGCGCAGGTGCACGATCTTGCGGACCAGCGGCTGCGGTGTTCGGGCAGGACTGCGGTGCGGCCGGGAGGACCGGTCAGCCATCGCCACCGGCCCGGACTCGGCGTAACGGTCGGCCCACCGCTTGGCGGTCGGCCAGGACACGTCGTAGCGTTCGGCCGCACGGGCGACCGGCCAGCCGTCATCGACAATCAGACGCGCCAGCCGAAGACGGGCACGGGGAGTCAAAGCAGCGTTAGCGTGAGACACGAAGGCCTCCTGGTTGGCGGAGCGGTTCCTCGACAGCTCCACTCCACAACCGGAGGCCTTCCCCATCTCACAGATTCAGACCGTGTCGTCACACAAACTCGACCAACCTGGCTGGGCAGTACACCTAGGCGGCGCCCCGCTGCAACGCCTCGCAGACCGCCGTCGATTCGCGAACGCCCAGCTCGACGGCGCGGCCGCAGTGCGCGATCCAGGCAGCCATCCCCTCCGGGCTCCCCGACAGATATCCGTCGAAGGCGGCGACGTACGCCGCGCGGCCGAGTTCCGCGTGCCCGACCTCGGCCGGGCAGATCGACTTGGGATCGAGGCCGCTGCCGACCAGGACGATGCGCTCGGCGGCCCTGGCGACCAGTCCGTTGGACGAGGAGAACGGGCGCAGTGCGAGCAGTTCTCCGTGCACGACGGAGGCGATCACCAGCGCCGGGGCCGAACTGCCCGCGATGACCAGCCCGGAGAGCCCGTCCAGCCGTCCCGCCACCTCGTCGGCATCCGGGAGCGGCGCCTCGATCAGCGGCTCGTCGACCTTCTCACCCACGAGGCGGGGCCGGCCGACCGTGTCGTCCGGTGCCGCACCGCCCGCCGCCACCAGGTGCAGCCGGGCCAGCACCCGCAGGGGTGACTGGCGCCAGATGGACAGCAACTGGCCTGCCTCGGCGGTCAGCCGCAGCGCCGCGCCGACGGTGGGGGCCTCCCCCTCGCCGCCGAAATCGGTGCGTCGGCGCACCTCTTCCAGCGCCCAGTCGGCCCCGGAGAGCGCCGCGGAAGCCCGGGCTCCGCGCAGTGCGGCCTCCGACGCCACCTCGTTGGCGCGGCGTCGCATGACCCGGTGCCCGTAGACCCGGTCGACGGCCTTGCGTACGGAGTCGACGGCATCCGCGACGCCGGGCAGTGCGCCCAGTGCGGCCAGGGGGTCAGAGGCGTTCGTACTCATAAGTAGGGAGGCTACGCGTCCGAGGGGCAGACCCCACGATGGAGTGGTCTTCTTCACGCATCCCGAGCCCCCGGCGCGATCACGGCACTAACCTACGTGAACATGAAGATCGCTTTCGTAGGGAAGGGCGGCAGCGGCAAGACCACGCTGTCCTCACTCTTCATCCGCCACCTCGCCGCACAGCGGGCCCATGTCGTCGCGGTGGACGCCGACATCAACCAGCACCTGGGCACGGCACTCGGACTCGACGAGGACGAGGCGGCGGCGCTGCCCGCGATGGGCGCGCACCTCCCCCTCATCAAGGACTATCTGCGCGGCACGAATCCCCGGATCGCGTCCGCCGAGACGATGATCAAGACCACCCCTCCGGGTGAGGGGTCACGACTGCTGCGCGTGCGCGAGGACAACGCGGTCTACGACGCCTGCGCCCGGACGGTCCGGCTGGACGACGGCGAGATCCGGCTGATGGCGACCGGACCGTTCACCGAGTCGGATCTGGGCGTGGCCTGCTACCACTCCAAGGTGGGAGCGGTGGAGCTGTGCCTCAACCATCTCGTCGACGGTCCGGACGAGTACGTCGTGGTCGACATGACGGCCGGCTCGGACTCGTTCGCGTCCGGGATGTTCACGCGCTTCGACATGACGTTCCTCGTCGCCGAGCCGACCCGTAAGGGTGTTTCCGTCTACCGGCAGTACAAGGAGTACGCACGGGACTTCGGCGTCTCGCTGAAGGTCGTCGGGAACAAGGTGCAGGGCGAGGACGATCTGGAGTTCCTGCGTGAACAGGTGGGCGAGGACCTGCTGGTCGCGGTCGGGCACTCGGACTGGGTGCGGGCCATGGAGAAGGGCCGCCCGCCGCGGTTCGGCCTGCTGGAGGAGTCCAACCTCGCGGCGCTGCGCACGCTCCAGGACGCTGCGGGCGCGTCGTACGGGCGCCGCGACTGGGAGCGCTACACACAGCAGATGGTGCACTTCCACCTGAAGAACGCGGAGAGCTGGGGGAACGCGAAGACGGGGGCCGACCTGGCGGCACAGATCGACCCCGCCTTCGTGCTCGGCGAACGGACCCTGGAGGCCGGCGCTCCACAACCGGCCTGACCGGCCTGACCTGCTTGACCGGCTTGACCGGCTTGACCGGGCGGCCTAAGCGGAGTTCGCGTGCTTGCTCTTCTCGGCGGGCTTCGTGGCCGGCTCCACAGCGGACTTCGCGGCGGGCTTCGCGGCGGGCTTCGCGGGCTGGGGGGTGATGAATGCCTCCCAGCCCTGCCCGGGCGCCTGACCGACCGGGAGCCTACGCAGCTTCGCCAGGACCTTCGGGTCCTGGGCGTCGAGCCAGTCGGCGAGCTGCCGGAACGAGACGCACCGGGTCTCCGGCCTCGCACAGACCACCCCGACGGTCTCCTCGACGGCGCGCATGTACGCACCGCCGTTCCAGGACTCGAAGTGGTTGCCGATGATCATGGGGGCGCGGTTTCCGGAGTACGCCCGCTCGAAGCCCTGGATCAGGCCGTTGCGCATCTGGTCGCCCCAGTACCGGTGCATGGTGGGGTCGCCCTTGCTCGTTCCCGACTGGTTGACCATGAAGTTGTAGTCCATGGCGAGGGATTCGAAGGCGCGGCCGGGGACCGGGATCATCTGGAGCGAGAATTCCCACATGCCCCGTTCCTTGTCGGGCCAGACCTGTTCGCCGGTGCCGCTGGCGTCGTAGCGGAAGCCCAGCTCGCTCGCGGCCTTCAGAAAGTTCTCGCGTCCCTCCAGGCAGGGAGTGCGGCCGCCGATGAGCTCCTTGTCGTAGTCGAAGGGCAGCGGCGGTTCCGAGGTCAGCTCCGTGTTCGTCTTCCAGTGCTTCACAAAGGACTTGGCCTGGCTGATCTCGCTCTTCCAGTCCCTGACCGACCAGCTGCCGACGCCGCCGTCCGCACCGCAGAAGTGTCCGTTGAAGTGGGTGCCGATCTCGTTGCCTTCGAGCCAGGCCTGGCGCAGCTCGCGCACGGTGGCCTTGATCCCTTGGGTGTCGTTGAAGCCGATTTCGGAGCTGCCGGGTGCGTGCCGGGGCGGCTCGTACTCCCCGGCCTTGTCCTCGGGCAGCAGGTAGACGCCGCTGAGGAAGTAGGTCATCGTCGCGCCGTGCTTCCTGCCCAGCTTCCGGAAGCGCGAGAAGAGCTTCTGGCTGTCCTCGCCCGCGCCGTCCCAGGAGAAGACCACGAACTGCGGGGGCTTCTGACCCGGCTTCAGCCGTTCGGGCCTGGGCACTCCGGGCTGGTTTCCGGTGTAGGCGGTGGAGCCGTCGCCGATGAGGCGGATCACGGCGTTGGCGCCCTGCGGACCCTGCTGGGGAAGGGAACCGGAACCACCGGCGCAGCTCGCGATCCCCACGGCGAGCGCCGTGCCGGCGGCACCGACGGCGAGCTTCCTCGTGCTGGCCGGCATTCCGTCCACCTCTTCCCTCATGTGGAGTGATCTGCGGCTTATCGGCCGATACGACGGCGAGTGCGCACAGACTCGCGCCGCAACGAAGAGGGGAGGGGGTGACAGGCCGAGCCGAAATGATTAATCACCAGAACGGGTGAAGAGTTGCCCTATTTGCCCCGAAAATCATGCCGCAGTCTTTACTCTGCATTACGATCCATTTACCGAGAGTTGAGACTCCCTCACCAGCCGAGGCGCGTCGAGACTCCAGTCCCAACATCCCGCCAGTCCCAACATCCCGCCGCTGTACGCCGTGACCCACGGCCGCGACCCCCACATTCCGCGACCGCGCCGCCCCGGAGGAGACGGGAACATGCCTGCCTGCGTCCCCCATCGCACGAACGACCAGCAGCACCACGACCGCGACGAGCCCGACGGATCCCGGTCCCGGTTCCGCTCCCGCGGCGGGCCCGACCGCGGAGGCGGGAGCGGCACAGGCTTCCGGCTCCGGATCAACGGTGCTGATGCGACCGCGTCCATCACCGTCTTTCTGATCGCGCTGCCGCTCTCCCTTGGTATCGCCCTGGCCACAGGTGCGCCGCTGCAGGCGGGTCTGGTGGCGGCGGCGATCGGCGGGATCGTCGTCGGCACGCTGGGCGGGGCGCCGCTCCAGGTCAGCGGACCGGCGGCCGGGCTCACGGTGGTGACGGCGGATCTGATCCAGCAGTACGGATGGCGGACCACCTGCGCCATCACGGTGCTTGCGGGCCTGGCCCAGCTGGTGCTGTCCATGCTGCGGGTGGCCCGCTCGGCGCTGGCCGTCAGTCCGGCGATCGTGCACGGCATGCTCGCCGGTATCGGCGTGACGATCGCGCTCGCACAGCTGCACATCGTCCTCGGCGGCACGCCGCAGAGCTCCGCGATCGACAATGTGCTCGGGCTTCCGGGCCAACTGGCCAATCTGCACCCCGCCGCGCTCTCCGTCAGCGCCCTGACCATCGCCGTGCTGCTCGCCTGGCCACGCCTCCCGGGGCGGACCGGCAGAGCCGTACGGACGATCCCGGCCGCGCTGGCGGCCGCGGCCCTCGCGACCGCGCTGGCCGCGACTGCCGGGCTCAGGCTGCCCCGGGTCGACCTTCCGTCCTGGCAGAGCCACGCCCTGCCCGAGCTTCCCGACGGACCGGTGCTGGGCCTCCTGGCCGCGGTCCTGACCATCACACTGGTCGGCAGCGTGGAGTCACTGCTGTCCGCCGTGGCGGTCGACAAGCTGGTCGCGGCACGCAAGAAGCCCGCGGTCCGCATCCCGCGCGCCAACCTCGACCGGGAGCTGAGAGGGCAGGGCGCGGCCAACATCGTCTCCGGCGCACTCGGCGGGCTGCCGGTCACCGGGGTCGCCGTGCGCAGCTCCGCCAATGTGGCCGCCGGCGCCGTCAGCCGGCAGTCGACCATGCTCCACGGCCTGTGGGTCGCTCTGGCCGCGCTGTTGCTCGTGCCGGTGCTCGATCTGATCCCGCTGGCCACCCTGGCGGCCCTGGTGATGGTCGTGGGCGTCCAGATGGTCAACATCACGCATCTGCGCAGCGTGCGGCGGAACCGCGAAATGCTCGTGTACGCGGCGACCATGGCGGCGGTGGTGCTCACCGGTGTCCTGGAAGGCGTGGCCATCGGGGTCGCCGTCGCGGTCGCCGTCGCACTGCACCGGCTGACCAGGACGCGGATCACCGTCGAGGAGCGCGACGGGACCTATCGGGTCCGGGTGCGGGGCCAGTTGACGTTCCTGGCCGTGCCCCGGCTGAGCCGCGTGCTCAGCAAAGTGCCGCACGACGCGGACACCGTGGTGGAGCTGGACGGCTCCTTCATGGACCACGCGGCCTACGAAGCGCTGCACGACTGGCAGGCGGGCCATGAGGCCCACGGCGGTACGGCCGTCTTCACCGGGCGCTCCGGGGGCCGGATCGCCGAGCCCGCCTCCGAGTCGCACGCCTGCTGCCGGCCCTGGACACCCTGGCGCAATCACCACTGCCAGGAGCATCCGGCCACCACGTCGCCCGGACAGCGCCAGCGGCATCGGCAGCACGGCAAGCATCTGCACCAACTGGCCAGCGGAATCAGCTCCTTCCAGCGCAACACCGCACCGCTGGTGCGCGACGAGCTGGCGCGGCTGGCCCGCGAGGGCCAGCGCCCCTCTCACCTGTTCCTGACCTGTGCCGACTCCCGCCTCGTCACGAGCATGATCACGGCAAGCGGCCCCGGCGACCTCTTCACCGTGCGCAATGTGGGGAATCTCGTGCCCAGGCCGGGAGCGGAGAGCGGAGACGACTCGGTCGCCGCCGCGATCGAGTACGCCGTGGACGTACTGGAGGTCGACTCGATCACCGTCTGCGGCCACTCCGGCTGCGGTGCCATGCAGGCACTGCTCAACGGCATCCAGAGCGACGACGACGAGGACAAGGGCAAGGGCAAGGACGCACCCCGGACGCCGCTGCAGCGATGGCTGCGCCACGCACAGCCCAGCCTCGACCGGATGCGCTCCCGTCATCACTCCTCGGCGAGAATCTCCGGACGGCTGCCCGCCGACGCGGTGGAGCAGCTCTGCCTGACCAACGTGGTCCAGCAGCTGGAGCATCTGCGGGCCCACGAGGCGGTGGCCCGCAGACTGGCCGAAGGCCGTCTGCAACTGCACGGGATGTACTTCCACGTCGGCGAAGCGCAGGCGTACCTGCTGGCGGATGATGCGAAGGCCGGCGGCGCCGAGGAGGTCTTCGACCGGGTCACGCCCGGGCCGCCGGCGCTGGAGAACACATTGGCCTGACCCGACCGGGGCCTGACCCGACCGGGGCCTGGGCCCTGGGCTGGGCAGGGCCTGGGCTGGGACTGGGCTGGGCAGGGGCCCCTGCTCTGGGTCTGGGCGCAAAGAGAGCGTGCACCCGACCAGAGCACAGCCCGAGCCGACGAAAGCCGGCCTGTGCTGCCGCGCCCTGAACCGGCCGGGCGCGGCATCCGTGAATACGTATGGTCCCTCCTCCTCACCGCTCGGGGAGGAGGGACCGGTCGAGCCCACCGGATTCCACAGCGGCGCCCGCACCACACAGGTCTAAACCAATTCCCCGAAGGCTCTTGTCACCCGGGCATCTGACTGATGAGCTATGGCCTGGGACACATAGGCACATAGGACGCCCTGGGAAAGGGAGATGTCGTGAGCAACGAAAGCCTGGCCAACCTGCTCAAGGAAGAGCGGAGGTTCGCGCCTCCGGCCGAGCTGGCCGCGAACGCCAATGTCACGGCTGAGGCGTATGAGCAGGCCGAGGCGGACAGGCTTGGCTTCTGGGCCGAGCAGGCCCGGCGGCTCACCTGGGCCACCGAGCCGACCGAGACCCTCGACTGGTCGAACCCGCCCTTCGCCAAATGGTTCGCCGACGGCGCGCTCAACGTCGCGTACAACTGCGTGGACCGTCATGTCGAGGCCGGCCTCGGTGACCGCGTCGCCATCCACTTCGAGGGCGAGCCCGGCGACAGCCGCGCCATCACGTACGCCGAGCTGAAGGACGAGGTCTCCAAGGCGGCCAACGCCCTGACGGAGCTGGGCGTCACCAAGGGCGACCGGGTGGCGGTCTACCTGCCGATGATCCCCGAGGCCGTCATCGCCATGCTCGCGTGCGCCCGCATCGGCGCCGCGCACTCGGTGGTCTTCGGCGGCTTCTCCGCCGACGCCATCGCCACCCGTATCGCGGACGCCGACGCCAAGCTCGTCATCACCGCGGACGGCGGCTACCGGCGGGGCAAGCCCTCGGCGCTCAAGCCCGCCGTCGACGAGGCGATCAACCGGGTCGACCGCGTGCAGCACGTGCTCGTCGTGCGCCGCACCGGCCAGGAGGTGGCCTGGACCGAGGGCCGGGACGTGTGGTGGGACGAGATCGTCTCCCGCCAGTCCCCCGAGCACACCCCCGAGGCGTTCGAGGCGGAGCAGCCGCTCTTCATCCTCTACACGTCCGGTACGACGGGTAAGCCGAAGGGCATCCTGCACACCTCCGGCGGCTACCTCACCCAGGCGGCCTACACCCACCACGCCGTCTTCGACCTCAAGCCCGAGACCGATGTCTACTGGTGCACCGCCGACATCGGCTGGGTGACCGGCCACTCCTACATCGTGTACGGACCGCTGGCCAACGGCGCCACGCAGGTGATCTACGAGGGCACACCCGACACCCCGCACCAGGGCCGCTTCTGGGAGATCGTCCAGAAGTACGGCGTCACGATCCTCTACACGGCGCCGACCGCGATCCGCACGTTCATGAAGTGGGGGGACGACATCCCCGCCAAGTTCGACCTCTCCAGCCTGCGCGTCCTCGGCTCGGTCGGTGAGCCGATCAACCCCGAGGCCTGGGTCTGGTACCGGGAGCACATCGGCGGCGGCAGCACCCCCATCGTGGACACCTGGTGGCAGACCGAGACCGGCGCGATGATGATCTCGCCGCTGCCGGGCGTCACCGAGACCAAGCCGGGCTCCGCGCAGCGCCCGCTGCCCGGTATCTCCGCGACCGTCGTCGACGACGAGGCCAACGAGGTGCCCAACGGCGGCGGCGGTTACCTCGTCCTCACCGAGCCGTGGCCGTCGATGCTCCGCACCATCTGGGGCGACGACCAGCGCTTCATCGACACGTACTGGTCCCGTTTCGAGGGCAGGTACTTCGCCGGGGACGGCGCGAAGAGGGACGACGACGGCGACATCTGGCTGCTGGGCCGGGTCGACGACGTGATGCTCGTCTCCGGGCACAACATCTCGACGACCGAGGTCGAGTCCGCGCTCGTCTCCCACCCGAAGGTCGCCGAGGCGGCGGTCGTCGGCGCGGCGGACGAGACGACGGGACAGGCGATCGTGGCGTTCGTGATCCTGCGCGGCACGGCGAGCGAGGACGCCGACCTCGTCGCGGATCTGCGCAACCACGTGGCCACCACGCTGGGCCCGATCGCCAAGCCCAAGCGGATCCTGCCGGTGGCCGAGCTGCCCAAGACCCGCTCCGGCAAGATCATGCGCCGGCTGCTGCGCGATGTCGCGGAGAACCGTCAGCTCGGTGACGTCACCACCCTGACCGACTCCTCCGTGATGGATCTCATCCAGTCCAAGCTGCCGTCGGCGGCTTCGGAGGACTGACAACATTCGCGGGCGAACCTTCCAAGGTCCGCCCGCGCGCACCGACCACGGGCGGACCGCCCCCAGCGGGAGGCTGACCTCGGAGAACGGTCCTCGTAGCACCGCGCACAGGGGCACCCGGAAGCAACGCGCCGGGTGCCCCTTTTGCGTCTATCGTGACGATCGCCAGAGATGCACCGGTTGTACACCCAGGCATGTTCTTAGGTAAAGTAACGAACGCATCAGCGATGCGACAAGAAAACCTAGGTGTGCCGGGAAGTCTGGTCGGCAAGTGCTCAGTCATGCCCACCCGACCGGAGGTCCACTCGTGGCCGCGCCCACCGAAACCCCGCGCAAGTTCCTCGGACGTCTCTCGCTCCCCGAGCGGACCTTCGTGGCGGACGCGCTCCGCGCCGAGACCGTCGGCGGTGTTCTGCTGCTCGTGGCCGCGGTCATCGCGCTCCTCTGGGCGAACGCGCTGGGCGGCAGCTACGAAGCCGTACGCGACTTCCACATAGGCCCTGCCGCCCTCGGCCTGGACCTCTCCCTCCAGCACTGGGCGGCCGACGGACTGCTCGCCATCTTCTTCTTCGTCGCCGGTATCGAGCTCAAGCGTGAGCTGGTCGCGGGCGAACTACGGGACCCCAAGGCCGCGGCGCTCCCGGTCGTCGCCGCCATCTGCGGCATGGCCGCACCCGCGATCGTCTACACGGTCGTCAACGCCGTCGGCGGCGGCTCCATGGCCGGCTGGGCCGTGCCCACCGCCACCGACATCGCCTTCGCGCTCGCCGTTCTCGCGGTCATCGGCACATCCCTGCCGTCGTCGATCCGGGCCTTCCTGCTCACCCTCGCCGTCGTCGACGACCTCTTCGCGATCCTGATCATCGCCATCTTCTTCACCGACCACCTGAACTTCGCCGCCCTCGGCGGCGCGGTCGTCGGCCTCGGCGTCTTCTGGCTGCTCCTGCGCAAGGGCGTGCGCGGCTGGTACGTGTACATACCGCTGGCCCTCGTCATCTGGGGCCTGATGTACAACAGCGGCGTCCACGCCACCATCGCCGGTGTCGCGATGGGCCTGATGCTGCGCTGCCACCACAAGGAGGGCGAGGAGCACTCTCCCGGTGAGCACATCGAGCACCTCGTACGACCCGTCTCGGCCGGTCTCGCGGTGCCGCTGTTCGCCCTGTTCTCGGCCGGGGTGAGCGTCTCCGGCAACGCCCTGCACGATGTCTTCAGCAAGCCCGAGACGCTGGGCGTCGTCCTCGGCCTGGTGGTCGGCAAGGCGATCGGCATCTTCGGCGGCACCTGGCTCACCGCGCGCTTCACCAGAGCCGAACTCAACGAGGATCTGGCCTGGCCGGACGTGTTCGCCGTGGCGGCACTCGCCGGTATCGGCTTCACCGTTTCGCTCCTCATCGGCGAGCTCGCCTTCGAGGGCGACGCCGCTCTGATGGGTGAGGTCAAGGCCGCGGTCCTGATGGGGTCGCTGATCGCCGCGGTGTTCTCCGCAGCGCTGCTCAAGCGCCGGGTGCGCACGTACCAGACGCTGTGCGAGGAGGAGGAGCGCGACGAGGACCTCGACGGCATCCCCGACATCTACGAGCAGGACAACCCGGAGTACCACCTGCGCATGGCCGCGATCTACGAGCGGAAGGCCGCCGAGCACCGCCGCAAGGCGGAACTCGCGGGGGCGTCGCGCGGTGAGGGCGACAGTCCGGAGTAGCGGCGGACCTCAGCTCCTGATGGCCTCTGCGATCTGCAGGGCGGCCTGGGCGGGCGTGAGGTGCGTGGTGTCGACGACCTCGGCCTCACCGTGCAGCCACGTGCGGGCCGCCTCGGCGTAGGGCTCAAGGTATTGGAGACGGAATGGGGAGGGGCCGAGAACGGTGTCCCCCTCGATGCGCCCGCGGAGGGTGTCCTGGTCGGCGTGGAGGACGAAGTGCCGCACCGGAATGGTGTGCTGGGCGAGGCCCGCACTGATCTCGCGCCAGTACTGCTCGACCAGGACGGTCATGGGCATCACCAGAGTGCCACCGGTGTAGTCGAGCACACGGCGGGCGGTCTCGACCACGAGCGGCCGCCACGGCGGCCAGTGCTGGAAGTTGTCCGTCCTGGGCAGCCCCGGCGTGATGTCCATGAGTGTCTCGCCGACCTTCTCGGCATCGAACACCCGCGAATCCGGGATCAACTGCTGCACGAGTGCACTGGTCGTCGTCTTGCCTGCGCCGTGGGTGCCATTGAGCCAAATGATCACGGACTTGACGCTAGCGCAGTGAGGGCCCGCCGGAGCGGGCACAGCAGAAATCCGGGCCACCTCGGCGCGGACCCATGCCGGCGAGAACGTTCACGGGCGAACGCGGCGGTCCGCAACACGGCGGCTCGGTCCTCTGCCGGCTCCGCCGATTGGAGCAGGCCACGGATTCAGGGAGGAAACCGCTGCCCCTGAGAGGATGCCGATCAGCCGTCGAGCGGACTTCGGCAGCCGAGCCGGGCCGTCTGTGGGCCGTCCAAGCTCGTCCAAGGGTCGTCCGAGGCCCCCAAGGGCGACCGGTAACGACCACCGTCACCACCCCGCGGCACGTCTGGGGCAGGCAGCACAAGGGCACGGACAACGCAGAATGCGTGACAGTCCGGCATGATCTGACAACGGATCCGAAGCAGAGACGAGGGAGTCAGCGATGAGCGACCCCGGCAAGGGCGCGGCCGGCACCGTCAGCGCCACCGAAACGGCAGGCGACACGGTCGGACCGGTCCGGCTGACCGGACCCGACAGGACGGTCGGGCAGCTGGTGGCGACGGCGACGGCCGAGATGTCCGCGCTGGTGCACGACGAGATCGCGCTGGCCAAGGCGGAGATCCGGCAGGACGTCAAGCGCGGGGTGACGGGCGGTGTGGCCGGCGCCGTCGCGGGTGGCCTGCTGTTGTTCTCGGTGCCGATGTTCAGCTTCGCCGCCGCGTACGGCATCCACAATCTGGGCCTCGGGCTCGCCTGGTCGTTCCTGATCGTGGCCGGTGCGTTCGTGCTGCTGGCGGCGCTGCTGGGGCTGCTCGCAGTGATGAAGTTCAAGAAGGTCAAGCCGCCGGAGAGGTCCATCGCCTCGGCCAAGCAGACCGCGGCGGTGCTGCAGAACGTCAAGCCGCATCCCCGCCAGAGCGAGGACTCGGCCGCGGTTGTGGCACGCTCATCTGCATGACCGACCCTGACAGCGGCAACGGCAACGGCACCGGCAGCGGACACGGCGCGGGAAGCGGCGGACCCGTACGAATCGATGGTCCCTGGACCCATCGCGACGTGGCCGCCAATGGTGCGCGCTTCCATATCGCCGAGCTGGGCGACGGGCCGCTGGTGTTGCTGCTGCATGGCTTCCCGCAGTTCTGGTGGACGTGGCGCCATCAGCTGACCGCGCTCGCGGATGCGGGGTTCCGGGCGGTGGCGATGGATCTGCGGGGCGTAGGCGGCAGCGACCGTACGCCGCGGGGTTACGACCCCGCGAACCTCGCGCTCGACATCACCGGTGTCGTACGGTCCCTCGGCGAACCGGACGCGGCGCTCGTCGGCCACGACCTGGGCGGGTACCTGGCCTGGACGGCGGCCGTGATGCGGCCCAAGCTGGTGCGCCGGCTGGTCGTGTCCTCGATGCCGCATCCGCGCCGCTGGCGCTCCTCGATGCTGGGCGACTTCGCGCAGAGCCGGGCCGGTTCGTACGTCTGGGGCTTCCAGCGCCCCTGGCTGCCGGAGCGTCAGCTGGTCGCGGACAACGCGGCGCTGGTGGGCAGGCTGCTCCGGGAGTGGTCGGGGCCGCGGCCTCCCGAGGACAACGCGGTGGAGGTGTACCGGCGGGCGATGTGCATCCCCTCGACCGCGCACTGCTCGGTCGAGCCGTACCGGTGGATGGTGCGGTCGATGGCCCGTCCGGACGGCATCCAGTTCAACCGCCGTATGAAGCGCCCCGTCCGGGTGCCGACGCTCCATCTGCACGGCTCCCTCGACCCGGCGATGCGCACCCGCAGCGCGGCGGGCTCCGGCGAGTACGTGGAAGCCCCGTACCGCTGGCGCCTCTTCGACGGGCTCGGCCACTTCCCCCATGAGGAGGATCCGGTGGCGTTCTCCAACGAGCTCGTCAACTGGCTCAAGGACCCCGAACCCGACCGGTGACAACCGGCTCAAAGAGCCCGAACCGGACCGATGGGCGAACGGGCGTTCCGCGAACGGGTATTGCCCGGCGCATAGGCCAATTGGCGGGCCCCGATGAGGTTACCGACCTTGGGGCACGGGCACACGTCGGGGTATGGGCTGGACGCACGACTACGGTGACACAGCACGCAACTCCCGCTCGGCCTCCGCGCCGATCAGCCACGAGAGGGGCGGCCCGCAGGCACAGGGCCACGATCCCCGGCTCGGGATTTCCCGTATCCTCCGCCGCCGGGCGCGCTGGGTCTCGGCGCGACTGCGCCATACGCGGGGCTGAGCGCCCCGCGTCGTTCGCTCACAGCGCGCAGCTCTGGCTGTCGACCTGCTGATTGGCCGTGACACCGAGCCTGATGTCGCCACGGATCTCGTCGGCGGTCAGCGCATAGCCGGTGCTGGCGTCGTCGAGCGAACGGGCGAAGATCACTCCGTACACCTCGCCGTCCGTGGTGAGCAGCGGGCCGCCGGAGTTGCCCTGGCGGACCGTCGCGAACAGCGAGTACACATCGCGGCGCACCTCACCGTGGCGGTAGATGTCGGGGCCGTTGGCGTCGATACGGCCGCGGACTCGCGCGGAGCGGACGTCGTACGCGCCGTTCTCCGGGAAGCCGGCGACGATCGCGCTGTCGCCCGTCCGGGCGTCGGTCTCGGTGAACCGCAGCACCGGTGCGTCGAGCTCCGGGACGTCGAGCACGGCGATGTCGCGCTGCCAGTCGTAGAGGACGACCTTCGCGTCGTACAGCCTGCCCTTGCCGCCTATCTGGACGGTCGGCTCGTCGACGCCGCCGACGACGTGCGCGTTGGTCATGACGCGGCGCTCGGCGAAGACGAAGCCGGTGCCTTCGAGGACCTTGTTGCAGCTCGGGGCCGTGCCGACGACCTTGACGATGGAGCGCTGGGCGCGGTCCGCGACGGGGCTGTTCACCAGAGCCGGATCGGGGGCCCGGACCTCGGTGATGGGCTCGTTGGCGAACGGGCTGAAGACCTGCGGGAGGCCGTTCTGCGCGAGGACCGCGGAGAAGTCGGTGAACCAGGTGGACGCCTGGGCGGGCATCACCCGGGAGACCCCGAGGAGCACCTTGGAGCTGCGGACCTCCTTGCCGAGCGTCGGCAGGGACGTGCCGGCGAGGGCGGAGCCGATCAGCCAGGCCACGAGCAGCATCGCGACGACGTTGACCAGGGCACCGCCCGTGGCGTCGAGGGCGCGGGCGGGCGACCACGTGATGTACCGGCGGAGCTTGTTGCCCAGGTGGGTGGTGAATGCCTGGCCGACGGAGGCGAAGACGATCACGATCACGACGCCGACTATCGCCGCGGTCGTGGAGACCTCGGCCTCATCGGTCAGCTGGTCCCAGAGCGGCGGGAGCAGATAGATCGCCACCAGTCCGCCGCCGAGGAAACCGGTCACCGACAGGATGCCGACGACGAACCCCTGGCGATACCCGACGATCGCGAACCACACGGCGGCGACCAGCAGCAGGATGTCCAGCACGTTCACCGTCAATAGCCTCGCAGATTCGTCGTCCGGCACTCCGTCCGGCGGGGGGTCGGGGACCCGGGGGACGGGTGGTCCCGGGGTTGCACCTGGGCAACGGTCTCATGTGCGCCAGTCGAGTGGGACCTGCCTGCCCCGGTCCCATGGGCGCTCCCAGCCGGCGAAGTGCAGGATGCGGTCGATCACACCGGCGGTAAAACCCCAGACCAGGGCAGATCCGACAAGGAAGGCAGGACCGTGGTGCCCGCTCGGGTGGACGGCCGTCGCACGGTTGGCCGGGTCCGTGAGATCCGCCACGGGCACCGGGAAGACACGGGCGGTCTCGGCCGGGTCGACGACGCCGACCGGGCTGCGCGCACGCCACCAGCCGAGGACCGGGGTGACGACGAAGCTGCTCACCGGGATGTAGAGGCGGGGCAGGACGCCGAAGATCTGGACGCCCGCCGGGTCCAGCCCGGTCTCTTCCTGGGCCTCGCGGAGGGCGGCGCGCAGCGGGCCGGTGGTGGCGGGATCGCCGTCCTCGGGGTCGAGGGCTCCACCGGGGAAGGACGGCTGGCCGGCATGGGAGCGGAGGCTGCTGGCCCGCTCCATGAGCAGCAGGTCGGGACCTTGGGGGCCGTCCCCGAAGAGGATGAGCACGGCGGACTGCCGGCCGCCGCTCTCGGGCGGCAGGAACCGGCTGAGCTGCTGCGGCTCGACGGTCCTCGCGGCCCGGTCGACCGGCGCGAGCCAGTCGGGCAGGCCGTCGCTCGTCACGGCCAGCTCGCCGTCGTACATCTCGTCCGTGCGTGTCATGGGCACCCCCGTCGTGTCCAACGCGTTCGGTGACCGGGATCGTTCCGGCCCGCTCCCCCGCCCGCTCCCTCGGCTGCGTCTCCACCCTTTTCGCCGGCCTTGCCGCCGTCGGCCCTGCGGCCGGACCTGTCGCCGCCCATGTCGGCCCCCGTACCGGCCTCGCCTTCCGAGCCGGCCCGCCGTGGACCCGTCATGAAGCGCCCAGGGGCGGTGCCGGCTTGCCCGGGTAGTCCGGCGGCGGGTTGAGCCGCTGGCCCGGATAGCCGCCCATCTCGTACTTGAGCAGCTTCTTCGCCTTCTCCGGGTCCGTCTCACCCTCGCCGTACGAAGGACAGAGGTGGGTGATCGGGCAGGCGCCGCAGGCGGGCTTGCGGGCGTGGCAGATGCGGCGGCCGTGGAAGATCACACGATGCGAGAGCATCGTCCACTCGCTCTTGGGGAAGATCTCGGCGACCTCGGCCTCGATCTTGACCGGGTCGTCCTGCTCCGTCCACTTCCAGCGGCGGGCGAGCCGCATGAAGTGGGTGTCCACGGTGATCCCGGGCACCCCGAACGCGTTGCCGAGCACCACGAAGGCGGTCTTGCGGCCCACTCCGGGAAGCGTGACCAGGTCCTCAAGGCGGCCCGGCACCTCGCCGCCGAAGCTGTCGCGGAGGGCCGTGGAGAGGCCGATCAGCGACTTCGTCTTTGCGCGGAAGAAGCCGGTGGGCCGGATGACCTCCTCCAGCTCCTCGGGGACGGCGGCGGCCATGTCCTCGGGGGTCGGGTACTTCGCGAAGAGCGCGGGGGTCGTCTGATTGACCCGCAGGTCGGTCGTCTGGGCGGACAGGACCGTCGCGACGAGCAGCTGGAACGGGTTCCGGAAGTCGAGCTCCGGGTGGGCGTACGGATAGACCTCCGCCAGCTCACGGTTTATCCGGCGGGCGCGGCGCACCATCGCCAGCCTCGACTCCGGCTTCGACGGCTTCGACGGCTTCGCAGCCTTTGCCGTCTTTGCCACCCTCGCCGCCTTCGCCGCCGCCTTCGTTTCCGTTGCCGCTTTCGCCGCTTTCACCGTCTTCACCGAAGGCCTCGAAGGCTTCGAGGCCTTCACGGGCGCCGACTTCGCAGCAACGCCAGCAGGCTTCCGACTTGTCCCTTTTGCCGTCTTTGTCGGCACGCGAGAACCCTGTTCGCCCACAGCGGAATTCCGCTCCCCTGACATAGTTCCGGCCCCCTTGGCCTGCACTCCCACCGGCGAATTGGACACCCGGCCAGCCTAAGGGCCACCACCGACATCCGCCCCGGGCACGGCCGATCGCCACCCGAATCAGCACCTGGGGCACAACCGGACACGCCGGTGCGTCAAACTTGTGTTGGAGCCTTGTGATCGATCGCACTGTTTTGCTGTGCGGCATCATGGGGACCACCGTCCCCTGAGCAGGTCGACAAGGAGAGAATTCGTGGACGACGTTCTGCGGCGCGCCCCACTCTTCGCGGCGCTCGATGACGAGCAGGCCGCGGAGCTCCGCGCCTCGATGAGTGAAGCGACGCTCGCCCGCGGCGACGCTCTCTTCCACGAGGGCGACCCCGGCGACCGCCTCTACGTGGTCACCGAGGGCAAGGTCAAGCTTCACCGCACCTCCCCCGACGGCCGCGAGAACATGCTGGCGGTGCTCGGCCCGGGCGAGCTGATCGGTGAGCTCTCGCTCTTCGACCCCGGCCCGCGCACGGCCACCGCCACCGCCCTCACCGAGGTCAAGCTCCTCGGTCTGGGCCACGGCGACCTGCAGCCCTGGCTGAACGCGCGCCCGGAGGTGGCCACGGCCCTGCTGCGCGCCGTCGCCCGCCGGCTCCGCAAGACCAACGACCAGATGTCCGACCTGGTCTTCTCCGACGTCCCGGGCCGAGTCGCCCGCGCGCTCCTCGACCTGTCGCGCCGCTTCGGCGTGCAGTCCGAGGAGGGCATCCACGTCGTCCACGACCTGACGCAGGAGGAGCTCGCCCAGCTCGTCGGCGCCTCCCGCGAGACGGTGAACAAGGCACTCGCCGACTTCGCGCAGCGCGGCTGGCTGCGGCTCGAGGCTCGCGCCGTGATCCTGCTCGACGTGGAGCGCCTCGCGAAGCGTTCCCGCTAGTCCGGAGTCCGGCCGGGCGCCGGCAGTACGCGTAGAAGGGGGCCGCCCCGGCCATGTGCCGGGGCGGCCCCCTTCGTACGGCAAGTCCTTCGAAGACACGGGACAGGACACACCGCACACGGGACACACGGGACACGGCCTAGATCAGGCCGTGCTCCCGCAAGTACTCCAACTGGGCCCGCACCGACAGCTCCGCGGCCGGCCACAGCGACCTGTCCACGTCGGCGTACACATGGGCCACGACGTCGGCGGCCGTGCGGTGACCGTTCTCGACGGCCGTCTCGACCTGGGCGAGGCGGTTCGCTCGATGGGCGAGGTAGAACTCGACGGCGCCCTGGGCGTCCTCCAGAACGGGGCCGTGGCCGGGGAGGACCGTGTGCACCCCGTCGTCGACGGCGAGCGAGCGCAGCCGCCGCAGCGAGTCGAGATAGTCGCCGAGGCGCCCGTCCGGGTGCGCGACGACGGTCGTGCCGCGCCCGAGGATCGTGTCTCCGGTCAGTACGGCGCGGTCGGCGGGCAGGTGGAAGCAGAGCGAGTCGGCGGTGTGGCCGGGCGTGGCGACGACCCGCAGCTCCAGGCCGCCGGTACGGATCACATCGCCCGCCGCGAGCCCTTCGTCGCCGAGGCGCAGCGCCGGGTCGAGCGCGCGGACCTTCGTGCCGGTCAGTTCGGCGAACCGGCCCGCCCCCTCGGCGTGGTCCGGGTGTCCGTGCGTGAGCAGGGTGAGCGCCACGCGCTTGCCGGCCTGCTCCGCGGTCGCCATGACGTTCCGGAGGTGGGTGTCGTCCAGCGGGCCGGGGTCGATGACGACGGCGAGCTCGGAGTCCGGCTCGGCGACGATCCACGTGTTGGTGCCGTCCAGGGTCATCGCGGACGGGTTGGGGGCGAGGACGTTGACCGTCCGCGCCGTGGCGGGACCGGAGGCGACGACACCGCGCGGCTGGCCGGGGAGGGCCGACGCACTGCTCATCGGGCGCCTCCCGTCGGTTCCGCCGGGCCCGTTGGGCTGCCTCCCGCAGGGCTGTCTCCCACAGAGCCTTCTCCCGCTGGGGTGTCTCCCGCAGGGCTCTGTCCTGCCGGGATGTTCCCTGTCGGGATGTGCTTGGTGAACTCGTCGTGGCCGGGCCAGCTCAGCACCAGCCGTCCCTCCTCCAAGCGTGCCTGAGCGAGGATCGGCGTGAGGTCCTGGTCCCGAGCGGCCGCGAGGGCATCGGCCGCGGCTTCGTACCGTCCCAGCGCCCGCAGCGTGGCGATCGTGGGCGGCATCATCAGCAGCTCGCCCTTGTCGTAGCCGGCCGCGGCGTCCGCGGGACGGATCCACACGGTGCGGTCGGCCTCCGTCGAGGCGTTACGGGTCCGCTGCCCCTCCGGGAGCGCAGCGACGAAGAACCAGGTGTCGAAGCGGCGCGGCTCGAACTCCGGTGTGATCCAGCGGGCCCACGCGCCCAGGAGGTCCGACCGCAGCACCAGCCCGCGGCGGTCGAGGAACTCGGCGAACGACAGCTCCCGGTCGACCAGCGCCGCCCGGTCCGCCTCCCAGTCGTCGCCCGTCGTGTCCCCGACCACCGAGTCCGCGGTCTCGCCCGCGAGCAGGACGCCCGCCTCCTCGTACGTCTCGCGGACCGCCGCGCACACGATGGCCTGCGCGGCCGCCTCGTCGTCGACGCCGAGCCGGACGGTCCACTCGGCCAGTGCGGGGCCCGCCCACCGCACGGGGCGGGAGTCGCGCTCGTCCACACCGCCGCCGGGGTAGACGTACGCGCCTCCGGCGAAGGCCATGGAGGCGCGGCGGCGCAGCATGTGGACCGCGGGGCCCTCCGGGGTGTCCTTGAGGAGCATCACGGTCGCCGCCCGCCTGGGGGTGACGGCGGTGAGCTCACCGGCGGCGAGCGCGCGGATCCGGTCGGGCCATTCCGGTGGGTACCACTGACCATTGGACATGGGCGGATGCTATGCGTTCGCGCGCGGATGTTCGAGGGGCGCCGGGGACGCCCGGAGCCCCACGGAGACGCCCGGGGCCCACGGAGACGCCCGGAGACGCCGGGAACACCGGTGCGGCCCCGCCCCGCCATGGAAGCGGGGTGCGGGGCCGCACACGTATCCGGTATCTACCGGTGGATACTGACCGACCGGCGGTCCGGCTCAGTCCTGGACGAGCTCCACCTGGACCTCGACCTCCACCGGGGCGTCCAGCGGCAGGACCGCGACGCCCACCGCGCTGCGCGCGTGCACACCCTTGTCGCCGAGCACCGCGCCGAGCAGCTCGCTCGCGCCGTTGATGACGCCCGGCTGGCCGGTGAAGTCGGGGGCGGAGGCGACGAATCCGACGACCTTCACGACCCGGGCGACCCGGTCCAGGTCACCGGCGACGGACTTCACGGCCGCCAGGGCGTTCAGCGCGCACGTGGCGGCCAGCTCCTTGGCCTCCTCCGCGGTCACTTCGCCGCCCACCTTGCCGGTGACCGGAAGCTTGCCCTCCACCATCGGCAGCTGGCCCGAGGTGTAGACGTACGGACCGGACTGCACGGCCGGCTGGTACGCGGCCAGCGGCGGTACGACCTCCGGCAGCGTCAGGCCGAGCTCGGCGAGCTTCGCCTCGACAACGCCGCTCACGACTTCTCCCGCTTGAGGTAGGCCACGAGCTGCTCGGGGTTGTTCGGCCCGGGGACGACCTGGACGAGCTCCCAGCCGTCCTCGCCCCAGGTGTCCAGAATCTGCTTGGTCGCGTGCACGAGAAGGGGCACGGTCGCGTATTCCCACTTGGTCATGGAGCCGACTGTAGCCGCACCCGGCGGCAGCCTCGTGCGTAGCCCACGGGCCGACTGGTTAGGCTCGAAGACGTGAGCAGGCTCCAGGTCGTCAGCGGCAAGGGCGGGACCGGTAAGACGACGGTCGCCGCGGCACTCGCGCTCGCCCTCGCGACCGAGGGGAAGCGCACGCTCCTCGTCGAGGTCGAAGGCAGGCAAGGCATCGCACAGCTCTTCGAGACGGAGGCGCTGCCGTACGAGGAGCGGAAGATCGCCGTCGCCCCGGGCGGCGGCGAGGTGTTCGCCCTGGCCATCGACGCCGAACGAGCCCTCCTCGACTACCTCCAGATGTTCTACAAGCTGGGCTCGGCCGGCCGGGCGCTCAAGAAGCTCGGCGCCATCGACTTCGCCACGACCATCGCCCCCGGAGTCCGCGACGTCCTGCTGACCGGCAAGGCCTGCGAGGCCGTGCGCCGCCGCGACAAGCAGGGTGCGTACGCGTACGACTACGTCGTCATGGACGCCCCGCCCACCGGCCGCATCACCCGCTTCCTGAACGTCAACGACGAGGTGGCGGGCCTGGCGAAGATCGGCCCGATACACAATCAGGCACAGGCGGTGATGCGGGTCCTCAAGTCCGCCGAGACCGCGGTGCACTTCGTGACCCTGCTGGAGGAGATGCCGGTCCAGGAGACCGCGGACGGCGTCGACGAGCTCCGCGCCGCCGACCTCCCCGCGGGCAATGTGATCGTCAACATGGTGCGGCCGCACATCCTCGACGAGGAGGCCGTGCGGACGGCGGCGACCACGAGCCGCCGCAAGGACATCGCCAAGTCGCTCACGGCGGCGGGCGTCAGCGGCGCGGCCCGGCTCGTCGGCCCGCTGCTGGAGCAGGCCGCCGAGCACGCGCAGCGCGTCGAGCTGGAGCGCGAGCAGCGCGAAGTGCTCGCCGGGCTCGAGCTGCCGACGTACGAGCTGCCCCTGCTGAGCGAGGGTGTCGATCTGGCCGGGCTGTACCAGCTGGCGACCGAGCTGCGGAAGCTCGGCGTGAACGGGGAGACGTGAGCGTGCAGACGTACACGGGGAGAACGGACTACGCATGACGCCGCCCACAGCGACACAAGGCATCACGCACGGCATCGCCCTCCAGGACACGCCGCTGCTCGACATCGACGTGCTGCTCGACGACCCGGGCACCCGCATCATCGTGTGCTGCGGCGCCGGCGGGGTCGGCAAGACGACGACCGCGGCCGCCCTGGGCGTACGGGCGGCGGAGCGCGGCCGCAAGGCGGTCGTCCTGACCATCGATCCGGCGCGCAGGCTGGCCCAGTCGATGGGCATCGACCTGCTCGACAACACACCCCGCCGTGTCGACGGCATCAAGGGCGACGGCGAGCTGCACGCCATGATGCTCGACATGAAGCGCACCTTCGACGAGATCGTCGAGGCGCACGCGGACCCGGCGCGGGCCCGGGCCATTCTGGACAACCCCTTCTACCAGTCCCTGTCGGCCGGTTTCGCGGGCACGCAGGAGTACATGGCGATGGAGAAGCTGGGGCAGCTGCGGGCGCGCGACGAGTGGGACCTCATCGTCGTGGACACTCCCCCGTCCCGCTCGGCCCTGGACTTCCTCGACGCGCCGAAGCGGCTGGGGTCGTTCCTGGACGGCAAGTTCATCAAGCTGCTGATGGCTCCGGCGAAGATGGGCGGCCGGGCCGGGATGAAGTTCCTGAATGTCGGTATGTCGATGATGACCGGCACGCTCGGGAAGCTGCTGGGCGGTCAGCTGCTGCGTGACGTACAGACCTTCGTGGCCGCGATGGACACGATGTTCGGCGGGTTCCGCACCCGCGCGGACGCCACCTACCGGCTGTTGCAGGCGCCGGGCACCGCGTTCCTTGTGGTGGCCGCCCCGGAGCGGGACGCGCTGCGCGAGGCGGCGTACTTCGTGGAGCGGCTGGCCGCGGAGGAGATGCCGCTGGCCGGGCTGGTGCTCAACCGGGTCCATGACAGCGGCGCCGCCCGGCTGTCGGCCGAGCGGGCGCTTGCGGCCGCGGAAAATCTTGACGAAGGCGGCATTGTGGATCAGGAGGCCGGGAAGGCTGGTCTTCGTGACTCCACGGACCCCTCTCCCGCCGTGGAGTCGGCCCCTGAAAACGCCCCGGCAGACCCGGCAGACCCCTCTGCCCCGTCGGCGCCGCCGACCGCGCAGCTGACCGCGGGGCTGCTCCGGCTGCATGCCGAGCGGATGCAGGTGCTCGCGCGCGAACAGCGCACGCGCGACCGCTTCACCGCGCTCCACCCCGAGGTGGCGGTGGCCGAAGTCGCCGCCCTGCCGGGCGATGTGCACGACCTCGCGGGACTGCGCGCCATCGGCGAGCGGCTCGCGACCGGCGGTGACCCGGCCGGAGCTGCGTAACCGCGTAGCCCGGCCGACCCGCGTAGCCCAGCCGACCGCGCAACGCGACCGCACAACCCGGCGGCGCGCACGGCAGTACGACGCAGCGGCAGTACGACGCAACAAGGACAGGCCCGTACGCACGTGCCTGCACGGACACGTCGTGCCTTACCCACGCGGCCCGCCCGGGCCGTGTGGGGCGGCGTCGGTTGTCCGATGCCCGCTATCCGACGGCCGCGTACGTCTCGTATGTCTCGTCGTCGTCCAGGCCCACGGGCAGGATGCCCGCGCTCCGCTCGTACTCGGTACGCGCGGTCTCGAGCAGCCGGCGCCAGGAGGTGACGGTGGGACGCCTGCGCAGCAACGCGCGCCGCTCCCGCTCGGTCATGCCACCCCATACGCCGAACTCGACACGGTTGTCGAGCGCGTCGGCCAGGCACTCGGTCCGCACCGGGCATCCGGTGCACACCGCCTTGGCCCTGTTCTGCGCCGCTCCTTGTACGAACAGTTCATCCGGATCGGTAGTGCGGCAGGCTGCCTGCGCACTCCAGTCGGTTACCCAGCCCATGCCGGCGCCGTCCTCTCCCGAATCGAGGCTCCCCCACGGCGGCAGCGGCATATTCACCGCTGCCAGTTGAGGACGTTACGGAAGGTGGGCACAGCGCAACACCCCCTTCGGGCCCAATCTTGAATGGCCCGAACGGACTATGCGTACGCGGCAGATCACCCAGGGGAGTGAGGTGAGGACATACGTAATGAATCCGACAATTCGGATCAGTTGGGCGAGGCGGTGGGGGAGGTGGCCGCCTCGGAGTCCTCGGGGAGTGGTTCGCGGTGCTGCGGGGGTGGTTCGGGGCGTTGCGAAGTGCTACGAAGTGCTACGGGGACGTGATGCGCAACGGCACTGCTGTGACAGTTGGGAGCAGCTTAGGCCAACGCCTGTCCGTCTGTCCGGCGAATGCGAACGTCGCCGAGAGCCGCCGGGAGTCGCCGCGCCCGGAACCCGTCCCGCCTCGTTCCACCCTGCTCGACCCCGCTCGACCCCGCTCGACCCCGTTCCACCCCGCGGATGTCACGGCTTGGTGACCGAACCTCCCGAGGAGCACCTGCTCCATCGGAAGGCCGTCGGCAACGGATTAGGCTGCCTCCATGGCAAACAAGCGCTCGGGCGGAGGCCTGACCGGGACCCAGCAGGCCGCCAAGTTCCTCGGTGTCAGCGTGCTCTCCGGAGCGGTGCTGGCGGGCATCGCCCTGCCCGCCGCCGGGGCGCTGGGGCTCGCAGCCAAGGGGACGGTCGAGGGGTTCGACGAGATCCCGGCCAACCTCAAGACGCCCCCTCTCAGTCAGCGCACCACGATCCTGGACGCCGAGGGCGGCCAGATCGCCACGGTCTACTCCCGTGACCGTACGGTCGTCCCGCTCAAGGACATCTCGCCGTACATGCAGAAGGCGATCGTCGCGATCGAGGACGCGCGCTTCTACGAGCACGGGGCCGTCGACCTCAAGGGCGTGCTCCGCGCCCTCAACCGGAACGCGCAGGAGGGCGGCGTCACCCAGGGAGCGTCCACCCTCACGCAGCAGTACGTGAAGAACGTCTTCGTCGAGGAGGCCGGCGACGACCCCGACAAGGTCGCCCAGGCCACCCAGCAGACCCTCGGCCGCAAGGTCCGCGAGCTCAAGTTCGCGATCCAGGTGGAGGAGGAGCTCGGGAAGAAGAAGATCCTCGAGAACTACCTCAACATCACCTTCTTCGGCCAGCAGGCGTACGGCGTCGAGGCGGCGGCCAAGCGCTACTTCTCCAAGTCCGCGAAGGACCTGAACCTGGAGGAGTCGGCGCTGCTGGCCGGCATCGTCCAGTCGCCGAGCGACTTCGAGCCGGTGAACGACGCGCACCAGGCGACCCTGCGGCGCAATGTCGTCCTCCAGCGCATGGCCGACGTGAAGTACGTCTCACAGGCCGAGGCCGACGCGGCGAAGGCCAAGCCGATCAAGCTGAACGTCAGCAAGCCCAAGAACGGCTGCATCACGGCCGTCGACGGCGCCGGCTTCTTCTGCGACTACGTGCGCAAGACCATCCTCAACGATCCCGCCTTCGGGAAGACGGAGGAGGAGCGCCAGAAGCTGTGGAACCTGGGCGGCCTCACGATCAGGACCACGCTCGACCCGCGCGCCCAGGAGGCCGCCAACGAGGCCGCCACCTCGCACGTCAACAAGGACGACAAGGTCGCGGCGTCGGTGGTGCAGGTCGAGCCCGGCACCGGGAAGATCCTGTCGATGGGGCAGTCCCGCCCGTACGGACTGGACCAGAAGAAGCACGAGACGGTGCTCAACCTCGCCGTCGAGAAGAAGATGGGCGGCACGACCTACGGCTTCCAGGTCGGGTCGACGTTCAAGCCGATCACGGCCGCCGCGGCGCTGGAGAAGGGCATCACCCCGGCGCAGTCCTTCTCCAGCGGCTGGAAGCTCCAGCTCCCGATGAGGTCCTTCACCAACTGCTCGGGCTCCCCGGCCGGCTCCGGCACCTGGGACCTGCAGAACGAGATGGAGGAGGAGGCCGGCAGCTGGGACATGACGGCCGCGCTCGGCAAGTCCATCAACACCTACTTCGCGAAGCTGGAGCAGATGACCGGGCTCTGCGAGACGGTCGAGATGGCGAAGTCCATGGGCTACGAGCGAGGCGACGGCGCGAAGCTCGGCGAGAACCCGTCGATCACGCTCGGCGGTGAGGAGAGCACTCCGCTCTCGATGGCGGCGACGTACGCCACGTTCGCCAACCGCGGTACGTACTGCACCCCGATCGCCGTCACGTCCATCACCGCCGCGGACGGCAAGAGCCTCCCGGTGCCGAAGTCGTCCTGCTCGCAGGCGATGAGCGAGCGCACCGCGGACTCGATCAACCAGATGCTGAAGGGTGTCGTCGAGGACGGCACGGGCACCAGGGCCGGTCTCAGCGATCGGGACAACGCGGGCAAGACGGGTACGACGAACGACCGCAAGGACGCCTGGTTCGTCGGCTACACCCCCAATCTGTCCACGGCGGTGTGGGTCGGTGACGACATCGGCGAGAAGGCGTCGATGTACAACATCACCATCGGCGGCCAGTACTACGACAAGGTCTGTGGCGGCTGCCTCCCGGGACCGATCTGGAAGATCGCGATGACCGGGGCGCTGGAGGCATCCGAGACGCCCTCCTTCAACTACGTCGACGTGCCGCGTGGCGCGAGCGACAAGGAGAAGGACGAGGAGGACGAGGAAAAGCCCGGCGACAACCGCGGTGGTGACAACGGCGGCGGTGACAACGGCCCCGGCGGTGAGCCCTTCCCCGGCGTCTCCTTCCCGCCGGGCTTCATCGGCGGTGCGGACGGCGGCAAGACCGACGGCGGCGGCACCAACGCGGGTCCGGGCGGACGCAACTGACGCAGCCGGGCCCCGCTGGGCGGGGGCGCAGACGAACGAGTGCCGGCCACGTGACTTCTCACGTGGCCGGCACTCGTCGTGGTGCGCAGGCGCGTCGTAATGCGCAGGCGGTACGACTCCGCCGGGGCCCGGGGCCCGGGGCCCGGGGCCCGGGGCCCGAGTGGCGCGCCTGCGCGGCGGCCACGGCGCCGGGCTCAGCCGGCGAGGAGCTTCTTCACCGCCGCGGCGACCCGGCCGCCCTCGGCGCGTCCCGCGACCTTCGGGTTGACGATCTTCATGACCGCACCCATCGCGCGCGGGCCCTCGGCGCCTGCCGCGCGGGCCTCCTCGACGGCCTGGGCCACGATCGCCTCCAACTCGGCGTCCGACAGCTGCTTCGGCAGATAGGCGTCGAGGATCTCGCCCTCCGCCTTCTCCCGCTCGGCCTGCTCGCCGCGGCCGCCCTGGGTGAAGGCATCGGCCGCCTCGCGGCGCTTCTTCGCCTCCTTGGCGATCACCTTCTGCACCTCGTCGTCGGAGAGTTCGCGCGCCTGCTTGCCCGCGACCTCCTCCTTGCTGATCGCGGCGAGGGTCAGCCGGAGCGTCGAGGAGCGCAGCTCGTCACGCGCCCTGATCGCCTCGGTGAGGTCTTCGTGCAGCTTGGTCTTGAGCGTGGTCATGGTCCCGATTGTGGCAGGTACGCGGCGTGCGCCGCCCACGCATTTCGTCCGCCGCGCGACCACACCACGTCCGGGCCGGACCGCGTCCGGGCCGGACCGCGTCCGGGCCGGACCGCGGCGGGGCCTGAGGCCCCGGGGAGGCCCCCCGGGCCCCACTCGGACCGGCACGGCCCGGCGACGGACCCGCGCCCGGCTCACGCCGGACACGCGACCGGATCCACAGCCGGGCCCAGCCCCATCCGCACCGGACACGCAGCAGGGCCACACCCGCCTACGCCGGACGCCCAACCCGGCCCGCAGACCCGCCTCCGGGCCCACCCGCCTCGGACGCACAACCCGGCCCCGCAGCCGAGCCCACACCTGCCCGCCCAGTGCGTGGCCCGCGCGCCGCCGCGTCCGCCCGGACACGCAACCAGACCCGCAACCGAGCCCACACCCGCCCGCCCCGGACACGCAACCAGAACCGCAACCGGGCCCACGCCCACACAGGCCGGACACGCGCCGGACCGCGGCCGACCTCGGAAGCCCTCCGCTCGTAAGGCGCCGGACACATCGTGGCCGTTCCGGAGTGGGATACACGTCGGCTGCCGTCCATCGTCCGTTGACAGCCTGCCCGCATGCCGGTCATCCTCCGCGTCCCCACGGCCACCCGCCACGTCCAGCTGCTGGGAGTGGTCGGCTCGGCGGTGCTCGCCGCCTGCGGGGTGGCCGTCGGGGCCGTACCCGTACGGGACGTGCTCGCGCCACGCTCCGGCGCGGCCGCGCTCGGGCTGGCCGGCGCGTACTTCGGCCTGGTCCTGCTGATCGCGGCCTGGGCGCTGCTCGGCCGCGCCATCCGCGGTCCCGAGCCGCCGACGCCCCGCACGCTGCTGCTCACGCTCGCGCTCTGGGCGGCGCCGCTGCTCGTCGCGCCGCCGCTGTTCAGCCGTGACGTGTACAGCTATCTCGCCCAGGGCGCGATGGTCGAGGCGCAGATGGATGTGTACGCGCACGGCCCGTCCCGCCTCGGCGGCCCGCTGACCTACGAGGTCGCGCCGCTCTGGCAGCACACCCCCACCCCGTACGGCCCGGTCTTCCTGGCCTGCGCGGCGGCGATAGCGGGCTTCGCGCGGACGGAGGTGCTCACGGGCGTCATCGGCATGCGGCTGGTCGCGCTGGCCGGGGTCGCGCTGATGGTGTTCTGCCTGCCGCGGCTGGCGCGGCGCTGCGGCGCCGACCCGCGCACCGCGCTCTGGCTCGGCGCGCTGAACCCGCTCCTGCTGCTGCACCTGGTGGCCGGCGCCCACAACGACGCGGTGATGCTGGGGCTGTTGGGCGCGGGCCTGGTCGCCGCGCTGGGCCGCTGGCCGGTGGCGGGCGCCGTGCTCGTCACGCTGGCCGCGCTGGTGAAGGCCCCTGCCGCGCTCGGTCTGCTCGCCGTGGCGCTGCTCTGGGGCCGGCGGATGAACGGCAGGCTGCCCCGGCTGCGTGCCGCCCTCGCCGTGGCCGGCACGGCCGCGGCGACGACGGCCGCGACGACCGCCGTCACCGGCACCGGCTACGGCTGGATAGCGGCGCTCGACACCCCCGTGTCACCGGAGAACTGGTCGCTGACCTCGTCACTCGGCCGGATGACGGGCGCGGCGCTGACGAGCGCGGGGAGCAGCCTTGCGGAATTCGCGATTCCCGCCTGGCACACGGCCGGTATCGCGGCTACGGTGCTGGCCATGATCGCCTTTTGGCGGCGGCACCACCTACGCCGCCCGGTCTACGCGCTCGGTCTGAGCCTGACCGCAGTCGCTCTCCTCGGACCGGCGATCCGTCCTTGGTACGTTCTCTGGGGCCTGTTCCTGATCGCCGCCGCGGCACCGAACGGCTCGATACGGCTACGCCGCGCCGCGGCCGTGGCCAGCGGGGCGCTCGCCCTCGCGGTGCTGCCCAGCGGCTTCGCCCCGGACGGGACGCAGCTGCTGCTCGCCGTGGGCGGCGGCGCGGCCGCATTGGTCGTACTGTTGTTCGTCCATCAGTTCAGCGCACGTGGTTCCTCGGGCCGCGGCCGTACGGAACCACTGGGGAGTCCCGCGTGAGGCCACCGACCACTGCTCTCGGCCGGTTCTCCGTGGCCACCGGACTCGCGACAGCGGTCACGGCCTTCCTGATCTTCGTGCCGCTCCACCGCAACTGGTTCGACCTGCACGTCTACTACGGCACCGTCGACTACTGGACGGACGGCGGCCGGATCTACGACTACCTGAAGCCGGGCACGCACTACGGCTTCACCTACCCGCCCTTCGCCGCGGTCGTCATGCTGCCCATGGCGGTGGTCGGCTGGTACAGCGCGATAGCGATCAGCCAACTGCTGAACATCGTGGCCGCGGCCGCCATCCTCTATATCTGTGCCGACACGACGATCCGCCGGGAGCGCTGGACCCGCTGGTTCGCGTACGCCGTGCTCGGCTGCCTCTTCGCCTGGCTGGAGCCCGTGCGGGACACGGCGAGCTTCGGCCAGGTCAACCTGCTCCTGCTCGCGCTCGTCCTCTCCGACGCCTGGCTGCTGACCTCGGCCACCGCACGGGCACGGCGCCTGGACCGGCTGGCGGGCCTCGGCATCGGCCTCGCCGCCGCGATCAAGCTCACCCCGGCGATCTTCATCGTCTATCTGCTGGTCACCGGGCGGCGCAAGGCCGCCGCCCTCGCCACGTCCGTCGCCGGCGCCGCCACCGTGATCGCCGCCTGGGCGGACCAGGAGGCGTCCCGTACGTACTGGACCGAGGCGATGTGGAACACGGACCGCGTCGGTTCGCTCGCCTACGTCTCCAACCAGTCCTGGCAGGGCCTGCTCGCCCGGCTCACCGAGCCCGCCGCCGAGCCCAGCCGCGCGGTGTGGGCCATCGGCGTACTGATCCTGCTGTCCCTGTGGGCCTGGCGGGCCCGGCGCGCCGTCGCCGCCGGCGACGAACTGGCCGGCTTCGCGCTCACCGGCATCGCCGCGTGCCTCGTCAGCCCTGTCACCTGGGTGCACCACCTGGTCTGGCTCATCCCGGCGCTCGCGGTGCTCGCCGACTCCGGCCTGCGCGCCGCCCCCGGCGGGGAGCAGCGCAAGCGGCTGCTGTTCTGGGCCGGGCTGAGCTACGCCCTGCTGTGCAGCAGCATCGTGTGGCTGTGGCGGTGGAACGACGGGGGCGCGCCCGGCTTCCTGGGCAGCAACGCATACGTATGGATCTCGTTCTGCCTGCTCCTGCTGCTCCCCTTCCGGGAGGCACCCGCGGCCACGCTCGACGGGGACGGGCCGCACGACCACACGGGCGCGTCTGCGACGATAAGCGCATGCGCGGAACCCACCGGGGCTACGGGGTCCCCCTCAAAATCACGGCCGGTGTCGCAGCAGTCGGCGCCGCCGGTCTCGTCTACGCCGCGGGATTCGAAGCCCGCTCGTTCCGGCTCCGCCGGCTGACGGTCCCCGTCCTGCCACGCGGGATGCGCCCGCTGCGCGTCCTCCAGGTCTCCGACATCCACATGGTCAGCGGCCAGCGCAAGAAGCGCGCCTGGCTGCAGTCGCTGGCGGGCCTGCGCCCCGACTTCGTCGTCAACACCGGCGACAACCTGTCGGACCCCAAAGGCGTGCCCGAGACCCTCGACGCGCTGGGCCCGCTCCTCGACTTCCCCGGCGTCTACGTCTTCGGCTCCAACGACTACTACGGCCCCAAGCTGCGCAACCCCGCCCGCTATCTCTTCGAGAAGGCCCAGGGCCGCCACGGCCTCAACGGCAACGCGCCCGCGGTCGGCGTCGTCCACAACCCGTGGGAGGAACTGCGCGACGCCTTCGACGCGGCGGGCTGGGTGAACCTCGGCAACGCGCGCGGCCGGCTGAAGCTCGACTCCCTCGAACTGGCCTTCACCGGCCTGGACGACCCCCACATCAAGCGCGACCGCTACGACGCGGTCGCCGGCGGCCCCGAACACGACGCCGACCTCTCCCTCGCCGTCGTCCACGCCCCGTACATCCGCACCCTCGACGCCTTCACCGCCGACGGCTACCCCCTGATCCTGGCCGGCCACACCCACGGCGGCCAGCTCCGCATCCCCTTCTACGGCGCCCTGGTCACCAACTGCGACCTCGACACCGACCGCGCCAGGGGCCTCTCCACCCACGAAGCCGCGGGCCGCACCTCCTACCTCCATGTCTCGGCCGGCTGCGGCACCAACCGCTACACCCCGGTCCGCTTCGCCTGCCCCCCGGAGGCGACCCTGCTGACCCTGACACCCCACGAATGACCTGCTGGGGCGCCCGGCGAAGGTCCACGGGCGAGCTGCCCGGGACCCGCCGGCGACCCGCAAAAACCGGATTTCGTCTCCGGGCGCGCGTGGGCTAAAGTAAACGACGTCGCCGCGAGAGCGGATGACATCGGGGTGTAGCGCAGCTTGGCAGCGCGCTTCGTTCGGGACGAAGAGGTCGTGGGTTCAAATCCCGCCACCCCGACAGTGAAACACCAGGTCAGGCCCGGTGCTGAGAGATCAGCACCGGGCCTGATCTGCTGTGCGGCACCCACCCGCATCGGGAAGGCTGGTCTCGGACCTCTACGCCATGGGCTGGCCGAGGTGCCTGACTCCCTGGACACGGAACTTGCCATCGAGCAGGAGCCCGTGGCAAGCGACCGTACCTCCGGGGGTCCGTGGCGATGACGGCCGCGACGCGTGATGCCCTCGGTGCTGCCTGAAGTGCGTCGGGCGCAGGTGAGCCGGGGCCACTGATCCGTCGGACGCGTGTGCCTGGCGCCGTGTGTCCGTAAGCGTCGGCTGTGCGGCTGCGCGGCTGCGTGCCGCAATGCCGGGCGCCCGAGCTCATCGCGTGCGAGTGGCGCCCACTGTGCTCATCTGCGGCAGCGGAATGCTTGTTTTTGTTTGAAACCAGGGACTTGCGAACATCTATTGACATCCTCGTGGCGGTCCCGCCAAAGTCGTCCCCGCCGGATCCCGCACCCGTCCGAGGAGCGATGCCCCATGTCTGAACTGCCCGCAGTCTCACGTCGCTTGCTCCTGGGTGGAGCCCTCGCCACAGGCGCGGCCGCGGCCGGGTTGGGCGCCGCCGGGAGCGTCGCCGCGGCGACGGCCGACGGCTCCGCCGTGCCGGAGGCCGTCACGCCCCGGCGCAGGCCGGGCCAGAAGTCCGTGATCGGTATGCCGTTCGACGTCCACCGGACGGTCCGCGTCGGTGTCATCGGTCTGGGCAACCGGGGCCACGGTATGAGCGAGGGCTGGGCCGTCGTGCCGGGCTGCACCGTCACCGCCGTCTGCGACATCCGTGCCGAGCGTGCCAAGCGCACCGCAGACCGCCTGGTCGCCATCGGCAAACCGCGACCCGCGGAGTACGGCGGCTCGGACGACTCCTTCGCGCAGATGCTGAAGCGCGACGACATCGACGTCGTCTACATCGCCACGCCCTGGGAGTTCCACTACCAGCAAGGGAAGGCCGCGCTGCTCGCGGGCAAGCACGTCGTCGTCGAACTGCCCATAGCCACCGGGCTCGATGAGCTGTGGGACCTCGTCGACACCTGCGAGCGGACCCGCCGTCATCTGATGCTCTCGGAGAACTGCAGCTACGGCCGCAACGAGCTCGCCATGCTCAAGATGGCGCACGAAGGACTCTTCGGCGATGTCACCAACGGGCACGGCGGCTATCTGCACGACCTGCGCGCCCTGCTGTTCTCCGACACCTACTACACCGACGCCTGGCGCCGACGGTGGCACACCCGCAGCACCGCGTCGTTCTACGCCATGCACGGTCTCGCCCCGGTCGCCGCCGCCATGGACATCAACCGCGGCGACCGGATGACCGTACTGCGTGCCACCGCCACCGAGCCCAAGGGGCTGGCCGACTACCGGGAGCGTTTCGTCCCGGAGTCGCATCCGTCCTGGCAGGAGACCTACATCAACGGTGACCTCGTCACCTGCCTCATCGACACGGCCAAGGGTCGCGTCATCAGGGCCGAGCACGACGTGAGCTCGCCCCGCCCCTACAGCCGGATCAACAGCCTGGCCGGCACCCGCGGCATATTCGAGGACTACGCGGGCACCTCGACGACCGGCGGACGCATCTATGTGGAACCGGACCACGGCGGCCACTCCTGGCGTGACTTCGACACCTACCGCAAGGAGTTCGACCACTGGCTGTGGAAGAAGATCGGTGACGACGCGGCGAACAACGGCGGCCACGGCGGGATGGACTACGTCCTGCAGTGGCGCACCGTCCAGCTGATGCGCGCGGGGCTCGTCCCCGACATCGACGTCTACGACTCGGCCTCGTGGTGCGCGCCCGTTCCGCTGAGCGTCAAGTCTCTGGCAGCGGGCGGCCGTCCGGTCGCCGTACCCGACTTCACGCGGGGTTCCTGGGTCAATCTGCGGATGGGTCTGGACTCGCGCATGACCGACATGCCCCCGGTCGGCTGACGACGTCCGCGGACTTCCCCGTTCAGTTCAGGCATCTCTTCCGAAGGAGCGGACAGTGAGACCAGTCGGACTGATCACCACTCTCAGAGCCATGGCCGTGGCGGCGGCCCTCGCCCTCACCTCCGGGCAGGCGTTCGCGGGAATCCCTGCGGCCGCCTCGGACGAACCCGCAGCGAGAACCGAAGTGAGCATCTCCGCCGTCGACCTCGACGGCCCCGCCATCTCGACCGTGAAGGTCACCGTCAAGAACGCCGGCCCGGAGCGGATGCGTTCACTGAAGGTCTCCTTCGCCGGGCCGGTCGGATGGGCCGTACAGCCCTCCGTCCGGAGCGTGGACGGGTCCCTCGCCAAGGGCGCTGCCGCGGAAACCGAGTTCCGGATCCAGGTGCCCGAACGGCGCGGTGGATTCACGGTGCGTACGTTCACGGCGACCGCCACCTACAGCGGCGGGGACGGCCGGGGCTCGGCCATGGGTACCCGGTCGGAGCGCAGCGGCACCCCGCTGCCGAATCTGGCCGCCGCGTTCAACAACGTGGCGATCACCGACGAGTCCGACACCGCACCGGGAGACTACGACGGCGAGGGCAACAGCTTCTCCGCCCAGAAACTGGCCGCGGTCGGGCTCACTCCCGGCGCGCGCGTCAACGCCCTGGGCGCGGAACTGACCTGGCCCGACGTCGCGGCCGGGACCAGGGACAACGCGACCGCCGGCGGCCAGGCGATCACCCTTGCGGGTGCGGGCAGCAAGCTCGTCTTCCTCGGTTCGGGTGTCGGTGACGCCGTGGGCAACGCCACCGTCTACTACAAGGACGGCACCACCACCACCGGAACCTTCGGCTTCCCCAACTGGTCGTTCGCCCCTGCCGATGCCCACGGGGCGACGCTCGTGAAGTCGACCGACGGCCGCAACACACCGAACGGGTACGGGAACGCGGGCATCGCCTACCGTGTCTTCGCCCACTCCGTTCCCCTCGACCCGGCCCGGCAGATCGACTTCGTGGTGCTGCCGTCCAACGGAGGCATCCACATCTTCGACGTTGCCGTCGCCCCCTGACCGGCCACAACACCCCGACGCCGCCCCGGACTCTCCCATGGTTCCGGGGCGGCCCGCTTCATAGGCGGCGGGCCCCCTCCAATCCGGAGAAACCGCCTGCCCAACGGCCCGACCTGCCCATAGGCTCAGGGTGCCCGACCTGACACTGCTGGGCGCATGAGGGGGAAGTAGTGGATCATCTCTTCGCCGTTGCGGGCCGGTCGGCAACACCGATCTCACCGACCGGGCTGGCCGCGGAAGGGCTCCTCGAACGGCAGCACCTACAGGAGTGGGTGATCGCCAACCCTCAGGTCCTCGGTGAGTCGGTACTCGTGATCACAGCGGAGTTCGACCGGTGGGCCGACACGGACGGGATACCGGCACGGGACCGACTGGACGTCCTCGGGCTGGACGCCACCGGGCGCCTCGTGGTGGTCGAGCTGAAACGGGGAACAGCTGACCGAGACGTACATCTCCAAGCGATCACCTACGCCGCCCTCGTATCCCGGTTCGACCTCGACACCTTGGCGCAGGCACACCGCGACTTCCTGACCGGCAGGGGCCAGGCCGTCGAACTCGATACGTGCAGGCAGCACCTCCTCGACCATGTCGAGGGGGACTGGAGTCCGGAACTGCTCCAGCGCCCCCGACAAGTGATCATCGCTGCCGACTTCCCCAAGCAGGTGACCCACACGGTGGTGTGGCTGTCGGAGATGAACCTCGACATCGACCTCGTCCAGGTGGGCCTGTGGAAGGTGGAGGACCACCTCGTCGTCGGCTTCACCAAGGTCTATCCGACACCTGAAGTCGAGGAGTTCACCCTCGCTCCTGCCCGGGTCGAGGCCAAGGCCGCCGCCAGGAAACTGGAGGAGCGCTCCCGGGCCCGAAACGCCGCTCACGTCCTCGTCGGCGCCGGCCTGCTGCCGGACGGGACGAGCCTGCGGTTGACGCCGAGGCACGGTGCGCCGCAATCCATCCGCGAGGCCATCCTCGCCTGGGTGGGTGAGGACGACAGGCGCACGACGGCGATCTGGAACAACAGCACCGCCAAACCTCTTACCTGGGTCGCCGACGGCATGCTGTACACCCCGACCGGACTGGCCAACCACATCTTCAAGAGCGTGACCGGCCGGACACCTGACGGGATCCAGGGGACGACCTGGTGGGACGTCGACACCGACGACGTCCCGAGCACGGTCGATCCCGGTGAATGGGCAACGTTGGCAGGGGCCAGCCTCGCCGACCTGGCCAAGCAGCTCAACGGCGTCCGCAAGGACTGGACAAGCCTCCACACCCTTCTGGGCGCCGTCCCCTCCGGGCGGTGGACGACCTACGGCGACGTGGCGTCCGTCATCGGCAGCCACGCCGTTCCCGTCGGCACCCACCTGGCCACCTGTGGTCAGTGCCCCAACGCGTGGCGGGTCCTCACGGCGTCCGGTCGCGCCAGCGCAGGCTTCCGGTGGACCGATCCGACACGTACGAGCTCACCCGCGGATGTCCTGGCCGCCGAGGGTGTCCGATTCGTCGGTGAAGCTGCCGTTCCGGAAGCCCACCTGTCGTTGGAGGAACTCCGGGGTCTGCTCGACGGCTGACCGCGGTTCCTTCGCGCACAACCCGGGGCGGATCTGTGGACCGAGTGGCGTCCGCTGTCGCAAGCAGCGACGTCACCGTCACTCCATGCAACACCGACCCCGGCGCCGATCGGCTGGCAGCGGCCATTGCCGGTCACGCGCAACGTTCGGCGGCATGGGCGCCGTTCGTAGCTGGAAGGCGTCCGGCGGGACATATTGCTAGGCTCGAAAGAGGTTGATCTACGGAATAGCGCTTCGCCGTGGGAGTCTCGGGCCAAAGGCCGAATCGAAAGAGGTAGGCACCACGCCGCGTCACGGAAGCCCCTGGATCGATGGAGGGATCCATGACTGTTCAGGCCGTGAGATTCGGTTTTGGCATGCCATGGGAATCCCTTTACGGATACAGCCAGGCACTGCGGGCAGGTGAGACTCTGTACGTCTCCGGACAGCTTTCTCATGACGAAGCCGGCACCTTCATCGGCGCCGGAGACTTCGAGCTCCAAGCCAGGACCACGTTCGCCAACATGGATCTCGTACTGAAGCACTTCGGAGCCACTCGCAACCAGATCGTCGAGACCACCGTGCTACTCGTCAACCTGCGGCAGGACTTCGACACGGCTGCGCGTCTCCACGCGGAGTACTTCGAAAAGCACCGCCCCACCAGCACCGTGATGGGCGTTGCCGGTCTCGCGCTGCCGGACCAACTCATCGAGATCGGGGCGGTCGTGCGCCTCGACCTGGAGGCGTAGCCGCCGGACCCGGCGGGAGTATGCGGCCGCGGTCACCTGGGGCGGCCGTAAGGGAAAAGGTGGCCCAATGGATCTGAAGCTGGAAGTCGTCGTACTGCCCGTCTCCGACGTCGACCGCGCCAAAGCCTTTTACGAAGGGTTGGGCTTTCGCATGGATGTCGACTACTCGGGCGGTGAGGGATTCCGGGTGGTACATCTGACGCCCCCGGGGTCGCCGTGTTCGATCCTCTTCGGCGACAGGGTGACAACCGCTGCGCCGGGCTCGGTCCAGGGGCTGCATCTGATCGTCGACGACGTCGTGGCGGCCCGGGCCGAACTCGTCGAACGGGGAGCCGACATGAGCGAGGTGTTCCATGACGCCGGCGGTGTCTTCCATCACGCCGGGGAGGAGGCGCGGGTCAGCGGCCCCGAGCCCGAGCGCGCGAGTTACGGCTCGTTCGCCTCGTTCAGCGACCCGGACGGCAACGGCTGGGTGCTGCAGGAAGTGACGACCCGGCTTCCCGGGCGATGAGCAACGAGACGCAGGGAGCAGCAGTGAACGACACCTCCCGCACATACGACGTCGTCGTCATCGGCGCGGGCCCCGTCGGGGAGAACGTGGCCGACAGGACCAGTGCCGCCGGTCTCAGCACCGTGATCGTGGAGAGTGAGCTGCTCGGTGGCGAGTGTTCGTTCTGGGCGTGCGAGCCCAGCAAGGCGCTGCTCCGGCCGGTTCTGGCGCGTGCGGACGCGCGCCGCGTTCCGGGGCTGAAGCAGGCGGTGGCGGGGCCACTGGACGTGCCCGCGGTCCTCGCTCATCGCGACGACATCGTCAACCACTGGCACGACGAGGACCAGGTCGAGTGGCTGAACTCGGTCTCCGTCGACCTCGTACGGGGCCATGGCCGCCTCGACGGTCCGCGCCGGGTGGTGGTGACCACCCCCGACGGAGGCACCGTACCCCTCACCGCCCGGCACGTGGTCGCCGTCTGCACCGGCACCGGTGCGGCGCTGCCGGATCTTCCCCGTCTGGACGAGGTGCGTCCGTGGACCAGCCGTGAGGCCACCAGTGCCGATGCGGTGCCGGGGCGTCTCGTCGTGGTCGGCGGGGGCGTCGTGGCCGTCGAAATGGCCACCGCGTGGCGTGCGCTCGGTGCGGAGGTGACCTTGCTGGTCCGGGGCGGGGGTCTGCTGTCGCGGATGGAGGCGTTCGCCGGGGAGTTGGTCGCGGAGGCGTTGCGCGAGGCGGGCGTGGACGTGCGCCTCGGGACCGCCGTCACGTCCGTGGCGCGGGAGGACGGCCCCGGCGGCGAGGTGCGTATCACGCTGGCGGACGGGGGCCGACTGGCGGCCGACGAGATCCTGTTCGCGATCGGCCGGGCGCCACGCACCCGGGACATCGGCCTGGAGACCATCGGTCTCGCCCCGGGCGACTGGCTGAAGGTCGACGACACCTTCCGGGTCGGCGCGATCGAGGACGGCTGGCTCTACGCGGTCGGCGATGTCAACCACCGTGCCCTGATGACACATCAGGGCAAGTACCAGGCCCGGATCGCGGGCGCCGTGATCGGGGCCCGCGTCAACGGCGAACCGCTCGACGAGAGCAGGTGGGGCACGCACGTCGCGACCGCCGACAGCGAGGCCGTGCCCCAGGTGGTCTTCACGGACCCCGAGGTCGCGGCCGTCGGTCTGAGCGCGCGGGAGGCGGAACGCTCCGGACGCCGGGTCAAGGTGGTGGACAACGACTTCCGCAGTGTGGCCGGTGCGGTCCAGTACGCGGAGGGATACCGCGGAAAGGCCCGCATGGTGGTCGACCTGGACCGCGGCACCCTGGTCGGTGCCACCTTCGTGGGCCCCGGCGTCGGGGAACTGCTGCACTCCGCGACCATCGCGGTCATCAGCGAGGTGCCGGTCGAACGGCTGTGGCACGCGGTGCCCGCCTTCCCGACGATCAGCGAGGTGTGGCTGCGGCTGATGGAGGCATACCGCGGATAGGCGACGGCAAGGGTGATCATCCCGAGAAACGCCCGGGGTGGTCAGCCGCCCACGGGGTACCGGCTGGTGATCGCGACACGGCTGAAGGCGTTCATCACCGTCGCCAGCCAGGAGACCGCCGAGACCTGTTCCCCGGTGAGTACGGCCGCCGCGGCGTCGTAGTCCTCGTCGCTGACGTGTCCGTCCCACACGCGTGTGATCGCCTCGGTCAGGCGGAGGGCGGCGCGGTCGGTCTCGGAGAAGTAGCCGGTCTCTCCCCACGCCGGCAGCACGGCGATCCGGTCGGGGCTCTCACCCTTCTTGACGGCGTCGCGGGTGTGCATGCGCAGGCAGTACGCGCAGCCGTTGATCTGGGAGGTGCGGATCTTCAACAGCTCGACCAGGAGCGGGTCGAGGCCCGCCGCGGCGGCCTTGCTCTCCACTTCCGTCGACAGGGCGATGAGGGCCTTGTAGGCGGCCGGGTGCTGCTTTCCGATGTTGACGCGGTGGGTGTCCGTCATGGGTCCTTCGCTTCGTTCGGGCGGCCTGCGCCGCGGAATGGTCCTTCGGGGGCGTTCAGTCCTCGGCGACACGGATGATCGTCTTGCCGAGGGTGCGCGTGGCCGGAGCGAATGCGGCGGCTGCCTCGGCGAGCGGCAGTACGTCACCGACAACCGGCCTGAGGCGGCCGTCCCTCAGCCGGGTGGCAAGGTCGGCGAGCCGGGCGCGGTCGGGTTCGACGACGAAGAAGACGGCCCGCCCCTCCCTGGGGCGGACGTCGGGCGGCGTGGCGATGGTGACGAGCGTGCCGCCGGCCCGCACCAGGGCGGCGGAGCGGGCGAGGACGTCTCCACCGATCACGTCGAGCACGACGTCGACCTCGCCGACGTCCTCCAGCGTCTCGGTCCGAAGGTCGAGGAAGGCGTCGGCGCCGAGTGCGAGCACCGTGTCCCGGTCGGCGGACCGGCCGGTGCCGATGACACGGGCGCCGGCCTCCCGGGCGAGCTGCACCGCGATCGATCCGACGCCGCCCGCGGCACCGTGGATCAGGGCGGTCTGGCCGGTGGTGAGGCGGCCGTGGTCGAACAGGCCCTGCCAGGCGGTCAGGCCGGAGACCGGCAGCGCGGCGGCCACGGTGTGGTCGACGTCCGCCGGCAGCGGAGCGAGGTTGCGGGCCTCGACCGCGACGTGCTCGGCGAGCGAGCCGTTGCGGGTCCAGTCGGTCAGACCGAACACCCGCTGGCCGACGGTCAGGCCGGTGGTGCCGTACCCCAGCTCGACGACGACACCCGACACCTCGTGCCCGGGCACGCTGGGCGTACGGTCGCGGCCCGAGCGATCGGTCCAGGTGCCCGGCCAGTCCAGCTCCCCGGGCGTGAAGCCCGCGGCGTGCACCCGCACGATGACGTCGTTCTCGGCCGCGTGGGGGTACGGCAGGTCCGTCAGCGACAGCCCGGCGATACCGGCGTCGCGGTCCGACACAGCGATGGCTTGCATGACAGCTCCTTACTGCGGATGGGCGGTGTCGGCCGAACGCCCGAGCGCCCGACTGTTCGGGCGCAGCGCTGACGGCGGCTCGTCGGAGAACGCAGCAGGTGGATGTATGCCGTACCGCATGATCGATCTCACCTGCTCGCGGGGGATTTCTCGGTCGTCCTTCTTCGGATCTGGTGCTTCGGATCTAGTGGCGGGTGCAGGCGACTGCCAGGATCAGGCTGTGCACGAGCCTTCGTTCCCCGCGAGATTGAGCAGAGCACTCGACTGGGTGGGGCTCCCCCCGTCCGTCCTCTTTCTTTGGTTCGGCGTCAGGGACTACCGCGCCGGCGCCTCCGTGGGGTGGCCGATCGGCGGAGCGCTGCTGGTGCTGGTCAGCCTCTGGGTGATCTGTCGTGAGCTGCCGCCCCTTCGCCGACGCCGATAGCGGTGGCTGTGGGCTGTGGGCTGTGGGCTGTGGCAGGCGAGCTCGACATGCCTTGGCTCAACGGATCAGGGCCGGTGACTCCGTCGAGTCACCGGCCCTGATCCGTTGAGCGAGGCCGACCAGGCCCCCGCCCCGGGGGACGGGGTCACAGGCCGAGGGAGATCGCCAGGCGGGTGAGCTCCGCCGTGGTGTTGATGTCGAGCTTGGCCCGGATGCGGCGCAGGTAGGCGTCGACCGTGTGCTTGGAGAGACCCATGTGGCGGGCCGTCTGGAGGTAGGTGCGGCCGGCGGCGATGTGGCGGAGGGTTTCCCGCTCGCGCGGGGCCAGGGCGGGGGCGGGGGCCTCGGTGGAGTGGGTGGAGGGGGTGGCGAGGGTGAGGCTCATGGGATTTCCTCCGACGCATCGGTTCGATCGTCCTGCTCACACCCTCGGAAGCAGGGAGCAAATGTCTGAATTACTGCTATTTGCCCTCTTTCCAAAAGGCTGCCGGGGGGACGTCATGACGGCGTCCGCCGACTGTCACAGACGTGTCACAGGCCACACGAAGAGCCTCGGAGTCGGCCGGGAGGAACGGGCCGTACGCAGGGCCCCGGGGAAGGGAACGGGGCCCTGAGGACGGGGCAGGAGGAAGGCGCGGTGGCACTCAGGGCGTACCCGGTCACCGGTTGTGTCGACACGTGCTCACCCCGAAGAGTCAATCGCCAGAGGGGCGCCCCGTACCCCGGGCACCGATCACGGTGTCGATGCCGTGCCGGCGTTCACCGAGGACCCGTTCGCAGGCGACGGCCTCCGCGGCCGGGCCGAAGGGTGCCCGGCCGGACGCCACCGTGCGGCGGGCCACCGCCGCGGCGGCGTCGGCGGCCACGAGATCCGCGTTGATCGCGATCGCGGCCTGCATCCCGGAGGCCGCGGACACGGCGACACCGGCCATGAGGTCGGTGACGTTGCCCGCGACCCACACCCCGGCGACGCCGGTGAACCCGCTCGCGTCCGACTCGACGTAGCTGCCCATGCCCATGGGATGGTCCACGCTCGTCAGGCCGAGCTCCGCGAGCACCTCGCCGCGCGCCTCGAAGCGCGGTGCCACGGCCAGGGCCCGCACCGGCACCCGCGTGCCCGAGGCCAGCCGTACGCCCGAGAGGCGGTCTCCGTCGTCGCCGCCGTCGGTGTCGAGCCCGACGACCTCGCCGTCGACCACGGCGATGTCGCGTGCGGCCAGCTGCTCCCACTGTTCGTCCGTCGGATCGCCCGCGGTGTGCAGGAACACGGTCACGTCCGGCGACCACTGCCGGAACAGCAGCGCCTGGTGGGCGGCCCAGGGGCCGGTCGCCAGTACGCCGATCGGCGCGTCCCGTACCTCCCAGCCGTGGCAGTACGGGCAGTGCAGGACGTCACGCCCCCACAGCTCCCGCAGGCCGGGCACATCCGGAAGCCGGTCGACCAGGCCGGTCGTCACCAGCAGCCGCCGTGCCGTGAACCGGCCGCCGCCCGCGGTGTCCACGGCGAAGCGCTCGCCGTCCCGGCGGGCCCCGGTGACGCGGTCCGCCACGATGCGCCCGCCGTAGCCGGTGACCTCCTGGCGGCCGGTCCGCAGCAGGTCTTCCGGCGGGAGGCCGTCGCGGGAAAGGTATCCGTGGACCGCGGCGGCAGGCGCGTTGCGCGGCTCCCCGGAGTCGATCACCAGCACCGAGCGCCGGGCCCTGGTCAGGGTCAGCGCGGCCGACAGCCCGGCCGCGCCGCCGCCGACCACCACCACATCCACTACGGAGGAGGCGCCCGCGGCGTTGTGGAGACCGCCCGCCATGGCTTGCTTGTCCGTCTCAGTCATACCGCCCACCCTGCGACCCGCCGGCCGAAGCGGCAACGTTCGTTGCCGCTCCGGCAACGAGTGCGGAACGACCGGGCGGCCGAGAGCGGAGGAGACCGGTCAGGCGGCCGCTTCCGCGCCGCCGAAGCGGTCGCGGTACGCCGCAAGGTCCTCCACCGCGATCTTCGCGAAGAGCACCGGCGGGACGGTGAAGGCGGTGCCGGCCGGGACCGCGTCCAGCGCCCTGGCCTCCTCGGCACTCACCCACGCCCGGGCCGAGGCTTCGGCGCCGCCCGGCGCCGTGGTGCCGGGCGGCAGCGCGGTGTCGCCCGGCAGCGCGAAGGCACCGCGCATGGCAGCGGCCGTGGCCGGGATGACCGGCTCGGAGACGACCCCGTACAGATGGATCAGGTTCATGATCTCCAGCCAGGGGGACTGTCCTCCAGATACGCCTTGCCCGCGGACCACAGCGCGCGCAGCGCGGCCGCGGCCTTGCGGAACTGGAGGGCCTCCATCTGCTCCTCGTACTCGGCGAGCAGCCGTGCGATCTCCTCACCCAGCTCGGCCTCCACCGGACCGGCCGCGGCGCCCGCGCCACCCGCGCGGGAGCGGCCAGGAGCTGCGGATTCTCGTCGTCGTAACGACGCGGGCACCTGGGCTTCCCGCGGTTTTACGGTCCGTCAGGTCGCCGCTGGTGAAGGCCCGCAGACCACCACCGCCGTCGCCCCCACCGCCCCACCGCGGCCTGCACCCGACGCGATCCACCGCGCCCCGTCGCCGCCGGCCGCGCCACCCGTTCGCCGCATAAATCTGATATTCCGTCATTGGGCGTATCGCGGCCCGCGCGACCTGTGCGAATGGTCCGGCCGGGATCCGGCGCGCACACCCCCGTGCGTTTCGTGTCGGTCTTTTGATCATTTCAGCTGATTTTCTTGGGGCCTGGAGCGCGGCGTCCTCGTCGGGACATCAGGTCCCGCCCCCCGCGCTTGTCGGAGGGTGGTGAAAATGCGTACTGCACGTGTACTCGCCGTTGGCGCCTTGACCGTCATTGCTTTCGGTCTCCCGGGCGCGGCGGCGGTCGCCGACGAGTCCGATGTCCATGTCAGCCCCGACGTGGCATACCCGGGCTCCACCGTCACCGTCAGCACCTCGGCCTGCGAGTCGGGTGGCTACGCCAAGGGCCAGGCGGAGGCGGGCGGTCAGATCAACCTGACCGAGAGCGACAACGAGGGTGAACTCGCCGGTGAGTTCACCGTTCCCGACGATGCCGCGGACGGCGTCTACTCGATCACCGTCAAGTGCCCCCCGGCGACGCGGGTGATGACCGAGTTCGAGGTCGCCCGCCAGCCGGAGGGCGCGGTCCGCGGGGGATTCGGCGGTGCCGGCGGGATGAGTGGCACCGAGATCGCGGCGGGCTCCGCACTGATCCTCGGTGCGGCGGGCGGCCTGGTCGCAAGGCGGCGGCGGGCCGGCGCGGCCGGCTGACCGACCGCTCTTCACCGACCGCTCTTCACCGACCGCCCTTCGCCGACCGTCGGCGCGGGCCCGCCCGGCCGGGGCGGGTCCGCGCCGCCTCCCTCCGGCACACCGCCGCCGCTTCACCCCTGCTTCAACCACCGCCCCACCCACCGCTTCACGCACCGCCCCACTCACCCCTTCACGCACCACCCCGCGTACCGACCACCCCTTCCCCGGACCCGGAGCGTGACCTCCATGGGACGCGCGCTTTCCGCATTCTCCCCGTCGAAGAAATCCCTCGTCGCCGTCCTGTGCGCCGGCGTCTATCTGCTGGTGCAGGGACTGAACGGCGAGACGGCTCCGCAGCCGCAACCGGCCCAGGCCGGCACCGCGTCCGCGGCACCGCCGGCCGCGCACGGGCCGGCGGTCCGTCATGCGCCGCCGTACCGTTCGAGCAACAGGAACGGCGACCGCTCCCGCGCCGAGCCGGCCAGGCTGCGCATCCCCGCGATCGGCGTGGACGCGCCGGTGATGAAGCTCGCGCTGGACGCGGCCGGCTCACTGGACGTCCCGCCGGCGGACAAGGCGAACGTCGCCGGCTGGTACGCCAAGGGGCCCGCACCGGGCGAGGCCGGCACCGCCGTCGTGGCCGGGCACGTCGACACTCCGTCGGGCCGCGCCGTGTTCTTCTCGCTCGGGGCGCTGCGCAAGGGCAGCACGGTCGAGGTGACGCGCCGGGACCGGCACACCGCCGCTTTCAAGGTCGACGCCGTCGAGATCCACCCGCGGAAGGGCTTCCCGAGCCGGAAGGTGTACGGGAGTTCGGCCGTGCCGCAGTTGCGGATCATCACCTGCGGCGGCGGCTACAGCAGGACGGCCGGCTACCTGGGCAACGTCGTCGTGTACGCGACGCTGGTCAGCACCCGCTGACCCGCCACACCACCACCGGTCATGGATATGAACAAAAATCATTGATACGAACTCTTGAGCACCGCGAAGAGCGGGTGGTAGGCGTAGGGGCAGCCACTCCCCCCTTCCCCCGCAACGCAGTTGCGGCTTCCGCCGTGCCTGGAGGCGCACCCCATGACGACGCCCATGAACCGCAGGACCTTCGGCCGGTTCGCCGCCGCACCCGTGCTCCTCGGCGCGCTGTCGGGGCTCCCGGCCGCACCGGCACACGCGGCGCAGGCACCCGCCCGCCCGTCCCCCGCACTGGCACACGCGCCGTCCCCCGCGCCGTCCGCGACGCGCGGTGCCGCCCACGCGATGAGCCGCGCGGCCGTTTTCATGGATGAACAGGTCTCGTACCGCGGCGGCTACGTGTGGAGCTATCTGCCCGATCTCTCCGCCACCTGGGGCGAGATGGAGGCACGGCGCACCATGTGCTGGGTCCAGCCGCCCGGCACCCCCACCGTCGGACACAGCCTGCTCGACGCCTACCACGCGACCGGCGACGAGACCTTCTACCGTGCGGCGGAGCGCACCGGGCTCGCGCTCGTCGCGGCCCAACTGCCCATAGGCGGCTGGAACTACATCCATGACTTCGCCGGCGAGGGCGCGCTGCGCCGGTGGTACGACACGATCGGTGCCAACGGCTGGCGGCTGGAGGAGTTCCAGCACTTCTACGGCAACGCCACGTTCGACGACGCAGGCACCTCCGCCGCCGCCCAGCTGATCCTGCGCCTGTACGTGGAGCGCAGGCACCCCGCGTTCAGGGCGGCGCTGAACCGCGTGATCGACTTCATGCTCAGGGCACAGCTGCGCGGCGGACCCGCGGACGGCGGCTGGCCGCAGCGCTTCCCCGCGTTCTCCGGCTCGGTCAGTGACACCCCCTGGCCCGACGCCCGGCCGTCCTGGCTGCCCGGCGACGTCGGGCACGGCATGGAGGACGGCGACTACACCCGGCACGTCACCTTCAACGACGACGTGCTGGGCGAGAACATCAAGTTCCTGCTCATGTGCGCCGCGACGCTGGGGCGGCGGGACCTGAACCGGCCCGTGCTGCGCGCCATGGCCTGTCTGCACCGGCTCCAGCAGCCCGGCCCCCAGGCCGGCTGGGGCCTCCAGCACCTCGCCCACGCCGTGAACGGCCGCCCCGCGGGAGCGCCCGCCGGAGCGCGTTCCTACGAGCCGCGGGCGCTGACCACCCACACCACCCAGACCAATGTCCGCCAGCTCTTCCACTACTTCCGGCTGACCGGCGACCACGCCTATCTGCGGCGCGTACCGGAGGCCATCGCGTGGCTGGAGAGCTGCCCGCTCACCGATGAGCAGAAGGGCGAGAACCCGCTGCTGAAGAACAGCACGCACCCGACCTTCGTCGAACTGGGCACCAACCGCGCCCGGTTCGTCCACCGCTTCGGCTCCAACATCCGCAACGGCGCCTACTACTACGACCACGACCACCGGAACACGCTCAGCCACTACTCCGGCGGCCGCTCCGTCGACATCGCCGGCCTCAGGTCGACGTACGAGGAGCTGATGGCGATGGGCCGCGCGGAGGTGGCGGAGCTGCGCGCCCGGTCCCCGCTCACCCCCGGCAGCCCGTACGAACTCCCCCGGTACTTCGGCATCCGCGACCTCGAACCGACGGATCTCTTCCGGGAGGCCGAGTTCACGCTCCCCGTGGTGACCGACGCGCAGGCGGACGCCCTCGTGACCGGTCTCGGCACCAAGGACCACTGGATCACCCCGGTGGGCACCACGACCAACCCGTACCGCGGCCCGGCTCCCCGCACCCCGTACGACGGCACGGCCTATATGAGCAAGCACGTCGGCGACACATACGACACCTCCCCCTACAACCCCGCCGATCCGCCGGCGGAGCCGCCGTACCAGCCGGGTGAGAGCGCCCAGGGGATCACGACCTCGGCCTTCACCGGCAACATGGCGAAGCTCGTCGCCTACGTCGCCGACCGGTGACGCCCGGCTCCGCGGCGCTCGGCGCTCGGCGCTCGGCAGCGCCCGACCAGGGGGACGTGCCAGTCGCCCGGCACTCGCGCCTGAACCGGACGCAGGCCGCCTGCCGCGGATCCGCTCGCGGGTCCCCGGCAGGGTTGTACGGGGGAGTGCGGACCCGCCGCCGGACATCAGCCCGTGGCCTGCTTCGTCGCCTTCAGCGAGTACATCAGCGGGATGCGCGGGCGGTCCGCCGGGAAGCGGTGGTAGCCGTCGTCGTGGCGCCTCAGCGAGCCGAAGCGCGCGAAGAGCGAGACGTCGTGCTCGTGCAGGAACTCGATGCGCAGACCGGCGGCGGCGATGGCCGAGACGACCTCGCCTATCGGGTGCTGCCACTCCACGCTGCGGTTGTGGACGGTCCGTGCGTCGAAGTCCGCGTACGTGCCCGGGGTCTCGTCGATCCAGGCGTCGCGGGCGAAGTAGTCGTGCGTGACCCGGGAGCCGGTCGCGTCGTCGAGGCTGTCGGTCAGCGGGTGGAACTCGGCGAGGTAGAGGAAGCCGCCCGGTGCGACGAGCGCGGCGGCCGTCTCGGCCCAGCGGGTGACGTCGGGGAGCCAGTTCAGTGCGCCGACGCCGGTGTAGACGATGTCGTACGAGGTGTCGGGCACGGCCTCGGCCGCGTCGTACACGTCGGCGGCGACGAACGCCGCCCTGTCGGGGCCGAGGCCGAGGTCCGCGGCGAGTGTGCGGGCGGCTTCGACGGCGGGCTCGGAGAAGTCGAGTCCGACGACGCGAGAGGCGCCGCGGCGGGCCCACGAGAGGGTGTCCAGGCCGATGTGGCACTGGAGGTGGAGCAGGGAGCGGCCGGAGACGTCGCCTGCCTCGGCCGTCTCGAAGTCGCGCAGCGAGTCCTCACCCGCGCGGAAGGCCGCGAGGTCGTAGAAGTCGCCCGCGACGTGGATGGGGACGCGTTCGTCCCAGCGGGAACGATTCGTCTCGCGCCAGTCGGCCGGAGGCGGTGAGTACATGCCGCGGAGGTTATCCACAGGCTGCGGACGACGCGAACGGTTTGTGGGCGGGGCGGCGCAGAATGGGGGGCATGACTGAGATCACCGAGTCCACGCCGGGCTCCTCCTCCGAGCCCGTGCCGAGCACCGCGCCGGCGTCCGCCGGCGGCATGCCCGACTGGGAGCGGCGCTTCCGGGCACCGCGCGTCTCGCTCCCCGACTGGGCGGAGGACGCCCCGGACCGCTCGCTCTTCGTCTCGAACGCGACGGGGACGTACGAGCTGTATGCCTGGGATCGCGCGACCGGCGAGCAGCGCCAGGTGACCGACCGGCCGAACGGGACGACGGACGGCGTGCTGACCCCCGACGGCGAGTGGGTCTGGTGGTTCTCGGACCGGGACGGGGACGAGTTCGGGGTGTGGCTGCGGCAGCCCTTCGGCGGCGGGGCCGACGAGCCCGCGGCCCCCGGTCTCCCCTCCTCGTACAGCGCGGGGCTGGCGCTCGGGCGGGACGGCACGGCGGTGGTCGGCCGCTCGACGGACGAGGAGGGCACGACGATCCACGTCGTCCGGCCCGGGGCCGACCCCGTCGAGATCTACCGGCACCGGGAGTCGGCCGGCGTCGGTGATCTTTCGCACGACGGGACGCTGGTCGCCATCGAGCACACGGAGCACGGCGACGCGATGCACTCGGCGCTGCGCGTGGTCCGGATCGGCGGCACCTCCCACGCCGCGAGCGATGGGGCGGGTTCGCTGGTCGCGGAGCTGGACGACACCGAGGGCGGCACGGTCGAGCTGGGCCTGGAGGTGCTGGGCTTCGCCCCGGTGGACGGGGACACCCGGCTGCTGGTGGGGCACCAGCGGCGCGGACGCTGGGAGCCGATGCTGTGGGACGTGGCGACCGGCGAGCAGACCGACCTGGCGATCGAGCTGCCGGGCGATGTGAGCGCCGAGTGGTATCCGGACGGCTCGGCCCTGCTGATCGGGCACAGCTTCGAGGCGCGCAGTGAGCTGTGGCGCTTCGACCCGGTGATACGGGAGCTGACCCGGGTGGAGACCCCGGCGGGCTCCGTCTCGGGCGCGACGGCCCGGCCGGACGGCACGGTCGAGTATCTGTGGTCCTCGGCCGCGCAGCCGCCGAAGGTGCGCTCCACGACGGGCCGGGAGGTGCTGGACCCGCCGGGGATACAGGCACCGGGCTCGGTGGCGGTGGAGGACGCGTGGGTGGACGGGCCGGGCGGCCGGATCCACGCGCTGGTGCAGCGGCCGGCGGGCGAGGGCCCGTTCCCGACGGTCTTCGAGATCCACGGCGGCCCGACGTGGCACGACAGCGACGCGTTCGCGGCCGGTCCCGCCGCCTGGGTGGACCACGGCTATGCGGTGGTGCGGGTGAACTACCGGGGCTCGACGGGGTACGGGCGGGAGTGGACGGACGCGCTCAAGCACCGGGTGGGTCTGATCGAGCTGGAGGACATCGCGGCGGTCCGTGAGTGGGCCGTGGCCTCCGGGCTCGCCGACCCGGCGAAGCTGGTGCTGGCGGGCGGCTCGTGGGGCGGCTATCTGACCCTGCTCGGGCTCGGCACCCAGCCGGACGCCTGGGCGCTGGGGCTCGCCGCGGTGCCCGTCGCGGACTACGTGACGGCGTACCACGACGAGATGGAGGCCCTCAAGGCGATGGACCGCACGCTTCTGGGCGGCACTCCGGAAGAGGTGCCCGAGCGGTACGAGGCGTCGTCGCCGATCACCTACGTCGACGCGGTGAAGGTGCCGGTTTACATCTCGGCGGGGGTCAACGACCCGCGCTGCCCGATCCGCCAGGTCGAGAACTATGTGGACCGCCTCGCGGCCAGGGACGCCGTGCACGAGGTGTACCGGTACGACGCGGGGCACGGCTCGCTGGTGGTCGAGGAGCGCATCAAGCAGGTGCGGCTGGAGCTGGCCTTCGCCGAGCGGCATCTGAAGTAGAGCCGCGGACACTCCGCGGAATCGAGGACACGAGGGGGACACGAAGGAGGACCCGAACGAGGACCCGAGGGAGGACCCGAGGACGGAAGTAGGAGCGGCGTTCCGTACCGTGGAGGGGTGTACCGGTTCCTGCTGACTCCCCGCTGGTGGGGAATCAATGTGTTCGTCGCGCTGAGCATCCCCTTCTGCGTCTTCATGGGGACCTGGCAGCTCGGCAGGTTCGAGGACCGCGTCGACACACACCGGGCCGCCGAGCAGCGGCCCGACCCCGGCAAGCGGGCCGCCGTGCCGCTCGACGAGCTGCTGCCCGTCGACAAGGAGACATCGGGGCGGCACGCGACGGCGACCGGCCGGTACGGGGAGCAGTTCCTCGTGCCGGAGCGGCAGCTGGACGGCAAGCGCGGCTCGTATGTGCTGACGCTGCTGCGCACCGGCAGCGGCAAGGCCCTGCCGGTCGTGCGCGGCTGGCTGCCCGCCGGGGCGAAGGCGCCGGCCGCGCCCGCCGGCGAGGTGACGGTGACCGGCGCCCTGCAGGCGTCCGAGACGACGAGCAGCGACGGGGCGAGCGCTGCCGGCGGGGCGGCGCCCGGGCGGCTGGGCATGATCAGCGCGGCGTCGCTGGTGAATCTGGTGCCGGACGACGTGTACGACGCGTGGATCACGCTGCCCGCCGCACCGGACGGGATGAAGCCCGTGCCCGCGGCGGCGCCGCGGGGCAGCACGCTCGACCTGAAGGCGTTCCAGAACCTCGGCTACACGTTGGAGTGGTTCGCGTTCGCGGGCTTCGTGCTGTTCATGTGGTTCCGCTTCGTGCGGCGCGAGGCTGAGGCGGCGAAGGACCAGGCGCTCGGTCTCGACCCGGCGTAGAGCGCGGGGCGGGCCGCGTCGTCCGCAGCCCGACCCGGCGTACCCCTCACGTGCCCTCACCCACCCCGGGCGGTCGCGTCAGGGGGCGTTCAGCACGCCTGTGCGGTAGATCGTTCCTGCGCAGGCGTTCGGAATGGTCGTCTCGGCGACCGGGGCTCCGGCCTCCGGGGTGTGCGCGACCGAGATGCTGCCGTCCGCCGTGCCGCCGCCGTCCGCGGTGCCGAGCTGGGTCTCGGTGGTGCTCGACCCCGCGCCGTCGGTCATGCCCGAAGCGCCGTCCGTGGGCGAGGGGTCGGGCGAGGGTTCGCCGGTCGTGGGACAGGTCTCGGAGGGCACGAAGGCGAACTTCACCTCGTACGACGTCGCGGGCTTGAGGACGAGCGCGCCGGCCTGGGAGGCCGGGTCGGGCAGGCCGCTCGCGGCGTCGCCCGCCGTGTGCTCGACCACACTGATCTTCGCCGCGTCGGCCGCGCCGATCGCCTGCACGGCGACCGTGCCGCCGCCGGTGACCGCGCATTCGGTGCCGGAGACATTGGCGATGCGGAACGTGCCGTACACCTTGCCCTCGGTGTCAGGGGCGCCGAGTTCCGTCCTGTCCACACCGAGCTGACCCGATGAGCAGGTGGGCGTGGTGGCGGGAATGCTGTCCGCCGGGACGACGGTGGCGCCCGGTGACGCGGAGGCCGAGCCGACGCCCGGCAGCACCGGCTTCTGGGACGCGTCGGCCGTGCCGGCGGAGCCCGGGGTCTCCCCGCTGAAGCCGCCGGTGCCCTGCTCGCCTTCCTCGCCGCCGGTCTCGGTGCCGGTGCCGCCCTGGGCCTCCTCGCCGTGACCGGCGTTGATGCCGGTCAGGTCGCCCGAGAGACCACCGGTGTTGGCGACGTGGACGAACGCCGGGACGGCGGTGCCGAGCAGGATCACCGAGGCCGCCAGGCCGACGAGCGCCTGCCGCTTGCGGGCGCGCCGAGCCGGCACGGCCTTGCGGAGGTGGTCGAGGGCACCGTCGGAGGGAGCCAGGTCGTCGACGGCGTCGTGGAGCATCCGGCGCAGGGCCAGTTCGTCGCCGCCCAGCGCGTCCAGCTCCTCTCCGCCCGAAGCCCCACCCGAAGAGCCACCCGAAGCCCCGCCCGAAACGCCACCCGGAGAGCCGCCCGAAGCCCCGCCTCCGAAGGCGGTACCTCCGAGCGCGGCCCGGAGCCCGTCCAGGCCATCACCGCGGCCGAGCGCGTCGCCCGCCGCGCGGCCCGGTGCGTCGCCGCCCAGCGGGCCGGCATCTCGCCCGTTCTCCCGCTTGCCGTGCATGTCGTCCAGCGGCCCGTGGTTCACAATTCCGTTCCCAGTCCGGTCGTTCAACGGCCCGTCCGGCCCGTACAGCTCAGCTTCCCGCCCACGATCATGCCCGGACCCGCCCTCTGGCCCGAAATCGTGCCCGTTCCCGTCTTCGCGGCCGTGCTCTCGTCTGTTCATGCCGAGGCCCCCATGGCGACGCGCAGCGCCGCGATGCCCCGCGAGCCGTACGCCTTCACCGAGCCCAGCGAGATGCCCAGGGTCTCGGCGACCTGAGCCTCCGTCATGTCCGCGAAGTACCGCAGCACGAGGACCTCGCGCTGGCGCCGCTGGAGCCCGCGCATCGCCTTGATCAGCGCGTCCCGCTCCAGCTGGTCGTACGCGCCCTCTTCGGCGCTCGCCATGTCCGGCATCGGCTTGGAGAGCAGCTTCAGCCCGAGGATCCGCCGGCGCAGCGCGGAGCGCGACAGATTGACGACGGTCTGCCGGAGGTAGGCGAGGGTCTTCTCGGGGTCCCGGACCCTTCTGCGCGCCGAGTGGACGCGGATGAACGCCTCCTGGACGACGTCCTCGCAGGACGCGGTGTCGTCGAGCAGGAGCGCGGCGAGGCCGAGCAGCGACCGGTAGTGGGCGCGGTAGGTCTCGGTGAGGTGGTCGACGGTCGTGCCTGCGGCCATCGCGTCGTCAGCGCCCTCGCGCTGCGACGGGATGCCGGTGGGACGAGTGGAGGGCATGGGGGCGATCACCGGCATGCCGCCGGCCGTCCGGGGACGCCGGAGCGGACGCACTGCGGCTCCGCGCACCGGGACCCCGCCGGCCACGCCGACGACGCGGGGCGGCAGCACGGCCGCTCTGCCGCGCACCGGGACCACCGCTGTGATGTCGAGTACCTCTGCCACGCCTGTTGGACACGCTTCCCCCCGTCAGGGTTGTACGCGCGCGCCACCGCTTTTGACGGTGCACCGTATGCCCTCATGCGTAATCGCTCTTCCCCAATGCCCCATTTATCGCGGCACCATGAAGGGGCGACCGCAAAGACGCTTCCCACCCGCCCACCGGTTGCAGAATGGCAGGAAAGCATCGTCGAACATGCCATCACCCCAGTTCAAGTGGTACATGCAAGAGACTTGCTCACAGGGTGTTCACAGATCCTACAAACATCTGCGATGAGCGGTACTCAGAATTCCGCTACGGGGACCGGCGCGGCACCGCTCTCGGGCAGGCTCCTGGCGATCGCCTCGGCGATCTGGGCGGTGTTCAGCGCAGCGCCCTTGCGCAAGTTGTCGCCGCACACGAAGAGTTCGAGCGCACGCGGATCGTCCATGGCCCGCCGGACCCGGCCGACCCAGGTCGGATCGGTCCCGACCACATCCGCGGGCGTGGGGAACTCCCCCGCGCCAGGGTCGTCGCAGAGCACCACGCCGGGCGAGGTGGCGAGGATCTCGTGCGCCCGCTCGACGCTCACCTCGCGCTCGAAACGGGCATGCACGGAGACCGAGTGGGCGGTGACGACCGGCACCCGCACACACGTCGCGGAGACCCTGAGTTCGGGCAGGTCCAGGATCTTGCGCGTCTCGGCCCTGATCGCGAGCTCCTCGGTGGACCAGCCGTCCTCCGCGAGCGCCCCGGACCACGGCACCACGTTGAGCGCCATGGGGGCGGGGAACGGACCGGTGCCGTCGCCGACGGCGCGGCGCACATCGCCGGGGTGCGTGCCCAGTTCCGTGCCCGCGACCACGGCGAGCTGGGTGCGCAGCGCCTCGACGCCGCCGAGCCCGGCGCCGCTGACCGCCTGGTACGCGGAGACGACGAGCTCGTCCACGCCGAACTCGGCATGCAGCGCGCCCACCGCGACGATCATGGCCAGGGTGGTGTCGCCGGGGCTCGCGACGATGCCGCGCGGACGGACCCGTACGGCATGGGGGTTGATCTCGGGCACAACGAGCGGAACATCCGGGTCCAGCCGGAAAGCAGCTGAATTGTCCACGACGACAGCACCCTTGGCGGCGGCGATCGGCGCCCACTGGGCGGCCACCTGGGCCGGCACCAGGAACAGCGCGACGTCGATGCCTGTCAGCGCCTCCTCGGAGAGCGCGACGACCTCGGTCTCCTCGCCGCGCACGGACAGCTTGCGGCCGGCCGAGCGCACCGAGGCGACCAGGCGTATCTCGCCCCACACGTCCGCACGCTGGGACAGGATCTGGAGCATCACCGCGCCGACGGCCCCGGTCGCGCCGACGACCGCGAGCGCGGGCTTGCGCGGCCCGGCGACAGGGCGGTTCATCGTGCGACCACCGGGGGCCGGCGCGCTGCGGTCACCGTCCGGTGCCTCCGTAGACGACCGCCTCGTCGGAGTCGCTGTCCAGACCGAAGGCGGTGTGGACGGCCTGCACGGCCTCCTTGACGTCGTCCGCGCGCGTGACGACCGAGATGCGGATCTCGGAGGTCGAGATCAGCTCGATGTTCACGCCCGCGTCGGAGAGCGCCTCGAAGAACGAAGCGGTGACGCCCGGGTTGGTCTTCATGCCCGCGCCGACGAGCGAGATCTTGGCGATCTGGTCGTCGTAGCGCAGCGACTCGAAGCCGATGGCGTCCTTGGTCTTCTCCAGCGCGTCGATCGCTTTGCGGCCCTCCGTCTTCGGGAGGGTGAAGGAGATGTCGGTGAGACCGGTCGACGCGGCGGAGACGTTCTGCACCACCATGTCGATGTTGATCTCGTTGTCCGCGATGGTGCGGAAGATGGCGGCGGCCTCGCCCGGCTTGTCCGGGACGCCGACGACGGTGATCTTCGCCTCGGAGGTGTCGTGGGCGACACCGGAGATGATGGCCTGCTCCACCTTGGGACCCTTTTCGTCGGAGTGCGGCTCGTTGCTGACCCAGGTGCCCTGCAGTCCCGAGAAGGACGAGCGGACGTGGATCGGGATGTTGTATCGGCGTGCGTACTCGACGCAGCGGTGCAGCAGCACCTTGGAGCCGGAGCTGGCGAGCTCCAGCATGTCCTCGAAGGAGATCCAGTCGATCTTGCGGGCCTTCTTCACGACCCGCGGGTCGGCGGTGAAGACGCCGTCCACATCGGTGTAGATCTCGCAGACCTCGGCGTCCAGCGCGGCGGCCAGCGCGACGGCGGTCGTGTCGGAGCCGCCGCGGCCGAGGGTGGTGATGTCCTTCTTGTCCTGGGACACGCCCTGGAAGCCGGCGACGATGGCGATGTTGCCCTCATCGAGCGCCGTACGGATGCGGCCCGGCGTCACATCGATGATGCGCGCTTTGTTGTGGACCGAGTCGGTGATGACACCTGCCTGGCTGCCCGTGAACGACTGGGCCTCGTGGCCCAGGTTTTTGATCGCCATCGCCAGCAGGGCCATGGAGATCCGCTCTCCGGCGGTCAGCAGCATGTCGAACTCGCGTCCGGCAGGGATGGGGGATACCTGCTCGGCGAGATCGATCAGCTCGTCCGTCGTGTCGCCCATCGCCGAGACCACGACGACCACCTGGTGGCCGTTCTTCTTGGCATCGACGATCCGCTTGGCGACGCGCTTGATGCCTTCGGCATCGGCAACGGAGGAACCTCCGTACTTCTGCACGACCAGGCCCACGTGCGCTCCTCGCTCGGTCTGTGCCGCAGTCATCACTGCGGTCGGCTCAGTTTAACGAGCGAGCCAGGAACGCCCGGTAGGTATCGCATCGTGAGATGTCCCGCTCACGACGTGATCATCCGGCACAGTGGCGGCTGCCGCCGGGGCGGAGCGCTCCTGACCGCTCGGGCTCCCGCCTGCCCGCGGCAGCGGCCGGGTACGCGGAGTGTGGGCCGCTTCACACCGGCCCGGCCCTCACACCGGCCCGGCCCCTCGCGCGGGACCAGTTCCTCGGGCGGGACCGGCTCCCCGCGCGGGATCAGCTCTTCGCGCTCACCATGAGCGAGGCGTTGCCGAGGAAGGCGGTCTCCCACGCGTCGTCGGGCGCCGCCGCGTCCACCAGTTTGATCATGAGGGGCATGGAGCCGGCGGGCCCGGTCGGGACCGCGCGGATCCGGTAGCGCTCGACGCGGGAGGCTTCGAGGGCGAGCGGACTCCCGGTCGCGGTGAGCCAGAGCGGCTGGACGTCGTTGGCGACGCGCAGTTCTACGTTGGTCCAGCGGCCCGTCGCCGGATCACGGCGCTCGACGACGAAGCCGTTCTGGGCGGAGGACCTGCCGTTGGCGCTCTCCATGATCTCCATCTGGAAGGCCACGGCGACCTCGGCGTACGCACGCGTGTTGCCGTTGTGGACGGAGACCGTGAACTCCTTGGCGGGGCCGCCCCGCGCCAGGTCGAGCCTGCCGCCCGGGGCGGAGGCGAACATGGTGAGCTTGGTCGGCCGGGAGGGGGCCTTCGGCTTCGCCGTGGGTGTCACGGGCCGCGTGGACGGTGCCGCGGAGCCCTCGTACCCGGAAGGGCCCGTCTGCGGGGTCGCCGAGACAGGAGCCGAGGGCGAGGGCGTTGCCGAGGGCGATGCCGCCGGGGTCAGGGGCGGCGTCGTGGACACGGACGGTACGTCGGAGACCTCTCCGGCACCGCCCGCCGGGGACGACTCGGGGCCGCAGCCCGACAGCAGAGCCGCCGCCACGACCACCGCGGCGGCAGCTCTGTGCGCAGTACGTCGTCGTCCCATGCGGTCCACCATTCCCCAGCCCCCAGCACCCGTACGTTGAACGTCGAAGGACCGCCAACCTAGCGGTGCCGGACACCCCGTGGGACCAGCCGGAACGTATCGCTTCTGCTACAGCCCGAGCACGCCCCGGGCACCCCGGGACACCCCAGGGCACCAAAGGAACCCGAGAACCCCCGGGATACCGTCTAGCGGGCGGTACGGACCTTCCGCAGCCCCAGCGGCCCCGCGATCTCCTCGACCATCACGCGCCCGGCCTCCTCCGCCAGGTCGTCGTCGGGCAGGTCCTCGTCCGTGTCGAGGCCGTCCAGCTCCGCGAGGGGCTGGTCGAGGCGGACGTGCGAGACGAGCGACTGGAGTGCGCGCAGGGTGGCCGACGCCGTCGGTCCCCAGTTGGAGAAGTACGAGAACTGCCACCACCACAGCGCCTCGGTGGTGCGGCCCGCGCGGTAGTGGGCGAGGCCGTGGCGGAGGTCCGTGACGACGTCCGCGAGGTTGTCGGAGATCCGGCACGGGACCGGCGCCTTGCGCGGCTCGTACGGGTCGAAGACCTCGGAGAAGACGTCGACCGGGTCGAGCAGGACCGCGAACCGCTCGCGCAGCTCGTCCACGTCCTGGTCGGGGCCGGTGTCCGTCTCGTACCGCTCCTCCGGGACGATGTCCTCGTGCGCGCCGAGCCGGCCGCCAGCGAGCAGCAGCTGCGAGACCTCCAGCAGCAGGAAGGGCACCGCACTGTCGGGTTCGTCGCCCTTCGCCACTTCCGTGGTGGCGACGATGAAGCTCTCGATCGAGTCGGCGATCTGGACCGCGAAGTCGTCCGGATCCTGCGTGGCGGAGTGCAGCGTTGCGTCAGACATCGAGAAGTCGTCTCCCCTCGAAGGCACGCCCGAGCGTGACCTCGTCGGCGTATTCGAGATCGCCGCCAACGGGAAGTCCGCTGGCGAGACGCGTCACCTTCAGCCCCATGGGCTTGATCATGCGCGCCAGGTAGGTGGCGGTGGCCTCGCCCTCGAGGTTGGGGTCGGTCGCCAGGATCAGCTCGGTGACCGCGCCGTCCGCGAGCCTCGTGAGGAGCTCGCGGATCCGCAGATCGTCCGGGCCGACGCCCTCGATCGGGCTGATCGCGCCGCCCAGGACGTGGTAGCGACCGCGGAACTCGCGGGTCCGCTCGATCGCCACGACGTCCTTGGGTTCCTCGACCACGCAGATGACCGCCAGGTCGCGGCGTGCGTCCCGGCAGATGTTGCACTGCTCCTGCTGCGCGACGTTGCCGCACACGGCGCAGAAGCGGACCTTGTCCTTCACCTCAAGGAGGGCGTGGGCGAGGCGGCGGACGTCGGTGGGCTCGGCCTGGAGGATGTGGAAGGCGATCCGCTGCGCGCTCTTGGGACCGACGCCGGGCAGCCTGCCCAGTTCGTCGATCAGGTCCTGAACCACGCCTTCGTACAACGGAACGCCTCTCCGGTTCTCCGGGACTCTCCGGTCTCCGGGACTGCTTCGATGGTTACGGCTCGATGGCTACGGTAGTAGCTGGGCGTACGCCATAGAAGCGCGTACGCCTTACCGGCGCGTGTACGCCGGGATCCGGACGGCTCCGGATCCGAACGGCGGCTCCGAATTCGAACGACTCCGGAATGGATGACTCCGGAACGAACGGATCAGAACGGCAGGCCCGGGATCCCGCCGCCGCCCAGACCCTGTGCCAGCGGCCCGAGCTTCTGCTGCTGGAGGAGCTGCGCGTTCTCGTTCGCGGCCTGGACGGCGGCGACGACGAGGTCCGCGAGGGTCTCGGTGTCCTCCGGGTCCACCGCCTTGGGGTCGATGACGAGCGCCCTCAGCTCCCCGGAGCCGGTCACGGTCGCCTTGACGAGACCGCCGCCCGCCTGGCCGTCGACCTCGGTCGCCGCGAGTTCCTCCTGTGCCCGGGCGAGATCCTGCTGCATCTTCTGGGCCTGCTGGAGCAGCTGCTGCATATTGGGCTGGCCACCACCGGGAATCACGGTCACTCCTGGCATTTCGACGACGAATGTTCGGTAAACCGAGCCTACGTGGTCCCGGAGCGCCCCGCCCCGCCCGCTCGTCACCAACTCTTTCGAGTGAGAGCGTCCGGCCTCCCCCTACCCGACCAGGACCCTCGTGCGGGCGGAAATACCGGGATTTCGCCCCCGCGGCCCACCATTCGGCGGTAGGAAGACCCTGCGCATCAGAACCCACGCGCGCATCGCACGTCACGCAGGGTTAGCACGGTACGGACGCAACAGTCACGCAGAGCAATGCGTAGCCACGCAGTGCAGTCACGCAGAGCGCAGAGGAGTGCCCCGGTGAGCCAGCCGGAGATGCAGCCTGGGGGGTCGGCCCGGGAGGAGAACGGGGTCTCTCGCAGCGAGGGCGCCCCCGCCCGGGAGAGCCTGGACGCGCACGGCGACCTGACGGGGCGGCCCTTCCCGCTCGGGGACTGGGGCGAGCCCGCGGAGCGACTCGACGAGCTGTACCGCTGGGTCGAGTCGAACGCGCTGCGCACCGCGGAGTGGTACCTCTCCGACCGGGCCCGCAAGCGCCGCTGGGCCCGGGTGCTGCGCGTCGGTACGGCCCTGGGCGTGATCGCGGGCGCCGCGCTGCCGCTCCTCGACCTCACCGACGTGCTGTCGGGCGCCGCGGGCTGGGGCTATCTCTCGCTGCTGCTGGCCGGGGCGTGCCTGGCCTGCGACCGGTACTTCGGCCTGACGTCCGGCTGGATGCGGGGGGTCGCCGCGGCCCAGGCGGTGCAGCGACGCCTCCAGGCGCTCCAGTTCGACTGGGCGTCGGAGAGCGTGCGCGAGGTGCTCGGCCCGACCGAGGGCACGGCGAGCGAGGCGGCGGAGCGGTGCCTCGGGGTGCTGCGCCGCTTCTCGGAGGACATCACCGAGCTCGTACGGGCGGAGACGGCGGACTGGATGGTCGAGTTCCGCTCCGGCCCGGCCCCGCAGGTGCTGCATTCGCACGCGGGCACGGCGCCGCGCCCGGAGAACGGCCACCCCTCAGGCCGCTTCCCGCTCACACCGCCGACCCGGCCGAACATGCCGAGGCAGCGGCCGCCGGAGCCGCGCTGACCCGCGCCGGACCCGCCAGCCGCACGGCCCCCGCACCGCCCGCACCGACCCCGCCGGCCGCGCCCGCCGTGACGGCGGTGCCCGGCCGGCGCACGGCAGGCGCACGGCGGGTCCGCGGCCCGAGGGCCGTGGCCCGCGCGTCAGCTGAAGATGATCATGGAGCCCTGGCCGAGGCTGCGTGTGGCCGCCGCGTGCAGGCCCAGCCAGACGTGGCGTTCGCGCGCGAACGGGCTCTCGTCGTACGGGATCGGCCCCGCCGGCTCCTCCAGGGAGGTCGGGCGCGCCGGCGGGGCCGGGGCGGCCGGGGGGTTGGCGGGGTCGATGCCGATCGAGGGGGCCACGTACTCGAGCTCGCGCAGGAGGCCCTGCGTCGAGCCCAAGGGGCCGCCGGCCGCGAGGAGTTCCTCGTTCGAGAGCGGGACCTGGAAGTCGACGGGGACGTAGGCCCCCGCGTGGTCGTAGTGCCAGACCAGATGCGACTGCTGGGCCGTCGACTCGAACATCTCCAGCAATTGCTCGTAGTCGCCGCCCAGTTCGTCGACCGGCGTCACCGCCAGGCCGCAGAGCTGGAGCAGATAGGCCCGGCGCAGGAAGTGCAGGGCGTCGTAGTCGAAGCCGGCGATGGGCGCGACGTCGCCCGAGAGGCCCGGCATGTAGGCGAAGACGGGAATGGTGGGCAGACCGGCATCGGTGAGGGCCTTGTCGTACGACGCGATCTCGTCGGCGAACGGGTTGTCGGGGCTGTGGCACAGCACGTCGACGAGGGGGACCAGCCAGAGGTCACAGGCCAAGACGGGCTCGCTCTCCATCGGGGTTGTACGGGTTTGTGCGATGGTCGGGACAGCGTAGTGCTACGGGACTACCCCGCCCAGTCAGCGCACATCCCGGTCGCGGCTCCGTTCACCACTCCCGTTCACTACTCCCGTTCACCGCACCGCTTCACCGCACCGCTTCACCGTGCCCCGTCACCGCACCGCTTCACCGTGCCCCGTCACCGGGTGCGCCGCTCCAGCCGGTCCGCCCAGCGCAGCGCGTGCTCGTCGTGGGTGACGACCACGGCGTGCGCGGTCCGCCCGTCCCCGAGGGTGATCGCGTCCACCAGGTCCTCGTGCCTGTTCCACAGCCACGCCGCCGGCTCGGGCTCGCCGCGCAGATGCGGCACGGCGAACACCCAGGTCTGGACCCGCATCCGGTGCAGGAACTCGGCGATGTAGCAGTTGGTGACGAGCGCGCCGAGCTCCCGCCAGAAGCGCAGGTCGTAGCCGATGAGGACGTCCAGCTCACCGCTGCGCGCGGCCCGCGCGGCCTCCTCGGCCCGGCGGCGTACGGAGACGAGGGCCGGGCCGTGCACCGGGTTGGCGCGCGGGGTCCCGTCCGCGCGGAAGATGCCGTCCACGACGAGCGAGGCGGCCTCGACCATGCCGCGGTAGTCCTCGATCGAGAACCGGTGCACCTGGAAGCCGCGGTGCTGGTTGGAGTCGAGCAGCCCCTGCGCGGTGAGGTCGACGAGCGCTTCCCTGACGGGCGTCGCCGACACCCCGTACGTGGCGGCGATCTCCTTGACCGTGAACTCCTGCCCGGGCTGGAGACGGCCGGCGAGCACCTCGTCGCGCAGTGCGTCCGCGATCTGCTGCCGCAATGTGCTGCGGGTCACGACTCCGCTCGCGGGCATGTGTGGGTCCCCTCCGTCCGGTTCCGGACACCCTAAGCCAGTCGGAGGGGACCCCAGGGCGTGGCGTACGCCACGTCCTACGCCGCTCTTACGCCCCGCGTGGTGCCCACGGGCCGCGTCCTGCGCCGCGTGTCCTACGCCACGTGCTCGTCGGCGACGGCGAGCGCGGCGTCGAGGGCCGCCAGGCCCTCCTTGGCCTCCGCCTCGCTGATGTTGCAGGCGGGGACGGCGTGGGTGCGGTTCATGTTGATGAAGGGCCACAGGCCGTTCTTCTTGCAGGCCGCGCCGAAGGCCGCCATCGGCGCGTTGGCCTCGCCCGCCGCGTTGTACGGGACGAGCGGCTCGCGTGTCTCCCGGTTCCGCACCAGTTCGAGGGCCCAGAAGGCGCCCAGGCCGCGCACTTCGCCGACCGACGGGTGGCGCTCGGCGAGCTCGCGCAGGCCGGGGCCGAGGACGGTCTCACCGATACGGGCGGCGTGCTCGACGACCTGCTCGTCCTCCATCGCGCGGATGGTGGCGACGGCGGCGGCGCAGGCGAGCGGGTGGCCGGAGTAGGTGAGCCCGCCCGGGTACGGCCGCTTGTCGAAGGTCGCCGCGATCTCCGCGGATATCGCGACACCGCCCAGCGGCACGTAACCGGAGTTGACGCCCTTCGCGAAGGTCATCAGGTCGGGCACGACGTCGAAGTGCTCGGCGGCGAACCACTTTCCGGTGCGCCCGAAGCCCGCCATGACCTCGTCGAGGACGAACACGATCCCGTACCGGTCGCAGATCTCGCGGACTCCCGCGAGGTAGCCGGGCGGCGGGGTCATGATGCCGGCGGTCCCGGGGACGGTCTCCAGGATGATCGCGGCGATCGTCCCCGGCCCCTCGAAGGCGATCGTGTCCTCCAGGTGCGTCAGGGCACGCGCGCACTCCTCCGCCTCGGTGGTGGCGTAGAAGGGGGAGCGGTAGAGGAACGGCGCCCAGAAGTGGACGACGCCGGCGGAGGCCGAGTCGGAGGCCCAGCGGCGCGGGTCGCCGGTGAGGTTGATCGCGGTGGAGGTGGCGCCGTGGTACGAGCGGTAGGCGGAGAGCACCTTCGCGCGGCCCGTGTGCAGCCGGGCCATGCGGACGGCGTTCTCGACGGCCTCCGCACCGCCGTTGGTGAAGAAGATCTTGTCGAGGTCGCCGGGGGTGCGCTCGGCGATGAGGCGTGCGGCCTCGGAGCGTACGTCGATGGCGAAGGCGGGCGCGAAGGTGGTGAGCCGGCCGGCCTGCTCCTGGATCGCCGCGACGACGGCCGGGTGCTGGTAGCCGACGTTGGTGTAGACGAGGCCGCTGGTGAAGTCGAGGTAGCGGTTGCCGTCGTAGTCCCAGAAGTACGAGCCCTCGGCGCCGGCCACGGCGAGCGGGTCGATCAGGCCCTGGGCGGACCAGGAGTGGAAGACGTGCGCACGGTCCGCGGCCTTGACGGCCGCGCCGGCCTGCGGATCGGGTTCGGCATGAGGGGTCATGGCGAACAGGTTAGGGAGGCCCGGACGGCGCCGGACATGGCCATCTTGTATGGCCTCGGCCACTTTCGTGGGCAAGGTGTCGGGTCGGTCCCGGGCCCGCCACAGAGGTCCCGGGCCCGCTACAGCGTCGCCCGCCGCCACCACCGCACCGCCAGGAAGCCGTCGTCCGCCAGCTCCGGCTCCACCTGGGTGCCGAACGGCCGGCCCGCGCGGCTGAGCACCTCGCAGAGCCAGGCCACGTCCGCCGCCGAGGCGTGGTGCAGTTTCATCCGGCGGGCCTGCATCGGAGCGATCCGCAGGGAGGCGAGCTCGCCCGTGGCCGGGTCGAGCGACGGGAAGTACATGAGGCGAAGGTCGTCGCGGTAGCGCTCGTAGCCCGAGATCCCCTCGTAGTCGTCGATCAGGTCGCCGCAGCCGTAGAGGATGAGCTTGCCGCGGTAGACCTGGATCGGCCGGGGGTGGTGGGAGGAGTGGCCGTGGACGACGTCCACGCCGCCGTCGACGAGCCGCCGCGCGAAGCCGGTCTGGCTCTGCGAGACGTTGAACCCCCAGTTCGAGCCCCAGTGGATCGACACGACGACGAGGTCGCCCTCCTGCCGCACCGCCGCCGCACGCCGCGCGAGCGCGTCCGCGCTGCGGGCCGACAGATCGGGTACGAAGTCCACGCCCGGCCGCCCCTCCCCCGCCGCCCACCGCGACGGCACCCCGGCGGACGCCATGGCGCACGACAGGACGAGCACGCGCCCGCCGCTCTTCGTGGGCACCGCCACCGGCCGCTGGGCCTCGTCGAGGTCCCGCCCCGCCCCGGCCGGGCCGAGCCCGGCGCCGCGCAGCAGGTCCAAGGTCTCCTCCAGGCCCCGGCGCCCGAAGTCGAGCACGTGGTTGTTGGCCAGCGCGCAGACGTCGGGCCGGGCGGCGGCCAGGCAGGGCAGGTTGTCGGGGTGCATCCGGTACGTCACGGCCTTGCCGGGCGCGAAGTCGTCGCTCGTCGTGACGCTGCTCTCCAGGTCGATGACGCGCACGTCGGGTCCGACCTCGTCGAGCACGTCCAGCGCCTCGCCCCAGGGCCAGACGTAGTCCACAGGCTGGGGAATCCTCCCGTTGGCGACTTCCGCGAGCGTCACGTACTCGCGAGCGTCCCGGACGTAACCCTCGCGCAGCACGGGGTCACCGGGGTGCGGCAGGATCTGGTCGACGCCCCGGCCCGGCATCACGTCGCCGCTGAGGAACAGCGTCACGAGGGCCTGGCCGCTCATGCGTGCCATTTTCCCACCAGTTCGCCGTCCGTGGACTCGGCCGGACCGGTTGCCGGATCCTCCATCACGTGCCATGGACGCCGCGCATGCCATGGCGCTGCGTGCGCGGGGTCGGGCGTCAGCCGCCCAGCAGGTGTTCGTCCCGCCGCGCCGCCGCCGTGTCGTGGAGGTCGCGCAGCATCGGCTCCGCGTCGCGGGCGGTGCGCAGGACGGCCGGGTCGAGGTCGGCGACGAGGAGGCCGGGGCGGTCGGGGCTCGCCTCCGCGACGAGACGTCCGTCAGGCGCCCAGACCGCGCTGCCGCCGCATGCCTGCCGGCCGCCGGTCTCGCCGACGTGGTTGGCGAGGACGGCATAGACGGTGTTGTCGAGTGCGCGGGCGGGGAACCAGGTCCGCGACTCGTGGTGGCCGTTGCCCACGCCGAACAGCGCGCCTACGACGTACGCATGGCAGCCGTCGAGCGCCGCCGCGCGGGCGTGCTCCGGGAATCCGGAGTCGTAGCAGATGCCCAACCCGAGCCGCCAGCCGCCGAGTTCGAGGCTGGCGCCCCTGGCCCCCTGGCGGTAGACCTCGCGCTCGGCCTTGAAGAGGGTCTGCTTGTCGTAGCGGGTGACGAGAGCCCCGTCGGCCCCGATGACGAGCGCCGAGACGTACAGCTCGCCGCCGTCGTGGACGGCGGCGCCGACGACCGCGACCGTGCCCGTCTCGCGGCAGGCGGCGGTGACGGGCGCGAGCCGTGCGTCGCCGTCGCCTTGGACGGCGCACCGGAGCGGTTCGGCGCGGATGAGTTCGGGCTCGTAGCCGGTGAGGAACTTCTCCGGGAAGACGACGAGCCGGGCGCCGGAGGCGGCGGCCTCACGGATCATCGCGGCGGTGGTGGCCGCGTTGGCGGCGACGTCCCCGGCGGCGGGCCGGGCCTGGGCCGCGGCGATACGCAGCGGGCGCTCGGGAAGGGGACGGCCGCGGAGGGGACGGCCGCGGAGGGGACGGTCGGGCAGCGGGCGCGCGGTGTCTGTCACGGGCCTCCACTCTACGAAGGGCCGCGGAAGGCCCCGACAGCCCTCCGCCTGCGGCACGGCCCTCACCGACGGTGCCGCGACCGCACCGGCTCACCAGGGGAAAGGCCGGTCCACGCCCGCCAGCGCGAACCAGTCACCGTCGAGGACCTGCCGCTTCCAGGTGTCGACCTCCTTCTCCGGGACCTTGTACTTCTTGGCGACCTCGGCGCTCGTGGTGTCGCCGTAGACGACGACCAGCACGATCCGCGCCTTGTCCGCCGCCGTGAGCTCGTCCTTCGGCTTGTCGGGCAGGTCGCTGAACCGGAGACAGCCCGTGCCGACGCCGCCGTCGCCGCCCCGGCCGCCGGTACCGCCGAAGAAGCCGTGCCCGGGTTTTCCGGGCTCACCCGGCCGACCGGGCGCGCCGCCCCGGCCGCCGTCGCCGCCCGTGCCGCCGAAGAAGCCGTCACCGCCCCGGCCTCCGTCGCCGCCTATTCCGCCGGTTCCGGGCAGGCCGCCGCTGCCGCGTACGCAGCCGCCACTTGCGGGACCGGCGGGGCTGGCGGAGCCCGCCGTGCCGGCGGAGTGGTCTGCGCCCGCGCTGTGCGACGTCGTTGCGGTGCATGCGGTGCCGAGGGCGAAGGCCGCTGCGGCCGCCGCCAGGATGATCGAACGCTGCCAGAGGCTGCTGGACATGGGGGACTCCGTTCCACGAAAGGGTTGTCGAGCTGCGAGGGAGCAGGCACGGGGCGGAGGTGTGAGCACCTCCGCCCCGTGCCGGTGGGTGTGCGGCGGGCAAGCTCAGAAGAAGCCGTCGCCGCCCTGGCCGCCGGTACCGCCGAAGAAGCCGTCACCGCCCTGGCCGCCCTTGCCGCCGAAGAGACCGTCACCACCGCGGCCACCCGTCCCTCCGAAGAAACCGTCACCACCGCGGCCACCCGTCCCTCCGAAGAAACCGTCACCACCGCGACCGCCGGTACCGCGGAAGATGCCGTCACCGCCACGACCGCCGGTGCCACCGAAGAAGCCGTCACCGCCCTGGCCGCCCGTGCCGCCGAAGAAGCCGTCACCACCGCGGCCACCGGTGCCACCGAAGAAACCGTCACCACCGCGGCCACCCGTACCGGCCTTGACGTCGGCGGGATGGTCGGCGACGCTCACCGTCGGCGAGGCGGGCTGCGGGGCCGCCATCGCAGCGGCTGGAAAGAAGCCTCCGCCGATCACGGCCGCCGAGGCGAGAACCGTGGCGAGGCGAAAGCGCCGGCGCCGGGGGCGGACATTGTCGTTGGTGTGGATATTACGAGTCATGGGTTTTCCTCCTCGATAAAGGGATTTATTGAGTGGCCCGTGAATTCGAGACCACTTCCGGTCTGCTTTCTCAGTCCTCGTTGACGGTGTTGACCGTGCCGTTGTTGATGGGAACGGTGTTGTTGTCGCCGATGATCACGACGATGTTGCCCTTACCGCCGCCACCGTTCCGGCCACCGCCGTCGCCGCGGCCGTGGCCGTTGCGCCCGTGGCTGTTGTCGCGGTGACGCCAGCCGTCACCGTGGCCGCCGCGCCAGTGGTCGCCCTTGACGGCCGCTTCGACGGCCACCGTGTGCGTCGGCTCGGAAGCCGCGAACGCGCTGGTGGGCAGAAGCGCACCTCCCGCAGCCAGAGCGGTCGAGGCAGTCAGAATGACGAGACGCCGGGTGCGGGAAGTGCGGATCATGGGAATTCTCCTTCGTGGGATAAAGAGCTGGAATCGGGTGGGCCACCTGGTCTGCGTGAACCCATGACTCAAGTAAGCCCTGGATAAGCAGCCCCGTCATGCCGCTGCAATTCGGGGCTTGACAAATCGGTCGGCGTACGTTGCGGCCGAGTCCTCGACGAGCACGGAGGCGATTGCGGCACCCGTCGGGGTTGTTTCGCGCACGCACGGCAACAGGGAAGGCACATACAGCAACATTGCGGACTAATGTGGCGCCGGTCAGCGCCCTCACCACCGGCCGGACGGGGAAGCCCCATGTACGTCGTGTCGAGCCGCAGTCGAAGTCGCCTCGGGAAGGCCGTCGCCGCCGCATGCGGCCTGGCCGCACTGCTGGCGGCGGCCCCCGCCCCCGCCCTCACCACGACGGCCGGCGCGCGGACCCCCGCCGACGACGACCGCTCGCGAGCGGGTTCGGTCATCACGCTGCGGACCGCCAGGGTCGGCTCCCCCGGCAATCCGCCGGTGGCCGTCGTCCCCTTCACCGACGCCGTCTACCAGTCGTGCGCCGACGCCCCCGAGAGCACGAGCGACTGCCAGACGCTCGGCGCGGTCGCCTACCCCTACGAGATCGGGCAGCTCGAAATCACCGTCGGCCAGTGGGTGGCGTTCCTCAACACCGTCGACCCCGACGGCCGCGACCGCCACGACCTCTACGAGGACACCGAGTCCTCCTCGGCCTGGCCGAAGTACGGCCAGGTCGACTTCGACGAGGACGCCGCCAGAGGCCGCCACTACGCGGTGGGCTACCCGCAGTGGACGTCCAAGCCCTACGGCTTCGCGAACTTCCTCGAAGCGGCCCGCCTGGCCAACTCGCTCGACAACGGCCGGATCCTGTCCAAGGAGACCACCACCGAGGGCCGCTTCACCTACGTCACCTACCGGGTCCGGCTCTCGCCGCGCACCGAGCGCGGGATGTACGACCTCACCGAGCGGGACGCGACCCGCACCAGCGACTCCGGCTTCGTCGTGCCGAGCCAGAACGAGTGGGTCAAGGCCGCCTACTACGACCCGAGCGGCGTCGGCACGTTCTCCTACTGGAAGTACCCGACCAACCCGGGCGTCTTCGGCGACGGCGCCGCGACCGCCCCCTCCCCCACCGTCCTCGACCCCGCGACCGGCGACGTCACCAACGCGGCGCCCCAGCCCCTCGCCTCGTACCACGCCTCCGACCTGCCCGCCCCGAGCTGGTGCCCGGGCCAGGTGCCGTCCGGCGTCTGCACCACCGCCAACCCGATCGGGCTGGACCCGGCCACCTACGCCGACGTCTACCAGGGCAGCCTCGCGACGGTCGGCCAGGCGCGGACCACCTCCCCGTGGGGCACGCTCGACCAGGGTGGCAACGCCGTCGAGTGGACCGACACCATCACGCCGCCTCCGGGTGGCACGGACGGCGCGCGGGTGTGGCGGCGGCTCCACGGTGGGGTGTCCAACGCCCCGGCCTTCCAGATGTGGCCGTCCGCCGTCGGCCTCCAGCCGCAGGACAACGTCTTCTACTCGCACATCTATCCCTGGCTGGGCATCCGCATCGGCGTGATCGGCGACCCCGGCCCCCGCTCATGACCGGTCAGCCGCCCCGCCCCCTGCCCCGCTGAGCAGCTCGATCGCCGCGGTGCGCAGGAGGAGGGGATGCACGAAGCGGCGGGCGTCGGTGGGCGGTGACCACCAGGACAGCGGCCAGGTGCGCCCACGCAGGGCGGGGACGGGCACATAGCTGATACGGCCCGACGTGCCGTTGAACCGCGTCACCTCGCGGGGCCAGCAGCGGCGGGCCGTGCTGCCCGCCGGAAGCAGGAAGTAGACCGCGTGCCGGCCGGTCACCTGGACGACGACGGGGCCGGGGTCACCGCCGGTCATACGGTGCATGAGACAGGCGAGCCGGAGGCCGTCCTCACCATCGAGGCGTACGGCGTCGAATTGCACACCGGCCTTTCGCAGCTGGAATCCGGAATCGGGGATCCAGTCGATCGCTGCTCCGCGAGTTTGCGTATTCACAGCTTCAGTCTGACCGCTTGCGGTTAGCGTTTCCCGTGACCGGGGCGGGGCGTCGCAACCCCTTTGACCTGCGCCAACGCCCGTAGACCTGGGTCGTGTTGGGCAGGTTCGGGTAGTGACCGGTTGAGACCGGTTGAGTCAGAACGGGATCACCATGGCGCGAGCGGAAAACAAGGAAACGGCAAGCCCGACGGCACGGCTTGTGGCGGACGTCGCGCGGAAACTGCGCGTACGGAAAGGGTGGACGCAGGAGCAGCTCGGTAACGAGATCGGGTTCTCGGCGGCGGCGGTCAGCGCGATGGAGACGTGTGCGCAGCCGGCGAGCGACGAGATGCTGGTGCATCTGGAGCGGGTGCTCGGGGACGGGTTAGAGATCTTCGAGCAGGCGCGGGTGTACATGCGGATGGAGAAGTACCCGCCGCAGTTCAAGAACTACGCGGGGCTGGAGCAGAAGGCGGTGGTGGTCAGGCTGTACGCGACGCACGTCATCCATGGCCTGTTCCAGACGGAGGCATACGCGCGGGCACTGATCGGTGGCGGATACCCGCCGCTTCCCGAGCAGCGTGTGGAAGAACTGGTCGAGGCGAGGATGGCGCGCAAGGCACTCTTCGATCGAGAACCGGTGGCGACGATCGAGCTGGTGTTGGAGGAGTCCGCGTTGAATCGGCCGATTGGCAGTGCCGATCTCGCACGAGAGCAGTTGCTGCGCCTCGCAGACCACGCGAAGCGGCGCAATGTCACGCTTCAGGTGCTGCCCATGGACTGCGGCCTGAATGGCGAGTGCGCGGGTGCCTACGGCGAGCTGAACCTGATCGAGACTCCGGAGCACGATCACCTGGCCTACCTGGAAATCCAGGACGAGAGCCTGCTGATCAAGGACCCCGCAAAGGTGAGCACGTACGCCCAACGGTATGCGAGGATCCGGGCACAGGCCCTGACGCCCCGGGAATCGCTGGGCCTCATCGAGCAGTTGGCAGGAGAGCAGAGATGAGCAGCACCCTGCGGTGGTTCAAGTCCAGCTACAGCAGCGACAGCGGTGGTGAGTGCATCGAGGTCGCCTTCGACTGGCGCAAGTCCTCGTACAGCAGCCCCAACGGTGGCGACTGCGTCGAGGTCGCTGCTTGCCCCCACACCATCCACCTCCGCGACTCCAAGGTCACCGACGGCCCCACCTTCACCGTGGCCCCTTCCTCCTGGTCGGCATTCCTAGACTGGGCCAAGTGACCGACGACGAACTGCTGGCGCAGCGCTTCCAGGAGCACCGTTTCCATCTCCGTGCGGTGGCGTACCGCATGCTCGGCTCGCTCGCCGAGGCCGACGACGCCGTCCAGGAGACGTGGCTGCGGCTCAGCCGTTCGGACACCAGCGAGGTCCGGAATCTGGCGGGGTGGCTGACGACGGTCGTGGGCCGGGTGTGCCTGGACATGCTGCGCTCGCGTACGTCGCGCCGCGAGGACCCCCTCGACGTGTACGTACCCGACCCGGTCGTCAGCAGCATCAGCGGGACGGATCCGGAGGCGGAGGCGCTGGTCACCGACGCCGTCGGGCTCGCCATGCTCGTCGTCCTCGACACGCTGCCGCCCGCGGAGCGGCTGGCGTTCGTGCTGCACGACATGTTCGCCGTGCCCTTCGACGAGATCGCGCCGATCGTGGGCAAGTCGCCCGCGGCGACGCGGCAGCTCGCGAGCCGCGCGCGCCGGAAGGTCGGCGCGGCCCCGGCGCCGGACCCCGATCTCGCGCGGCAGCGCGAGGTCGTGGAGGCGTGGGTGGCCGCGTCGCACGGCGGCGACTTCGACGCGCTGCTGTCCCTGCTCGACCCGGACGTCGTCCTGCGCGTGGACGGCGGTGTTCTCGCCGCAGGCGCGACGAAGCTGGTCCGCGGTGCACAGGAGGTCGCCGGCCAGGCGTCCATGTACGCGCGCTTCGCGCCGACCGCGCGGCTCGTGCTCGTCAACGGGCTGCCGGGGCTCATGTCGGTCACCGCGGACAAGGCGGTGTCGGTCATGTCCTTCACCCTCAGGGACGGAAAGGTCGTCCAACTCGACATCCTCGCCGACCCGGAGCGCATGCGGGAGCTGGACCTGACGGGCCCGGCCACCCCCTAGAGGTCGAGCAGGGCGCGTACGGCCCGGTCCACCCGTTCCATGTCCTCGGCGGACAGGTGGCCGAGGAGTTTCCCCGCCTCGAACCGCTCGGGGCGGAAGCCAGCGATGTCAGGGGCCATGACGACACCGTTCACCGGAGCGGTGATCGGCACGGTGACGAGTGTGTCCCGCGCGTCCTCCGCCTCCTGCACCACGGCGCACACGATGCCGCCCGGGTGCAGCCGGATGACGGCGGAGTTCTGGATGACGAGCAGGGTGCGCTCGCGGCCGACGGTGGGGATGCGCCACACCGATCCCCGCTGGATGTCGATCATGAAGCGTCTTCCCCGGCCGCCTCGTGCACGTCGTCGATCGTCTCGGTCGCACGCAGGCGGGCGTACTCGGCCATGGCGTCGGCCAGCAGCTTCTCCTCCAGGGCCCTCGCCAGGTAGTCCGACAGGTTCCCCTTGCTCGCGGCACGCGCACGAGCCGCGAGGTCCGGCGGGAGCGTGATGCTGACCTTCTCCCTGGGTGGCGGAGTCATGACATCGATCGTACCGACGTCACGACTCTCCAGGGCGGCATCCGCACCACTGGTCACTGGTCACTGGTCACTGGTCACTGGTCACTGGTCACTGGTCACTGGTCACTGGTCACTGGTCACTGGTCACGACAATGAGAGACTTGGCACGTGATCGTCGAACACGCGTACGCACATGTGACCTCGTACGACGAGACGCGGTGGCCCTGGTCCGTGCCCTGCGTCCGCGAACTCCTCGCGGAAGGGCTGCGCTTCACGGCGCCGGTGACCTTCCTCGTCGGTGAGAACGGATCGGGCAAGTCGACCCTGGTCGAAGCCCTCGCGGAGGGTTTCGGCCTGGACTCCTGGGGCGGCTCGCACGACTGGCGCTACGCCAGCCACCGGCCCAAGTCGGTGCTGGGCGAGCGGATCCGCTTCGACGCGGCGCCGCGCGGGCGCCGCATGCTCGGCAGCTGGGCCGCGCGGAAGGGGTTCTTCCTGCGAGCCGAGACGGCGCTGGACGCGCTGGACCGGGAAGGCTTCGCGCCGGACTCGGTCAGCCACGGGGAGGGCTTCCTCGCTGCGTTCCGGGGCAAGTTCCTACAGCCCGGGCTCTATGTGATGGACGAGCCGGAGGCGGCGCTGTCCTTCGCCTCCTGCCTCGAACTGATCGGGCACCTCGACCAGTTGACCAAGGCCGGCGGGCAGGTCATCTGCGCCACCCACTCCCCGCTGCTGACGGCGATGCCGGGCGCGGACATCGTCGAGGTCGGCGAGCACGGCATGCGGCGTGTGTCGTGGGGCGAGCTGGCCCTGGTCGACCACTGGCGCCGCTACCTGGCGGACCCGCGCGCGTATCTGCGGCACGTCCTCGACTGAGGAGGGCGGTCGGCCCGGCGGCCGGACCGGGGAACGCGCTACGACAGGGGGACGGCTTCCGTCGTAGGCTGAATCCCGCACGTGACGGACAGGAGGCTGAGGTGGCCGGGACGACGCCGAGCGGGACGACAGTGGCCGAGGTGATGGCCGAGCTGGCCACGCTTGAGGACCCGAAGGCACGCGCGGTGAACGAGAAGCACGGTGACGATCACGGTGTGAACCTCGGCAAGCTGCGCGCCATCGCGAAGCGCCTGAAGACACAGCAGGACCTCGCGTGCCGGCTCTGGGAGACGGACGACACCGCCGCGAGGCTGCTGGCGATCCTGATCTGCCGCCCCAAGGCGTTCGGGCGTGACGAGCTGGACGCCATGCTGCGCGAGGCACGCGCGCCCAAGGTGCACGACTGGCTCGTGAACTACGTGGTGAAGAAGAACCCGCACGCCGAAGAGCTGCGCCTCATCTGGTCCGCCGATCCGGATCCGGTGGTGGCGAGCGCCGGCTGGGCGCTGACCACCGAACGCGTGGCGAAGAAGCCCGAGGGCCTCGACCTCGCGGGACTGCTCGATGTCATCGAGGCGGAGATGAAGGACGCCCCGGATCGCCTGCAGTGGGCGATGAACCACTGCCTGGCCCAGATCGGGATCGAGCACGCCGAGTACCGCACCCGTGCCATCGGCATCGGCGAGCGCCTTGAGGTGCTCAAGGACTACCCGACCTCCCCGGGCTGCACGTCTCCGTTCGCGCCCACCTGGATCACCGAGATGGTGCGCCGGCAGCAGGACACGTAGGGACGTCCGCCCTCACGCCGTGGGCGCGGACAGGCGCTTCTCGAACCAGTGGTGGGCGTACGGCTCGTCGTTGAAGGCGGGCACCTCCTGGAAGCCGAAGGAGCGGTAGAGGCCGATCGCGGGGCTGAGCGCCTTGTTGGTGTCGAGGCGCAGCACGCTGCGGCCGTCCCGGACCGCTCGTTCCTCCAGCTCGGCCAGGAAGCGGCGGCCCAGGCCGAGGCCCCGGACATGGGGGGCGACCCACATCCGCTTGACGTCGGCCGGGCCGTCGCCGGGCGGCAGCTTCAGGCCGGCGCAGCCGACGGGCTCGCCGTGGAGGCGGGCGACGAGGAACAGGCCGAGCGGCGGGCGCAGTTCACCCGCGTCGGGCAGCAGGCTCAGGGCGGGGTCGAAGCCGGTCTCGAAGCGCTCCTGGAGCTCGGTGAAGTACGCGCGCAGGCAGTGCCGGGCGTCGGGGTGGTCCGGGTCGACGGTCTCCAGCGTGACGGTCCCGGCGGTCAGCAGCCGGTCGACCTCGGCCATGGCGGCCACGAGCCGGGCCCGCTGTGCGGCGTTGAGCGGCTGGAGGAGGGAGCCGGCCAGGTCGTCGCTGCCGCGGTCGAGCAGGGCCCGCTCGGCGCGGCCCGCGTCGGTGAGGCGGACGGTGCGCACCCGCCTGTCGCGGGGCTGCGGCTCCACGGTCACCAGGCCGTCGGCCTCCAGGGAGCGCAGCAGCCGGCTGACGTAACCGGAGTCGAGCCCGAGGCGTTCGCGCAGCTCTCGTACGTCGTGGCCGTGGCTCTGCTCACCGGCGCCGATCTCCCAGAGGAGCCGGGCCTCGCCCACGGGCCGGCCGCGGCCCAGGTAGTGGTCGTGGAGCACGCCCACGCGCTCGGTGACGGTGCGGTTGAACCGCCGCACCTGGTCGATCTGCGTCGTGTCCATTCTCTGACTCTAGTCAGAGAATGGATCTGTGGCCACCCGACGAGCGTCCGGGTCCCGAGCACGGTGATCAGCGCGAGGCGCTCGGCACGGTGAAGCGTATGGGCGGGGGCGTACGGGTGAGGGCGCACGGCCGCCGCCGTACGCCCCCGCCCAAGGGACTCAACAGCGGGTCAGCAGTACAGGTTCCCGCCCGTCGGCACACCCAGGATCTGGGCGAACCGCGTGTAGTTGTCGACGCGGCTCTGGACCTGCGCCGGGTTGCCGCCGTCGCACTCCAGGGAGCCGTTGATGGAGCGGATGGTGTGGCCGAAGCCGGCCTGGTTGACCATCGCGTTGTGGCCGGTCATGGTGCCCGGACCGGACTGCGTGTTCCAGTACCAGAGGCCGGTCTTCCAGGCGACGGCCGCGTCCTGCTCGACGCGCCAGGGGTTGCCGAGGAGGTCGATGCCGAGGGCGTCGCCCGCGGCCTTGTAGTTGAAGTTCCAGCTGAGCTGGATCGGTCCGCGGCCGTAGTAGGCGGCCTGGCCGGCCGGGCAGCCGTAGGGCTGGCCGGCGTCGCAGTAGTGCGGGTAGTTGGCGGTGTTCTGCTCGACGATGTGGACGAGGCCGCCCGTCTCGTGCGAGACATTGGCGAGGAAGGCCGCGGCCTCCTGCTTCTTGACGGTGTCGCTGCCGGTGTTCGCGAAGGCGGGGTACGCGCTCATCGCCGTCGTCAGGCCGCTGTACGTGTAGAACGAATTCCGGTTCGGGAACATCTGGTTGAACTGGGCCTCGCTGACGACGAAGCCCGAGGGGTCCGGGTTGCCGCCTCCGCCTCCGCTGCACGCGCCCTGGTCGGCCCAGACACCCCACTCGCCGGTGGTTCCGGGCGTCTCGCCCTGGGTCCACCACTTGGCCTGCCAGTTGTGGCCGTTGTGGGAGGCGACCATGCCGTTGGTGTAGACGGACGAAGAGCTCCAGGCCGCCGCGCAGTCGGCAGCGGCGGCGGGTGAGGCGGGGAGGGCGACGGCGAATCCGATTGCTGCTGCGAGGGCGGCGAGACCGCTCACCGTACGTCGCACTATGTGTCGTGACAACGTTATCTGCCTTTCCCTGTGGGGGGGTTGGGGGGTGGTTACGTGGTGAGCACTGAACCGGGATTGGTCTGGACCTGTCAAGGGTCTAGACCATGATTGTCGAGAAGGCGCCGCCCCACCGGCGGCCGGTTCCTGAACGGGCGGCGAACAACAGCCGACAGACCTGCGCAGACACCCCAACTCGCCTCGTACGTCCGTACGGTGACGACTCGTGGACTGGGTGGAATGGTTGAGCGCCGAGAACGTCGTGGCCGTGGGCACCGCCATGCTCGGCGTCCTGGCCTCCGCAGGCGTGCTCTGGTACGAGCGCCGCGTACCGAGCAGGAAGCGCATCGGCTACCGCATCCAGCTGGACACGCCGATCGGCAGCAACGGACGCCGCAACGGGCGGCCGAACATCCGGCTCGGCCTCTTCAGCGACACCCCCGACATGTCCGACGGCACCCTCGTCCTCCTGCGCATCGAGAACGACGGCTCGCAGAGCATCGCGGACAACGACTACACCGGCCGCGAAGTGCACGGGCTCACCGTCGACTTCACCGACCGCTTCGTGCGCGGGCTCGCCGTCACCCACGGCGGCGGCGCGGAGCACCTGGCGGAGCACTTCACCCCGTCCGCCGGTCTGCGCTACGTCGGCAACACCCTCTACATCCCCCGCGTCCCGCTCAACCGCGGCGAGTACTACAAACTCCTCGTGCTGCTCTCCGGCGGCCCGGTCGGCTGCGAGGTGCGGATCACCGGCGGCATCCGGGACGGCGAGGTGATGCCCAACCGCGCCGTCCTGCCCGACGACAAGACCCCGCTGTTCAGCAACGCGGCCCGCAACATCACCGTGCTGCTCACCGCCTGCGTGATCGCGCTCGCCGCGATCATCGTCGTACGGGACGACTCGCGCCCGCCGATCGGCTGCGCGACCGGCGAGCTGACGGTCAACGGCTCGACGGCCTTCGCGCCCGTCGTGCGCGAGCTGGCGAAGAAGTACGAGAAGGACTGCGCCGGTTCGAAGATCACCGTCGACGCCCACGGCAGCACCGCCGGGATACGGTCACTCGCCGCCGCCGGCGAACAGGCCGATGAGGCGCGGAAGGGCTCACCCCCCGTGATCGCCCTCTCCGACGGGCCCAAGCCGGGCGGCTTCCCGCAGCTGCGCGAGAACCGGATCGCCGTCTCGGCCTTCACGCTCGTCGCCAACGACAAGGTGCCGGTGACGAACCTCGCACTGGACGACATCCGCGCGATCTACCGCGGCGACATCACCGACTGGAGCGAGCTCGGCGGCCCGCAGTTGAAGATCCTGCTCGTCAGCCGGGACGCCAACTCCGGCACCCGCGAGATCTTCCAGCGCCGCGTCCTCAACCGCAACGAGCCCGCCAACTCCTCGCGCGACTGCGTGCACAAGGACGACCCCGAGTCGAAGGTCACCCGCTGCGAACTCGACAGCACCGAACAGGTCCTGAGCACCGTCGCCAAGCTCCCCGGCGCCATCGGCTACAGCGAACTGCGCGCCGGGACCACCCTGAAGGGCGTCCACCGGCTGACCATCGACGGCGATCCCCCGTCGGTGGAGACCGTCGGCACCAGCGCGTACCCGTACCGGGAGATCGAGTACGCGTACACCTACGGCCGGCCGCCCGCCGACTCGCTCGCCTCAAGCTTCCTCACCTACATGCGGCTGGGCAGCGGGCAGGACGTCATCACCACCCACGGCCATCTGCCGTGCGTGACCCCGAAGGGGCTGCGGGTCTGCGGCGAGGAGTGACGGACGTCGCCGCCGCGGGCCCGCGGGCGCCCGAGGAGACCGTCCACAGGTCCCGTCGGGGCCCGAGGAGACCGTCCACAGGTCCCGTCGGGGCCCGAGGAGACCGTCCACAGGTCCCGTCGGGGCTTGTCCACAGAGCCGGATCCGGGAGCGGGGGCTGTGACAGACTCGGCCGTATGAGACGACGACATTGATCCTCGGCTGACGGTCCCGGAGCGGGCTGTCGCGGGCCGCCGCGCGGGTGAGCACCCGGCGTCCCCGTCCGTTCCGCAGAAGGACCACGATCGATGCTCACCTCTTCGTCCTGCCCGCCCGCTCGTCCTCACCCCGGTGTGCGCCGGCTGGAGCGAACGCTCTACGCCTACGCGGGACTCGAGGACTTCGTCCTCCTCTACCCGGTCTATGCGCTGCTCTTCGCCGAGCACGGCCTGAGCACCGCCGAGATCTCCTTCCTGTTCGCCCTCTGGTCGCTCACCGGGCTGGTGCTGGAGGTCCCCTCCGGCGTCTGGGCCGATGCCGTCTCCCGCCGTCTGCTGGTGACCGCCGGACCGCTGCTGTCGGCGGCCGGCTTCGCACTGTGGGTCCTCGTCCCGTCGTACGGGGCCTTCGCCGCCGGGTTCGTCCTGTGGGGCATCGGCGGATCGCTGCGTTCCGGCGCCATGGAGGCGCTGGTCCACGACGAGCTCGAACGGCTCGGCGCGGCGGCGCGCTACGCCCGCGTGATGGGGCGGGCCGCCGCGGCGAGCATCGTCGCGACGGCCGCGGCGACCGCGGCGGCGGCCCCCGCCCACGCGCTGGGCGGCCACCGGCTGCTGGGTGCGGCGAGCGTTGCCGCGTGTCTGCTGTGCGCGGCCGCGGGGGCGCTGCTGCCTGAGCACCGCGCCCCCAGGGCCGAGCACGAACCCGAGCCCGCGGCCGAGCCGGAGCCGGAGCCCAGCCCCGAGCGCGAGCCCGAACCGGAGCCCAAGCCCGAGCGCGAGCCCAAGCCCAAGCCCAAGCCCAAGCCCGAACCGGCGTCCGCGGCCGAGCCGGAGCCGGAGTCCGCGGCCGAGCACGAACCGGAGCCCACGGCCGAGCCGGAACCGGAGCTCAAGCCCGAGCCGCAGCCTGAACCGCAGTCCGAGCACGAGCCCGAGCCGGAGTCCGCGGCCGAGCCGGAGGCCGAGCCTGAACCGGAGCGCGCGGCCGCCCGGCGCGGGGCGTACGCGGCGACCCTGCGGGCCGGCCTCGCGGAGGTGCGGGGCAGCCGGCCCGTGCGGCACACGCTGCTGCTGTCCGTCGTGCTGACCTCGGTCTGGGGCGCCCTCGACGAGTACGTACCGCTGCTGGCCGCCGCCACCGGCGTCGCGGGGCCGGCCGTTCCGCTGCTGGTCCTCGTCGTGTGGGCCGGGGTGACCGCGGGCTCACTGCTCGCCGGGCCGGGGGAGCGGCTCTCCGCCCGCGCCCTCGGCGTCGCCGTCGCGGGCGCGGCGGCGGTGATGGCGGCCGGCGCGCTGTCGGGCCGCCCCGCCGGACTCGTCCTCGTGGGCGCCGGATTCCTGGTGTTCCAGCTGGCGGACGTGCTGGCCGACGCCCGCCTCCAGGCCGCCATCACCGGCCCGAGCCGGGCCACCGTGACCTCGCTCGCCGGGCTCGGCACGGGCGCCGGCACGATCCTGGTCTACGGGGCGTACGCGACGCTGTCCGCCCACGCCCCGCACGGCACGGTCTTCGCGCTGCTCGCGCTGCCGTACCTGGCGGTCGCGGTCACCTGGGGCCGCACCCGGCAGTCGCCCCCGTCCGTGGCAGGGCCCCTTGCAGGTGGTTGACGAGTCCATGACTATGACGCCATGTCGCAGCAGACTCCAGAAGAAGGCACCAGCGGCACCACCACACGACGCGCCGTGCTCGCCACGGCGGCCGCTACGGCCGCCGCGAGCGCCGCGGCCACCGGCCAGGCGTTCGCGGCCGGCCCCAGCTCCCGCTCCGGCCCCGGCCCCGGCTCCGGCCCCGGCTCCGGCTCCGGCGGTACGGGCCACGGACACGGCGACCGGCCCGCCACAGCGCAGTCCCCCACCCGCGAACTCCGCACCCTCCTCAAGGAGATCGACCCCGACCGCATCGAGGCGACCGTGCGCAAGCTCGCCTCCTTCGGCACCCGGCACACCCTCTCCGTCCAGGACGACCCGGTGCGCGGCATCGGCGCCGCCCGGGACTGGATCCTCGCGGAGCTGAGGACGTACGCGGAGGCGTCCGGCGGCCGGATGACCGTCGAGCTCCAGTCGTACATCCAGGAACCGGCGTCGCGGATCCCCGTCGCGACCCGGATCACCAACGTCGTCGCGACCCTGCGCGGTTCGGTCGCCCCCGAGCGGATCTACGTCGTCTCCGGGCACTACGACTCCCGCGTCACCGACGTCATGGACGCGACCAGCGACTCCCCGGGCGCCGACGACGACGCCTCGGGGGTCGCGGTCGCGATGGAGCTGGCACGCGTGATGGCCACCCGACGTCCGGCCGCCACGATCGTCTTCGCGGCGGTCGCGGGCGAGGAGCAGGGCCTGTACGGCGCCGCGCACATGGCCGAGCGGTTCAAGGCCGCGGGCGCGGACGTCCAGGGCATGTTCACCAATGACATCGTCGGCAGCCCCAAGGCGGACGACGGCACCCTCGACCCCCGCTCCATCCGGCTCTTCGCCGAGGGGGTGCCCAGCTCGGAGACCCCCGAACAGGCCGCCACGCGGCGCTCCGTCGGGGGCGAGAACGACTCCCCGGCACGCCAGCTCGCCCGCTTCGTCCGCGACACCGCCGACAACGATGCCACCGGGATGAACGTGCGCGTGATCTACCGCCGTGACCGCTATCTGCGCGGCGGCGACCACATCCCCTTCCTCGAACGCGGCTATCCCGCGGCCCGGTTCACGGAACCGGCCGAGGACTACGCCCACCAGCACCAGGACGTGCGCGTCGAGGACGGCAAGCAGTACGGCGACCTGCCGGAGTTCTGCGACTTCGACTACATCGCGCGAGTGGCGCGGGTGAACGGCGCCGCTCTGTGGACCCTCGCCCGGGCACCGGGCACCCCGCGCAACGCCAAGATCGTGACCAGCACGCTCACCAACGCCACGGAGCTGGTGTGGGACCGCGGCACGGAGCCTGATCTCGCCGGGTACGAGGTGGTGTGGCGCGAGACGACCGCGCCCGAGTGGACGCACGTCATCGAGGCCGGGGACGTGGTGCGCCACGAGGTGGACCTGTCGAAGGACAACGTGTTCTTCGGCGTGCGCGCGGTGGGCCGGAGCGGGGCGAGAAGCCCGGTGGCATTCCCGGTGCCGCAGCGCTAGGAAGCGCGTACGACCGAGCCGGCCGCCCCCGCTGCGGGGGCGGCCGGCTCGTGTGTCCGTGATCCGTGGAGGACTTGAGGACCGAAGGACTACCGAAGGACTACAGGAAGGAGTTGATCTCGATCGTCTCGGTGCGGCCGGGGCCGACACCGATCGCCGAGATCGGCGCGCCCGACATCTCCTCCAGCGCCTTCACATAGCCCTGCGCGTTCTTCGGCAGGTCGGAGAAGGTCTTCGCCTTGGTGATGTCCTCGGACCAGCCCGGCAGGTACTCGTACACCGGCTTCGCGTGGTGGAAGTCGGTCTGCGAGTACGGCAGCTCGTCGACGCGCTTGCCGTCGATCTCGTAGGCGACGCAGACCGGGATCTGCTCCCAGCCGGTCAGCACGTCCAGCTTGGTGAGGAAGAAGTCGGTCAGGCCGTTGACCCGGGTCGCGTAGCGGGCGATCACCGCGTCGAACCAGCCGCAGCGGCGGTCACGGCCGGTGGTCACACCGCGCTCGCCGCCGATGCGGCGCAGCGCCTCGCCGTCGTCGTCGAAGAGCTCGGTCGGGAACGGGCCGGCGCCGACACGGGTCGTGTACGCCTTGAGGATGCCGATGACGCGGCTGATCTTCGTCGGGCCGACGCCGGCGCCGGTGCAGGCGCCGCCGGCGGTCGGGTTCGAGGAGGTGACGAAGGGGTACGTGCCGTGGTCGACGTCGAGCAGGGTGCCCTGGCCGCCCTCGAAGAGGACGACCTTGCCCTCGTCGATGGCGTCATTCAGGATCAGCGTGGTGTCGGCGACGTACGGCCTGATCTGCTCCGCGTACTGGAGCATCTCCTCGACGATCCGGTCCGCCTCGATCGCGCGCCGGTTGAAGACCTTGGCGAGGAGCTGGTTCTTGTTCTCCAGCGCCGCCTCGACCTTCTGGGCCAGGATCGACTCGTCGTAGAGGTCCTGGACGCGGATGCCGACACGGTTGATCTTGTCGGCGTACGTCGGGCCGATGCCGCGGCCGGTGGTGCCGATCTTGCGCTTCCCGAGGAACCGTTCCGTCACCTTGTCGAGCGTGACGTTGTACGGGGTGATCAGATGCGCGTTACCGCTGATCAGGAGCTTGGACGTGTCGACGCCTCGCTCATTGAGCCCGCTCAGCTCGGAGAGCAGGACAGCCGGGTCGACGACGACTCCGTTGCCGATGACCGGGGTGCACCCCGGCGAGAGGATTCCGGAAGGGAGGAGGTGCAGCGCATACTTCTGGTCGCCGACGACGACCGTGTGGCCGGCGTTGTTGCCGCCCTGGTAACGCACCACGTAATCAACGGATCCACCGAGGAGGTCGGTGGCCTTTCCCTTGCCCTCGTCACCCCACTGAGCACCGAGCAGCACAAGTGCGGGCACAGGCGTACACCCCTTCCGGGCGGGGCATGTCCATGGTCAGGGGGCCTGAGCCGCCAACCGGTGTGCCCCGGAATAGACGAAGCCCCTGGCGCAATCGCGCAAGGGGCTCTTGCACAAAGATGCTACCCGAGGAAGGACCGAGGTGTCGGCTCACGACCAGCTCCTGGTGGTCATCGACCCGGTCGCCCGCCGTATCGACGGCGAGTCCGTTCGGATCGCGAAGGATGTGTTGTGTGCCGGGGCTGCGGCGAAAATCTGCCTGCCCGACGGTCCGGAGGAATTTTCCCGGGCGCTGACCCGAAGGGGTGGCCGGCGACCCGTCGTGGTCGGTGACGACCAGGCGCTGCTGCGCGCCGTGGCCGCTCTGTACCGGGGCCGAGAGCTCGGGGACGAGCCGCTGTCGCTCGTCCCGGTCGGCTCCGCGGCCTCCGTGGAGCTGGCCCGCTCGCTCGGGGTGCCGACGGGCGCGGTGGCGGCGGCGCGGGCGGTGCTCGACGGCGTCGCGCGGCCGCTGGACCTGCTGGTCGACGACAGCGACGGGGTCGTGCTGGGCGAGCTGTGCATCCCCGCCGAGGCCGCCGCGGCCGTCTCCGTCCCGCATCCCGCCTCGGTCTGGGACACCTGCCGCTCCTTCGTGCGCACCCTGGTCCGCCCGGCCCCGCCCGCGCCCGTGGCCCGCCCCCACCGGCTGCGGGTCGAGGCCGACGGAGTGCTGCTGAGCGACCTGGACGAACCGGTCGAGGACGTCCGCGTACGGGCGGGCGACGGCGCGGCGGAGGTGACCGTGACCCACCCCCGCCGCACGGGAGCGGAGCCGCTGCGCACGCTGGCCAAGGTGGTGACGGTCTCCGGCCCGAGCTTCCGCTACCGCGCGGACACCCTCGACCTGGGACCGGTCCGGCACCGGACCTGGACGCTGCGGCCGAAGGGCTGGGCCCTGACACTCCCGGCCGCGGGCCCGCGGGAGTAGGGGGTGCCCGGTGGCCCGCGCCGATCACGGCGGGTACGGGCACCGACCGGCCTCACATCGAACGAGCGGGCGCCTCACTCCGGCGCCGCCGGGATCCGCGGATCTCCGCCAGGGCCACGAGGACGACCGCGACGTTCAGCGGGAAGGCCGCGACGTTCGCGATCTCGGGCCTGTCGAAGGCCCGGAGCAGGCTTGCGGCGTTGGAGGCGAGGAAGAGCGCGAGGGGCAGGAAGCGGCGCCACGTGGGGATGTCCCGCATCCGGGCGACGGTGACGGAGCACCACAGGGTGCAGGCGAAGACGGCGATGGCGAGAACGGCGATGGCGAACAGCATGGGAGTGATTCTCCTGGGCGAGCGGTCGGGGCGTTCCGTCCGGACCGCCGGGTTGGTCGGTGATGCGCGGGGGTGGGGGCGCTCCACGCCGGAGCGCGGAGCGCCCCCACCGCTGTCGGGTCGCAGATCAGGGGTTATCCGCGGGTGTAGACGATGCTCGAGCTGGATACGTACGTCCGCGAAGTCCGGGTCCAGCTCCAGCCTCCGGTCCGCGTCCACTTGATGCCGGTGAAGGCGATCCGGTACGTGGTGCGGTCCCGGTAGGAGTACTGGTAGCGGGTCTCATGGGTCGCGAGGATCTTCTGCCGGCCCCAGCCGTACCAGGCCACGACCTTGCACTTGAAGACGTACTGCTTGCGGTACCGGTACTGGCGCTTCCACGCGGTGATCGGCAGCGGCCCCTTGTCACCGCTGACGACGTCCCAGACCCAGTGGTAGTTGTAGTTCTGCCAACTGCCGTAGCTCCAGCCGGTGGTGCGCAGGACCGTGGTGAAGCTGCGTCCGGTCCAGGCGTGCTTCGGCACGCGGCAGGTGGCACACCCCGTCACGTCGTCGCTGTTGACCGGATCCGCGCACGCGTAGTCGTACGCGTTGCAGCTGCCACCGGGCACCGGGTCGCCGGACAGGAACCGGCCGGTGGCCGGGTTGTACAGGCGCACGCCCATCAGCACGAGATCGGTCAGCGTCTCGGAGGAGCGGTGCTGACCGCCGTGCCAGCCGTAGCGGACGGTGCTCGGGCCCTCGGCACGGTTGCCGTACTCGTCCGTGCTCAGCACCGTGACGGCCTGGCCGGCCGTGGTCGGCAGGTGCATCACCACGTCGCCGTGCAGGTTGACGAGTTGGAGCACCGTGCTGCCGCTCTTGGCGGTGGTCGCCACCAGGCCGTTGTCGAAACCGTTGACGTTGCGGGTCAGGGCCCCGGTTGCGGTGTCCTCGACGATCCAGCGCGGGTTGTCCGCGTCGGAACCGTAGTGGTTCAGCTTGGACTGGGCCTTCGTCCAGCCGCCGGAGGTGTTGGACTCCACTGTCCAGCCCCGGAAGCGCAGCTGGGAGTCGAGGGTCCAGGTCTGCCGCTGGGAGCCGGCCGTCTGCTGGCGGACCAGGTCGTTGGCGTAGTACGCGAGCGCGGTGCCGGGAGCGGCCGTCGTGCGCCCGAGGGCGTCATAGCCGTAGCCGCTGTCGACGAGCCGGTCGGCACTGTCGTAGGCGTGACTGGTGGTCGTCGCGCCGCTGGTGGTGCACGCCTGTCCCGGGGCCGCGGCCGCGGTGGCGCGCGTCTTGCGGTTGGAGTTCTTGTCGAAGGTGTAGCTGCGTGTCACGCAGACGGCGTCGACCGTGTCGTCCCGGGTCCTGGAGAGTCGTCCTGCCTTGTCGTAGGCGAACGTCTGGTTGGCGGTCCGGCCGGCGGAGCCGGTGTACGTAGCGCGCTGACCGTGCACGGTGGGCAGCAGGGTCTCGGAGAAGAGGACCGTTCCGTCGCTGTCGCGGGTGTAGGTCCGCTCCGTCGGCTGGCCGGCGGGGTTGCTGCGCTGACGCATGGTGAAGCCGCCGGGCAGCTTCTGGGTCCGCACCTGGCCGTCGGCGTCGTAGCCGACGGTGAACGTACCGGCCACCGAGTCCGTGATGGCGGACGGCAAGCCGCGCGGATCGCTCGTGGTGTCGTAGCTGTACGTGGTGCTCGACGGCACGTTGTCGCTGACCTGGACCGGCTGGCCCTCGGCGTCGTACGTGCTCGTGGTCACCCCGCCGTCGGCGTCGGTGTAGGTGAGAAGACGGCCGAGCTTGTCATAGCCCTTCTTGATCGTGCCGCCGTCGGTGGAGGTGATCGTGGCGACCTTGCCGCTGTCCGGGTCGTAGGCCGTCGTCACCGCGGGAACGGCGGCGCCGATGCCACCGGAGACGGTCACCTTGGCGGCGCGGCCGGCCGCGTCGTACTCGGTGGTCCTGACCCGTGTGGTGCCGTTGGCGGTTTCGGTCAGCTTGGACGTCTCGCCCCAGCGGTCGTACTCGGCGAGCGTGGTGACGAGCTCGGCCGGATTGCTGCCGCCACCGGTGACGGCCGCGGCGGGACGGGTACGGCAGACCTCGTCAGCCCACTCGGGACGGCCGCCGCACACTCCGGTTCCGTCACCCGTGTAGTACTCGGTGATCAGAGTGCCGGCATCCGAGCCGGAGGAGGCGGCCATACTGCGGCTGATCTGGCGTCCGGCCTTGTCGTAGGCGGCCTTCTCGGTGATGGCCAGGCCGCCTGGGTCCTGGATGGTGCTGGTGGGCTGCCCCTTGGCCCAGTCGAACACGGTCTGGGTGACGCGGGCGTCCGCGTTCAGCGTGGGCCAGTTGCGTGGTCGGCCGCCCTCGGTGGACTTGGTGACCTTGTCGGAGACGGTGGCGGTGCCATCGGTGGGACGCCCGTCGTCGTACTCCTTGACGGTGCGGTGGCGGACCGTCATCGGGTCGCCTGCCGCCGCCACCGTTGTCGTACCGTCCTTGAGATCCGCTTCGAGTACCGCTCGGTGCAGCGGTCCCAGGGTCTCCAGTTCGCGTGAGCCGTCAGCGCTGTAGATGCCGCGGTTCGACAGGAGCTCCGCGCGCTCGGCGACGGGCAGTGTCGCGATACCAAGGTCAGCCAGCGTGGCCTTCTCCGCGGCGGAGGCGCCGGTGGCCAGTGACCGGTTGGCGGCGGAGAGCTCGCGGACGGCGTTGCCGAATTGGTCGTATTCCGTCGTGGTGACGTTCTTCCCCGGGTCCAGGGTGTTGACCTCGCGGCCCGAGGCATTGAGGTAGGACACCATGGCGCGCCGGTAGTCGGCCGCCGTCAGTGCGCTGCCGTCATGCGATGAAGGCCGGGTGTCCGTGGGGAGGACGGCGGTGGCGTCGGTGGGCGCGTCGAGCTGTCCCCATGTCTTCACATCGGAGGCACCGATGGCTTCCGGGGCCTTGCTGCCCGTCAGCGGCACTCCGTAGACCACGCTGGTCTGGGCGGTGTTGCCGTCGGTCTCACCGGCGGAGCCGGCTTTCAGGGTCGGCCTGGTGACCTTGAGCAGCATGCCGCTGCCGGCGACCGCATCGTTGCCGACCTTGCCGTAGGAGAACGTCCAGGGCAGCTGTCCGGGCGGGGTCAGCTGGGTGACCCGACCCGCCGGGTCGTATGCGTAGGTGGTCTTCAGCGCAGGAGAGATCCGGGGGTCCCAGGTCTCACGGAGCCGGCCGGCGTCGTCGTAGGCGTACTTGGCGACGCTGGTCATGGTCGCGGCTGCCGCGCCGGGGGAGGTGGCCCATACCCGGATCTCGGAGACCTGGTCCTTCACATTCCCGAGTACCGAGGAAGTCGCAGTGGTCGAGGGGGCATAGACGAATTCCAGGACCCGGCAACCCTTTGCGGACGGGGTGGCCTCACATGTGCCCACGGTGATGGCGCTGGTGGCCGCGATGATCCGCTTGGGACGGGCGAGAACCTTGCCGTTCACGGTCACGGACTCGGAGACGATTTCGGTGGTGGAGTCGGCATGACCGTCCGTCAGGGAGCGGCTCACCGTCCACGCGGTGCCGGCCGTGCCGACCCGGCCGAATGTGGTGACGGCACCGTCGGTGTCCGACACGGTGAGGTCGCCGCTGGTGAGGCTGCCCTTGAGGGTCAGGTTCTCCGCGCCGGGCTCGGGGATCCAGCCCGTCTTGGCCGCGTTGGCCGTGAAGGAGATGGCGCCTCCCTCGGCGGTGACGACATCCAGCGAGGTTGCCGAGGTCCTGCGGATCTCGGAGTAGTCGGACTGCACGGCCTGTGCGGCCGTGCCTGTCACCCACTCCTTGCCGAAGATCGCAGCCTGGCCCTCCTGGTCCGCACCTGCCGTGGGCGCACGGGAGGAAGCGCTGCGGGTCACGCTCATGTCGAGCACGGAGACGTCGGTGCCGGAGAGTGTGTAATCGCCGGTCAGCAGGTTGAGCGAGCCGGGGCCGACGTCGGAGGACGCGGCGCCGTCGGCGTCACGGTCCACCACGACAGTCAGCGGCTGGGTGGCGCCGGCGGCGCTGTCCGGTCCGGTGAAGTCGGCCTTGATCTGTACGGTTCCGTCGGGGCTCACGGTGTCGGTGGCGTTCCACACGAGGGCCGCATTCTTGCCGTTGGTGAGGGGAACCGGCCAGGCGGACAGCGGCTGTCCGCCTGCCGTGACGTCCGTCACCGGGATCTTCACCCAGGTGTCCGCCGCGGAGCGCCGCCACGAGAAGGAGACATGGTCGTACCTGCCCGCCTCGGCTTCGGCGATCAGCGGCACGCGGCGCGCGGTCCGCTCGCCGTCGGCCGGCTGGACGAAGCCACCCGGGCCGGCGTGGAAGGTGTACGAGGCCGGCTCCGAGGTGTTGGACGCCTTGTCGACGGACCGGACCTGGAGTGTCTGGGTGCCGTCCTTGGGCGGTACGACGGTGATGGCCTTGCTCGCGCCGGAGCCACCGGTAGTCACCTTGGTCCAGGTCACGCCGTCCAGCGACCACTCCAGCCAGTCGTGGTCGGTGGCGGACGGCGTCACCGTGAAGGTACCGGCCTGGCCTGCTCCCTTCACCCAGGCGTTCGCGGGGTAGTCCGTCGACGTGATCTTCGTCGGGGCGGACGGGGCGCTGGTGTCGACCGTGAAGCTCTTCCACGCCGACCAGCCTGTGTTGTAGTGGGTGCCGTCGTACGGTGATGTGCGGAACTTGTACGTCTTGCCGTTGGCCAGCACACCGGACGGGACGGTCACCGAAGCGGCCTGGCCCGAGGGCACGTAGGGGGAGACGATGACATCGCCGACCTGGGTGCCGGTGGCGCTGTCGAAGATCTGGAACGTGCCGTTGACCTTGTCACCGTCGGCGTCGACGAAAGTGTCCCGCAGCGTCGGTGTGGTGGTGTTGACCACGTAGGCGCCGCCGTAGGCGGAGTACGGCGGGCCCGCCTCCTGCTTGGTGCCGGTGCGCGGCCGGTAGTTGTAGTTGACCACCAGCTTCGGCGGGTTCGACGCCGCGTTGGCGGAGTTGACGCGCTTCCACTGGGGGACGGCGCTCTCGCTGGAGGCGCGAAGCCCCATGTGGCCGCGTGTTGCCTTGGCAGAGGCCCACTCCTGGACCAGGGCGGTGACGTCGGCGTTGATCCAGCCGTCAGGCGCCGAGGTGCAGGACGGGTTGCCCTTGGTCTCGGAAGAGGTCGCCTTCTTCGCCGTCCACGCCGGCTGGGCGGCCCAGCGCGAGGACGTCGACGCGGCCGCCGTGGACCACACCTCCCACGGGTAGGCCTTGCAGTCTTCGTTGTTGCCTGAATGGAAGTTCCACAGCGACAGCTTGGCGCCCTGTACCAGCGCGTCCTGGATCGGTGCGGTGTTCCACGTGATGAAGGAACGGGCGGTGCGCGCGGTGCCGTCGCTGTTCTTGGTACCCGGGTTGCCGAGGTCCAACTCGGTGTCCGTCGACCAGTCGCGGGTTTCGCCCTGCTGAACGTAGGTGTCGAAGACGTTGCTCAGCGACGAGGTCGAGGGGTCGACCGTCACCGGGTACTTCGTGTCCTCGTCGGCGAGGAAATCGGCGTCCGGGGTGACGACAAGGCTGACTGCGGAGCCCTTCTGCTCCACCTTCATCGCTACCGGGACGCGCCGTGTGTGCTCCCCGGACCTCTTGTCGACGGTGGAGTCCCACATGACCGGCGCGGGCATCACGGCCCGCTTGTTGTTCTTCCTGTCGGTGAACAGGACGCTGCCGTCGCTCTGCTGCTCGGCCTTCAGCCCCTTGGCCTTGAGCGGCAGAGTGTAGGAGTAGCCGGGAGCGGCGGGCTTCTCCTTGATCTCGACGTACTGCTCGAAGCCGGTGCGAGTCGCCTCCACGATCACATCGGCGCCGGGCACGGCGTTCTCGTAGGTCGCCCGGGTGCCGTCCAGCTTCGGTGCGGGCAGGCCGCCCTTCCACTGCAGGGTGATCTGTTCATCCCCCTCCCCGAGAGTGACCAGATCGCGGGCGGCCGCCTTGCCCGCCGCGGCCAGGGACTTCGGGACGGCGCCGCCCCTGCCGGCGAGCCTGAGCCGACCCGGGTGGGCCTTGGCCTCGACCTCGCCGGCCGCCTCGCGTAGTTCGACATCGATGTCGGTCCACTTGCCGTCACGCTCGAACCGGACGGGACCGGAGGAGAGTTCGGTGGTGAGCGAACCGTCCTTGTTCGCCCACGTCGTAGAGGTCTCCGTGCGCTCGGACAGCGCCTCCACGCGATTGCCGGACAGGCGGGCCGCGACCCTGGCCGAGGGAATGTCGGCCGCCGACGCCGACTCGGTTTCCTTCCCCGCCTCAGGTGCCCTCGTGCTGGTGACGGCCAACGCGCCTTCCGCATCGGCGAGAAGCGACAGCGAGACAGCCAGGACGAGTCCGGCCGATATGCGTCGCAGCCCTCTGCCACGTGGCCACAGCTGCCCCCTTGCCGCAGGAGACACCACCATGCGTTCTGCTTCCACAACTTCCCCTTCAATGAATCAGTGCAGGTCAAGCACCACCTCAAAACGTAGACCCAGCAAGAGGGACGACTTTCTCCAGGAGAATCGGGATCCGAAATCGCTTCAGTGGCATGCACCACGGTTGCGTACCGCGCGATGACGAAAACGTAACGATGCACCCAATAAGGGCGTAGCCTCCGCATCTACCATGAGTTGGGCCCGAGGAGTGTGCGGAACGGAAACGGCGGCTGAAGCCGATCCGGGTAGACCTGTCGACGCACGGGCTCTGTTGCTCAGTGCCGCGGCTCCCACCCGCCGCCCGTGTCAGTCCGGGACGAGGACGTGGTCCCGGGTGCTGAGCGGCAGGCTGACCGTCACCACCAGGCCGCCGCCCTCGCGGGGGCGGGCGGTGACCTCCCCGGCGTGGGCGCGGGTGACCGAGCGGACGATGGAGAGGCCGAGCCCCGCGCCCTTGGCGGTGACCAGGCGGTCGGCGCCGAGGCGGCGGAACGGCTCGAAGAGGGCCGGGATGTCGTAGGGCGCCACCACCGGGCCGGTGTTGCTCACCTCGATCTCGACGAGGTCGCCGTCCCGGGTGCGGCTGGTGATCCGTACCCAGCCACCGTCCCCGGTGTTGTGGCGGATGCCGTTCTCGACGAGGTTGTGCACCAGCCGCTCCAGGAGCAGCGCGTCACCCGTGGTGGGCGCCTCGCCGGCGGTGTCGTGGACGGCGATCCCGGACTTCTTCGCCTCCGGTGCGGTCTGGGCGACGACATGCTCGACCACATCGGCGAGGTCGACCGGGCGGCGGTCGGTGAGCTCGTTCTCGGAGTCGGCGAGCAGCAACAGGCCGTTGATGAGCCGCTCGTGGCGGGAGTTGATCCCCAGCAGGTTCTCGCCGAGCTGTTTGACGTCCGGGGACGCCGTCCTGCGGTGCATGGCCACCTCGACCAGGGCGCGGCCGAGGGTGAGCGGGGTGCGCAGCTCGTGCGAGGCGTTGGCGACGAAGCGGCGCTGGCCGTCGAAGGACCGGTCGAGCCGTTCGACCATGGTGTCGAAGGTGTCGGCGAGATCCTTGACCTCGTCGACCGGGCCGCGCAGGGCGATGCGCTCGTGCAGGCCGCGGTCGGCGACGCGGGCGTCGGCTATCCGCCGGGCCGTGTCGGTGACCCGGTGCAGCGGGGCGAGGACCCGGCCCGCGACGAGCCAGCCGAAGCCGGCCGCGGCGCCTCCGACGATCAACAGCGCGATGCCGCCCTGGGCGAGGAGCGAGGTGGTCGCCGCCTCGCGCAGCGCCGCCTGCTCCTGCTCCATGCGCGCCACGGCTTCGGCGCCCCTGAAGACATCGCCGCTCCGGGTGAAGACGACGATGTCCTTCTGCTTCCCGAGGCCCGCGGGTGCGTCGGTCCCGGTACCCGGGGGTTGGGTCCGGGTGCCGGGCAGCTCCGTCCTGGCGAGGAACTTGTGTCCGGACTGCGACAGCTGATGGGTGAAGAGCGCGTAGGTGACGCCGAGGAGGACGACGCCCGCGACGAGGAACAGGCCGCCGTAGATGAGGGTGAGCCGGGCCCGCAGCGTGAAGCGTCGTGAGCGGCACGGGAAGCGCAGAAAGCGCGGGAAGTGCAGACGGCGCGGGCGGCGGGGCAGGCGCGGGAGGCGAGGCGGGCGCGGGCGGCGCGGCAGGCACGGGCGGCGCGGCAGGCACGGGCGGCGGGGGTGCAGAGCGCTCACGGGATCCGGTACCCCGCTCCCGTCACGGTCTCGACGACCGGCGGATCGTCGAGCTTGCGGCGCAGCTTGAGGATGGTGAGCCGCACCACCCCGGTGAACGGGTCGGTGTGCTCGTCCCATGCCTTCTCCAGCAGGCGCTCGGCGGAGACCACGGCCCCGTCGGCGCGCAGCAGTTCGTCGAGCACGGCGAACTCCTTGCGGGACAGCGGGACGTACCGCCCGTCCCGGAAGACCTCGCGGCGCGCCGGGTCGAGGGTGATGCCGGCCCGGCGCAGCACGGGCGGGGCGGCCGGGCGGGCCCGACGGCCCAGCGCCTGCACGCGGGCCGCCAGCTCGGGGAAGGCGAACGGCTTGGGCAGATAGTCGTCGGCGCCCAGCGAGAGGCCGGTGACGCGGTCGCTGATCTCGGCCGCCGCGGTGAGCATCAGCACCCGCGCGGCCGACTCGGAGCCGACCAGTTCGCGGCAGACGTCGTCGCCGTGCACGACGGGCAGGTCCCGGTCGAGCACGACCACGTCGTAGTCGTTGACCGTGATCCGCTCCAGCGCCGCCCCGCCGTCGAGCGCGACGTCGACGGCGTGCGCGTCGTCACGCAGCCACTCCGCTATCGCGTCGGCGAGCATCGGCTCGTCCTCCACCACCAGCACCCGCACCTGTCCGTCCGTCCTCTCCCGGTTCGCGCCCGGCACATCGTGGCCGACGCGGTGTTTGCTCCCTGTTAGCTCCGGTGGAAACGGTGCCGAAACGCCCCGCCGCGTTGCATCGCTGCCCGGGCGGCCGGAGCAGGTCCGGCCGGTGGAAGGAGACGGCGATGAAGAGTCCGGCGAAAAGGCGGCGGACCCTCGGGGCGTTCGCGGCGATACCCGTGGCGCTCACCCTTGCCCTGACGGGCTGCGGCTCGAACGAAGGCGGCAGCGAGGTGGCATCGGCCGGCGGGGCGAAGAAGCCGGCCGGCGGCAGCAGCGCCGCCTCGGGCCTCAGCCAGGAGGAGAAGGGGCTCAAGTTCGCGCAGTGCATGCGCGAACACGGCATCGGCATGGAGGACCCGGTCGACGGCAAGATCATGATGAGGAAGCAGGAGGGCCTCAGCCAGGCGGACATGCAGGCGGCGCAGGATGCCTGCAAGCAGTACTCCCCGATGGGCGAGGGCAAGCGGCCCGGCCCGGAAATGGAGAAGAAGGCCCAGGAGTTCGCCGAGTGCATGCGCGGGAACGGCGTCGACCTGCCCGACCCCGAGCCCGGCCAGGGCGGGATCAGGATCGACAAGAAGATCGGTGAGGACCCGGACTTCCCGAAGGCGCAGAAGGAGTGCGAGAAGATCCTCCGGGGCGAGGGCAAGGGCGGCGCCCAGTGACGAGCGCACCGACCGTCGACGGCCACCCCGCCGACGGCCACTCCACCGAGGGCGATTCCGCCGAGGGACACACCGCCGAGAGCGACTCCGCCGAGGGCAGCTCTGCCGAGGAACACACCGCCGAGAGCAGCTCCACCGAGGGCAGCGCCGCCGAGAGCCTCACCTCCGACGGCCGGTCCGCGAAAAGCGATGCCGCCTCGGCCCGGTTCCGCCCCCGCCGCCGCAAGGGCCGGGGCAGGAAGATCGCCGTCGCCCTCCTCGTCCTCGCCGCCGCCGGCGCGGCCACCGCCGCCACGCTGGGCATCGGCATCGACCTCGACGGCCGGGACGGCGGTACGGACCCGGCGGCCGCGCTGCCGCCGAGCACCGCCGAGGTCACCCGTCGGACCCTCAAGGACACCCAGAGTGCCGACGGCGAGCTCGGCTACGGCCCGGCCACCGGCCTGGGCTCCCGCCTGCCCGGCACGCTGACCCAACTGCCCGCGAGCGGGGACACGATCAGCCGGGGCAAGCCGCTCTTCAAGGTCGACGACAAGCCCGTCACGCTGATGTACGGCCCGGTGCCCGCGTACCGCGCGATGAAGGCCGGCATCACGGAAGGGCCCGACGTCGAGCAACTGGAGCGCAACCTGGCCGCCCTCGGCCACACCGGCTTCACCGTCGACGAGGAGTTCACCGACGCCACCGCCGACGCGGTCAAGGCGTGGCAGGAGGACCAGGGCCTGCCCGAGACCGGCGCCGTCGAGTTCGGCCGGGTGGTGTTCGCGCCCGCCGCGGTACGGGTCGACAGCCTGGCCGCCGCGGAAGGGGATGCGGCCGGACCGGGCGGCAAGGTGCTCTCGTACACCGGCACCGACCAGGTCGTCACCGCCGAACTCGACGTCGCCGACCAGCGGCTGGCGAAGAAGGGCGCCGAGGTCGCCATCGCCTTCCCGGACGGTACGAGTGCCAAGGGCACGATCGCCGAGGTGTCCACCGTGATCGAGCCGGGCGAGGGCGGCCAGGACACCGAGCCGGAGACGAGGATCGAGACCATCGTCGAACTGGGCGCCGGGAAGAACCAGAAGGCGGCGGCCGCCTTCGCCCTCGCCTCCGTCGACGTCACCTTCACGGCCGAGGAGCACAAGGACGTACTCACCGTCCCCGTCGCCGCGCTCGTCGCACTCCAGGAGGGCGGTTACGGCGTGGAGGCCGTCGAGGGCACGACCACGCGCTACGTCCCCGTCGACACCGGCCTCTTCGCCGACGGCCGCGTCGAGATCTCCGGGGACGGGATCGCCGAGGGCATGACCGTGGGGATGCCGCGATGATCTCCCTGACGGATGCGACCAAGGTCTACCCCGGCGCAGTCGCCGCCCTCGACGGTGTCTCGCTGGAGATCCGCCGCGGTGAACTGGCCGCCATCGTCGGCCCGTCCGGCTCGGGCAAGTCGACGATGCTGAACATCATCGGCACCCTCGACCGGCCCTCGTCCGGGACCGTGCGCATCGACGGCCACGACGTGGGAGCCCTCAAGGACAACCGGCTCTCCGCGCTGCGGGCGCGCACGATCGGCTTCGTCTTCCAGCACTTCCACCTCGCCTCCGGCACCACGGCGCTGGACAACGTGGCCGACGGGCTCCTCTACTGCGGACTGCTGCCGGGCGAACGCCGCCGGCGCGCGGCCGCCGCACTGGAACGGGTCGGTCTCGCCCACCGCATGGACCACGAGCCGCACGAGCTGTCCGGCGGCGAGAAGCAGCGGGTCGCCATCGCGAGGGCCGTGGCCGGGGAGCCCCCGCTGCTCCTCGCCGACGAGCCGACCGGCGCCCTGGACTCCGTCTCCGGCGCCGGGGTGATGGCGCTGCTGCGCGAGCTGCACGCCGCGGGCACCACGGTCGTGATCATCACGCACGACCGGGAGATCGCCGCGAGCCTGCCCCGGCAGGTGCGGATGCGGGACGGCCGGGTGGTCGCCGACACGTTCCGGCGCCCCGCCGTACTGGGGGTGGTGTGATGGCGGGCGTCCTTCAGCCGGCCCGGATGCGGCCGCGCGACGTCGTGCGGGTGGGCGGCGTCGGGCTGCGCACCCGGCCGATGCGGGCGTTCCTGTCCGCGCTCGGCATCGCCATCGGCATCGCGGCGATGGTCGCGGTCGTCGGCATCTCGTCCTCCTCCCGTGCCGAACTGGACCGGACGCTCGCGGCGTTGGGCACCAATCTGCTCACCGTCGCGCCCGGCCAGACGCTGCTGGGCGAGGAGGCGAGGCTGCCGATGACGGCCGAGGCGATGATCGAGCGGATCGGTCCGGTGGACTCGGTGTCGGCGATCGGGCGGATCAGCGGGGCGAAGGTCTACCGCACCGACCGGATCCCCGCGTCGCAGACCGGCGGCATCGCCGCCTACGCCGTACGCACCGACCTGCTGGACACGGTCGGGGCCACGGTCCGCAGCGGCACCTGGCTCAACGGTGCCACCGGCAGGTATCCGGCGGTGGTGCTGGGTGCGGAGGCGGCCGAGCGGCTCGGAGTGACCAGGGCCGGATCGGAGGTCCGGGTCCTCGTCGGCGGCGAGTGGTTCACCGTCGTCGGCATCCTCGATCCGGCGCCGCTCGCGCCCGAGCTGGACAGCGCGGCCCTGACCGGCTGGCCCGCCGCGGAGTCGGTGCTGGGCTTCGACGGCCACCCGGCCACCGTCTACACGCGCTCGGACGAGTCCCGGGTGGAGTCGGTCCGCTCGGTGCTCGGCGCGACGGCGAGCCCGGAGGCGCCCAACGAGGTCGACGTCTCCCGCCCGTCCGACGCGCTCGCCGCCCAGCAGGCCGCTGGTGAGGCGTTCACCGGACTGCTGCTCGGCCTGGGGGCGGTGGCACTGCTGGTCGGCGGGGTGGGGGTGGCCAACACCATGGTCATCTCGGTGCTTGAGCGCCGCGCCGAGATCGGCCTGCGCCGCTCGCTCGGCGCCACCAGGGGCCAGATCCGCACCCAGTTCCTCGCGGAGTCGCTGCTGCTCTCCGCGCTGGGCGGGGCCGGGGGCGCGCTCCTGGGCACCGCGGTCACCGCGGGCTACGCCGTCTACCAGGGGTGGCCCGCCGTCGTACCGCCGTGGGCGGTGCTCGGCGGGGTCGGCGCCACCATCGCCATCGGCGCGCTGGCCGGGCTCTATCCGGCGATCCGCGCCGCGCGCCTCTCCCCCACGGAGGCGCTGGCGACGCCGTGACAGGGCCGAGGCCGTGACAAAGCCGGGGCAGTGACAGGGCTGGGGCAGTGACAAAGCCAGGGCCGTGACAAGGCCGGGTCCGTGACAGGGCCGGGTCCGGGGCCGTGCCGCACGAGCGGTGCGGCCCCGACGCGTCAGCCGCTCTCGCCGAACTTCTCGGCGCGCACCGTGCGCCAACGCTCCATCATCCCGGCCAACTCGGCCTCCAGGAACTCGAAGAACGCGAGCGTCTCCGCCAGTCTGCGTCCGGCCCCCGTGTCGGGCCCGAGCTTGGCGATCCCGTCGCGGAAGGTGTCCTCCCAGGCCCGCAGGAGCTGGTCCCGGTTGGCGATGGCTTCGTACCACTGGTTGCTGGCCACGCGGTAGCGCTCGCGCCGGGAGCCCGGTTCGCGTTCCCGGGAGACCATGGTGACCTGGGCGAGATAGCGGACCGCGCCGGAGACGGCGGCCGGGCTGACCTTGAGCTGCTCGCCCAACTCCGCGGAGGTCATCACTCCGGTTTCGGAGGCGATCAGGGCGGCGAAGACGCGGGACGGCATCCGGGGCACACCCGCCTCGACGAACTGCGCGGCGAAGCGCTCGACGAAGTCGGACACCGCCCCTTCATCCGGCTTCCGCTCGGTCTGCTCAGTCACCACCGGATCATCTCCCCTGCTCACGGCCCCACGTCAAGTTTATACGCTTTCTTAACTTCACAAATTTGTGAAACCACCGTACGTTCTGAACCATGACGAAGGCCATCACCGTCTCCGGACTGCACAAGTCGTTCGGGCGGACGCACGCACTGGACGGTCTCGACCTCAGCGTCGAGACCGGCGAGGTCCACGGCTTCCTCGGGCCCAACGGCGCCGGGAAGTCCACCACCATCCGGGTCCTCCTGGGCCTGCTGCGCGCCGACTCGGGCGCCGCCCAGCTGCTCGGCAAGGACCCCTGGAAGGACGCCGTCGAGCTGCACCGGCGGGTCGCGTACGTCCCCGGAGACGTGACGCTCTGGCGCAACCTCTCCGGCGGCGAGGTCATCGACCTCTACGGACGGCTGCGCGGCGGACTCGACAAGGCGCGCCGCGACCGGCTGGTCGAGCGGTTCGAACTCGACCCCACCAAGAAGGGGCGTACGTACTCCAAGGGCAACCGGCAGAAGGTCGCCCTCGTCGCCGCCTTCGCCTCCGACGTCGACGTGCTCATCCTCGACGAGCCGACCAGCGGCCTCGACCCGCTGATGGAGGAGGTCTTCCAGAGCTGCGTCGCCGAGGAGCGCGACCGCGGCCGGACCGTCCTGCTCTCCAGCCATGTGCTGAGCGAGGTCGAGGCGCTCTGCGACCGCGTCAGCATCATCCGCAAGGGCGTCACCGTGGAGACCGGCACCCTCGCCGACCTGCGCCACCTGACCCGTACGAGCGTCACCGCGGAGCTCGCGGGCGCGCCCAACGGGCTCTCGCACCTGCCCGGCGTGTACGACCTGGACGTCCAGGGCAAGCGGGTGCGGTTCCAGGTCGAGACGGACAAGCTGGACGCGGTGCTGCGGTCGCTCACCGAGTCGGGAGTACGGTCGCTGACCAGCACCCCGCCGACGCTCGAGGAGCTGTTCCTCCGCCACTACCAGGACGACCTGCACGCGGAGCAGACGGCAGGGACGGTGGCACGATGACCGCCGTCGCCGAGACCGGCACCTTCGCCGTCCGGGGCGGCGGCTCCCGGCCGCTGGCCGGGACGGGCGCACTGCTCAGGCTCGCCCTGCGGCGCGACCGGGTCATGCTTCCCGTCTGGGTCGTGGTGCTCACCCTGATGGTCGTCAGCGGCGTCGGTTCGCTGGAGACGCTGTACGACACCGAGGCCGAGCGGGCCCAGCTGGCCGTGTCGATGGCCGGCAACAGCTCGCTGCGCAGCATGTACGGGCCGGTGTTCGACCACAGCGTGGGCGGTCTGGTCGCGTGGCGGTTCGGCACCTTCGCGGCGGTGCTCGCCGCGGTGATGAGCCTGATCATCGTCGTGCGCCACACGCGCGAGGAAGAGGAGACGGGCCGTCAGGAGCTGCTGTCCTCGGCGATGGTGGGACGGCGGGCGCCGCTGACCGCGGCCCTGCTGACCGCGGTGATCGCCAACGCCGCGGTGGCGCTGCTGATCACCGCGGGCCTGTCCGGGCAGGGCGCGGGCGGTGCGCTCGCCCTCGGCCTCGCGATCGGCGGGACCGGCGTGCTGTTCGCCACGATGGCCGCGATCGTCGCCCAGCTGAGCGAGAGCGCCCGGCTCGCCAAGGGACTGACGTCCGGGGTGCTGGGGCTGGCGTTCGTCCTGCGGGCGGCCGGTGACGCGGGCACGGCCGACGGTTCCTCGGTGCTGACCTGGCTGTCACCGATCGGCTGGGCGGAGAACGTACGGGCCTTCGCCGGCGAGCGCTGGTGGGTGCTCCTGCTGATCACCGCGGCGGTGGCCGTGCAGTGCGTCGTCGCGTACACCCTGGCCGGGCGGCGCGACGTCGGCATGAGCTTCCTGCCCACCCGCCCCGGACCGGCCGAGGGCCGGATCGCGACGGCCGGCGGGCTCGCCTGGCGGTTGCAGCGCGCCACCCTCCTCGGCTGGGCGGCGGGCTTCCTGCTCACCGGGATCGTCTTCGGCGGCATGGCGAGCGGCGCGGCCGACCTGGTCGGCGACAACGAGCAGGCCAAGGAGATCTTCGAGCGGATGGGCGGGCAGGCGGCGCTCACCGACGCCTTCCTCGCGGCGATGACCGGCATGTTCGGGATGGTCGCCGCGCTGTACGCGGTCGGGTCGGTGCTGCGCATGCACGGCGAGGAGACGTCCCAGCGGGCCGAGCCGGTGCTGGCGAACGCGGTCGGCCGCATCCCGTGGGCCGCGGGCCACCTGGTCGTCGCCTTCGGCGGCGCCGCGCTGATCCTGCTGCTCAGCGGGGCCGGCCTGGCGATCGGCCACAGCGGGGAGCTGGGTCCGCTCCTGGGCGCCGCGCTGGTCCAGGTCCCCGCGGTGTGGACGCTGGCGGGCCTGACGCTGCTGCTGTACGGCGCCTTCCCGCAGGCGACGACGGCGGCGTGGGGAGTGGCGGGGCTGTGCCTGGCGCTCGGCTGGATCGGTCCGGCGCTGAACCTGCCGCAGTCCGTGCTGAACCTCTCGCCCTTCGGCCATCTGCCGAAGCTGCCGGGAACGGAGATGGACTGGACCCCGGTGCTGCTCCTCACCGCGATCGCGGTGGCCCTGGTGGCGGCGGGCCTGGCGGGCTTCCGCCGCCGGGATCTCAGCACCTGACCGGGTCCCGCCGCTCTCTCCCCGGCCCGCTCCCCCGCACGGCGGGCGGGCCGGGGAAGAGGTCACAGCTCCACGCGGAGCCCCCGCAGCCCCCTGATCACGAACCCCGCCCCCCACTCGGGCTCCTCCACCACCCTCATCGTCGGCGCCTGCCGCAGCAGTTGCCCGAACGACGCCGCCAGTTCGATACGGGCCAGCGGCGCGCCCAGGCAGTAGTGGATGCCCGCGCCGAAGCTGATGTGCGGGTTGTCGGCGCGGGCCAGGTCCAGCGCGTCAGGGCGCTCGAAGCGCGCGGGATCCCGGTTCGCCGAGCCGAAGAGGAGCGCGACCTCACCACCGCGCGGGATCACGGTGCCGTCGAGCTCGATGTCGTCGAGGACCCAGCGCTCGAAGAGCTGGAGCGGGGTGTCGTACCGCATCAGCTCCTCCACCGCCGTGGGCAGTCGCCCCGGATCGGCCCGCAGGGCCGCCAGTTGCTCCGGGTGCCGGAACAGCGTCCACCAGCCGTTCGCCGTCGTGTTGACCGTCGCCTCGTGCCCCGCGTTCAGCAGCAGCACGCACGTGGAGACCATCTCCTGCTCGCTGAGCCGGCCGCCGTCCTCGTCCTGCGCCGCGATCAGTGCCGAGATCAGCTCCTCCCCCGGTTCCTTGCGCCGCCGCGCGATCAACTCCCGCAGATACGCGGAGAACTCGACGGACGCCCGCACCGCCCGCGCCGCCGTCTCCTGCGTCGGGTTCAGCTCGTACATCCCGCAGATCGCCGCCGACCAGGGCCGCAGCAGGCCCCGGTCCGCCTGCGGTATCCCCAGCATCTCCGCGATCACCGCGACCGGCAGCGGCTCGGCGACGTCGGCGAGCAGATCGCCGCCGCCCGCCTTCACCAGCTCCCCCACGAGCCCGGCGGCCAGCCGCCGCACGGCCGGTTCCAGGGCCTGCACCGTCCGGGGTGTGAACGCCTTCGCCACCAGCCGCCGGATCCGGGTGTGGTCGGGGGCTTCGAGGTCCAGCAGACCGTGGTCGTTGAGCGTGTGGAACGGCTCGTGCGCGGCCGGCGGCGGGGTCCGCCCGAACTCCTCGTGCGTGAACCGGTGGCGGTACGTACGCCCCAGCCGCCGGTCCCGCAGCAGCGCCGACACATCGGCGTGGTGCGGCACGAGCCACTGCCGGGTCGGCTCGGACCAGTGCACCCGGCCGCGAGCGCGCAGCTCCGCGTAGGCGGGGTACGGGTCGGCGACGAACGCGGGCGACCAGGGGGCGAACGGAGCAGCGTCCATACGCGGATGCTAGGCCCTGCCGTTCGGATCTTGCCGGGGCCGCAGCGGCTCGCGTGCCCTGGCACGCGCCCTGATCCGCCCTGATCCGGCCTGATCCGGCCTCATCCAGACGACAGGGCCTCGTCGCCCTACCCGGGCGTGACCAGCCTCGCCTCGTACGCGAACACCGCCGCCTGCGTCCGGTCGCGCAGCCCCAGCTTCACCAGGATCCGGCTGACGTGGGTCTTGATCGTGGACTCGGCGACGACGAGGTGCGCGGCGATCTCCGCGTTCGACAGGCCCTGTGCGATCAGCACCAGCACCTCCGTCTCGCGCTCCGTCAGCTCGCCGATCCGGGCCATCGCCGGGGGCCGCGGCGACGCGGCCGGGATCCGCGAGAACTCGGTGATCAGCCGGCGTGTGACCGTCGGCGCGAGGAGCGCCTCGCCCGCCGCCACGACATGCACGCCGTCCGCGAGCTGCCGCGCCGACGCGTCCTTCAGCAGGAAGCCCGACGCACCCGCGCGCAGCGCCTGGTACACGTACTCGTCGAGGTCGAAGGTGGTCAGGACCAGCACCTTGGCGTCGGCGTCGGCCGCGACGATCTCACGGGTCGCCTCGATGCCGTTCATCTCCGGCATCCGGATGTCCATCAGGACCACGTCCGGGCGCAGGGCGGTGACCTGGGCGACCGCCTCCCGGCCGTTGACCGCCTCGCCGATCACCTCGATGTCCGGCATCGCGTTCAGCAGCACGGAGAAGCCCTCGCGGACCATGGCCTGGTCGTCGACGATCAGGACCCGGATGGTCATGCGCTCTCGTCCTTCGCCACGGGGAGGAACGCGGCGACCTCGTAGCCGCCGTCCTCCGTCTCCGCCGCCGTCATCTCGCCGTTCAGCATCGCCACCCGCTCGCGCATGCCGGTGATGCCGTGCCCGGCCCCCGGCGAGGGCTTCACGAGCCCTCGCGCCGGTCCGTTGACGATCCTGAGGCCCAGGCCGCCGAGCACGTACGCCACCTCGACCTTCGCCGGCGCGCCGGGCGCGTGGCGCAGGGCGTTGCTCAGCGCCTCCTGGATGATCCGGTACGCCGACAGCTCGACGCCCTGGGGCAGTTCGCGCACCGCGCCGGTGACCGCGGTCTCCACGGTCAGGCCCGCGTCGCGCACGTTGGCTATCAGCCCGTCGAGGTCGGCGAGGGTCGGCTGCGGGGCGTCCGGGGCCTCGTGGTCCTCCGCCCGTACGACCCCGAGGACGCGGCGCAGCTCGGTGAGCGAGGCCACCGCGTTCTCGCGGATCGTCGCGAACGCCTGCACCAGCTCGGGCGGCGGGTTCTCGACCCGGTACGGCGCCGCCTCCGCCTGGATGGCGACCACCGACATGTGGTGGGCGACGACATCGTGCAGCTCGCGGGCGATGGTGGTGCGCTCCTCCAGCAGGGTGCGCCGGTCCCGCTCGACGGCGGTGACGCTCTGCTGGACGGCCACCTCCTCGCGGGCCGCACGGCGCACGTTCAGGACGGTCGTGCCGAGCAGCAGGAGCGCCGAGACGAAGACCATCGGCCAGCTGTTCCCGCCGTAGCCGTACCCCGCGATCCCTTCGGCGAACGCTCCGTAGGTGGCGGTCAGCAGCCACATCCAGGCGGCCGTACGGGGCCGGGTGCGCAGCGCGACCACGGTCAGCACGGCGAGATGGGCGGCGAACGGGCCGGGCGGCCAGGGCCAGCCGCTCCAGTGGTCGCCGATGAGGAACGCGAGGACGGGGGTGGACGTCAGCGACAGCCAGAACGCGCCGACCGGCCGCACCAGCGTGAGCAGCACGGCCGCGGCCGGGACCGCGGCGGTGAACAGGACCACGACGCCGCTCGACATGCTGTGGCCCGCCGACAGTCCGGTGACCAGGGTGATGAACGCCAGGAAGCCGACGAAGGCGTGCGGGGTCCAGGCCAGACCACCGCGTATCCGGCCCGGCATCCGGCGCACGACCGGGCCGTCCGTCCGCATCGGCGGCAGCAGCCGGTAGGCGAACGGATCATGGAACAGGTCCTGCCGCAGACCGCCGAGCGCGCCCATCGCCAGGCGGAACTCGGGGCTGCGGCTCTCGGCCTCGGCGCGCGGGGAGCGCGGTATGCGCTGCGTGGTCTGCGTGTCGGTCACGTCTGCCAAGGTACGGGTGCGGAGGCACACGGGCGTCACCTGTGATGAGGATCCCTCGGCGTCCGTCCCAGGTACTACGCGCCGCCCACCCGGCGAACGCAACGAGCCCTGGCGGGCCGTTCACCAGGCGAGCTGGGCGATCTCCTCCGCCACCACCGCGCACGCGTCCGCCGCCGGATCGATCAGCGGGAAGTGGCCGACGCCCTCCAGCAGCGTGAAGCCGACCGTCTCGCCCGCCTTCGCCGCCGCGTCGACGTACGCCTCGGCGACGGCCTGCGGCACCACGGTGTCCTCGCGGCCCTGGACGACGGCGGTCGCGATCCCGGTGGGCAGCAGTGCCGCCGGGTCCGCGTACGGCGCACGCTCCTCGAACCGCTCCTTGCCGCCGAGGAACTGGTGCACCGCGCCGCCGCACACGGACAGCTCCGCCGCCCGTACGAGATCGGCGATCGGGGCGAGCGCGACGACCCCGCGCAGCAGCGGCGGTGACGCGAGCCGCCACGGCGCACCGGCGGGCAGCACATGGCGCGCCGCCGCCCACAGCGCGAGATGGCCGCCCGCGGAGTGTCCGGTGAGGACGGTGCGCCGCGGGTCCGCCTGGGGCAGTGCGGTGCGGGCCAGGCCGGGCAGCGCGTCCATCGCCGCCGCCACGTCGTCGAGCGTCTCCGGCCAGCGCCCGGCCACCGGGCCCGCGGCCCCTTCGTCGTCCCGCTGCTGGGGCAGCGAACCGCCCCTTCGGTACTCCACGTTCGCCACCGCGAAACCGTGCCGCGCCAGGAAGTCCGCGAACGGGGTGATGTGCTGCCGGTCGTACGGCCCCCGCCACGCCCCGCCGTGCAGCACCACGACGAGCGGCGCCGGGTCCCGGGCGTCGCGCGGCGCGTAGAAGTCGACGACCTGGTCGGGGTGTTCGCCGTACGCGGCGGTGGCATCCGGGGCGACGGCCGGATGCGACAGGGCGGAGGCCTCTTCGGCGGCGTCGCGAGCGGCGGCGGGGTCCGGCATGCTGCTCCAACCTTTCGGTGCGGGGGCCGAATTGGCCTGACCAGCGGGGACGGTACCAGGCCCCGCGAGGCCGGGCTGACCGGCCGGCCAGGGCCCGTACCCGGCCCCCGCGATCAGCCGCGCGTCCCGCCCAGGACCTCGGCCAGGACCCTGGCCGCGCGCTCGGTGTCCGCGAACCCGACGTACAGCGGAGTGAAGCCGAATCGCAGCACGTCAGGACGGCGCAGATCGCCGACGACACCGCGTGCGATCAGGGCCTCCATGACGGCCGGCGCGTGCGGGCAGGCCAGTGCGATCTGGCTGCCCCGCTCGGCGTGCGCGGCCGGGGTGAGCGAGGTGAGCCTCCCCCGCGGCACATACGCCTCCACGCACTCCAGGAAGAAGTCGGTGAGGGCGAGCGACTTGGCCCGTACCGCCTCCACGGCGACCCCGTCCCACACGTCGAGCGCCGCCTCCAGCGCCAGCATCGAGAGGATGTCGGGCGTGCCGACCCGGCCGCGTACCGAGCCCTCGGCCGGTGTGTAGCCGGGGGTCATCCCGAACGGGTCGGCGTGCGAGTTCCAGCCGGGCAGCGGTGAGTCGAAGCGGCCCTGGTGGCGCTCGGCGACGTACAGGTACGCGGGCGAACCGGGCCCGCCGTTGAGGTACTTGTAGGTGCAGCCGACCGCGAGGTCCACCCCGTGCTCGTCGAGGCCGACGGGCAGCGCGCCCGCGCTGTGGCACAGGTCCCAGACGGCGAGCGCGCCCCGCGCGTGCAGCGCGGCCGTGATCCCGGGCAGGTCGTGGAGGCGGCCGGTGCGGTAGTCGACGTGGTTGACGAGCGCGGCGGCCGTACGCGGGCCCACCGCGTCCGGTACGTCGGCGGGGTCGACGACGACCGTCCGGTGGCCGGTCAGCCGGGCGGCCGACTCGGCGATGTACCCGTCGGTGGGGAAGGTCGTGGCGTCGACGAGGATCTCGTCCCGGTCCTCCGGCGCCATCCGCACCGCCGCGACCACGGCCTTGAAGACGTTCACGCTGGTGGAGTCGCCGACGACGATCTGGCCCGGCGCGGCGCCGACGAGCGGGGCGATCCGCTCGCCGATCCGCTCGGGCGCCGTCCACCAGCCGCTCTCGTCCCAGGAGCGGATGCGCAGTTCGCCCCACTGCCTGCCGATGACGTCGGCCATCCGGTCCTGGACGTGGCGCGGCAGCGCGCCGAGCGAGTTCCCGTCCAGGTAGACGGTGCCGTCCTCAAGAGCGAACAGCTCGCGCCGCTTGGCCAGTTCGTCCGCCGCGTCCAGCTCCGCGGCCCGCTCGGTGAGTCGCGTCTCAGACATGGCTGCGCGCCGTCCACAGCTCGGGGAACACGTTCTTGGCCGCGCGCTTCTCCAGCCAGGCGACGCCCGCCGAGCCGCCGGTGCCCGCCTTGGCGCCCATGGCGCGGCGGGTGGCGACGAGATGGTCGTTGCGCCAGCGCCACACGAGCTCGCCGACGTCGGTCAACGCCTCGCCGAGGCGGACGAGTTCGGCGTGCTGGTCGTCGTCGGCGTACACGCTCGCCCACACCCGCTCGACCTCGGGCGACGGCTCGTACCGCTGGGACAGGTCGCGGTCGAGGACCTGCTGCGGGACGGGCAGGCCGCGGCGCGCGAGCAGCCGCAGGGCCTCGTCGTACAGGCTGGGCTGCTGGAGCGCCTTCTCCAGTTCGGCGTGGACGCGCGGGGCCCCGCGGTGCGGGACGAGCATCGACGCCGACTTCTCGCCGAGCAGGAACTCCATCCGCCGGTACATCGCCGACTGGAAGCCGGAGCCCTCACCGAGGGCACTGCGGTAGGAGTTGAACTGCACGGGCGTGAGCTGTGCGAGGGGCCGCCAGGAGGTGTTCAGCGCCTCCAGCTCCCGTACCGAGCGCTTGAGCGCGTCCATCGCGACCGGCAGGTCGTCGCGGCGCAGCGCGCCGGACGCGGTCTCCCACTCATGGACGATGACGGTGAACCACAGCTCCATCACCTGGGTCGTGACCAGGAAGACCATCTCGCCGGGGTCGTCGGAGAGGGGGTGCTGGAGGTGGGTGAGGACGTCCGCCTGGACGTAGTCCTCGTACGGGGTAGTGCCCGCGAAGTCGAGGTTCGGGGTGACCGAACCCGCTCCGGAGGCATCGGGATACTGCGACATCGCTGTCTCCTGACACAAGTGTCCGGGTAGCGGTCCGCCCCTTTCCGTTGGTGGTATCGGAGCTCCGGTCCCCTGCGGGCATCATAAACACGAGCCACGCGGGAACGGCCAGAGCGGGCGCCCCGAGAGGCGCCCGCCACCGGGCAGGGCCGGTCGGCCCGGGAGCCGCGCTCAGCCGAGGATCTGCGCGGCGGTCTCGGAGGAGTCCCGCAGGAACGTCGCGCAGCGCTCGTACTCGTGCTGCTCGCCGATGGCCTGCGCGGCGCGGGCGAGGGCGTGCAGGGCGCGCAGGAAGCCGCGGTTCGGCTCGTGCTCCCAGGGCACCGGGCCGTGGCCCTTCCAGCCGCTGCGGCGCAGCGCGTCGAGGCCGCGGTGGTAGCCGGTGCGGGCGTAGGCGTACGACTCCACGACGCGGCCGGCCTCGAACGCCTCGTCGGCGAGCTGGGCCCAGGCCAGCGAGGAGGTGGGGTACTTCGCGGCGACCTCGGCGGGGGCCGTGCCGGACGCGAGCAGCTCCCGCGGCTCGGGCTCGTCGGGAAGATGGGTGGGGGGCGGTCCCCCGAGCAGGTTTTCGTGGATGGACATGCGGTCAAGTGTCACAGAAGCGGCGGGACGGCCGGGCGGCACACCCCGGACCGGACCTCCTGACCGCCAACCCCGCCGCCCTTCGTACGCGTTCCGCCTTCCCCCGCCCCGAGGCGCCCCCGTTGCCGCGCCGGGCATCCGGTTGCACCGTATTTGTCGCTGTATGAGCATTGAGGGGACAAGCGCCCAGGAGGAACTATGCCTGCACGTCGCTCGGCCGTCACCGAACGTGGCCGCACCCTCGATGAACGAGGACCAGGCCCGGTCGAGGTCACCCTGAAGGTCAACGGCGCCGAGCTGACGACGGAGATCGAGCCACGCGTGAGCCTGCTCGACGCCCTCCGTGAGTGCCTGTCCATGACCGGGGCGAAGAAGGGCTGCGACCAGGGCACCTGCGGCGCCTGCACGGTGTGGGTGGACGGGCGCCGCGTGCTGGCCTGCCTCACCCTCGCGATGACCTGCGAGGGCCGTGAGATCACCACCATCGAGGGGCTCGCGGAGAAGAGCGAACTCCACGACATGCAGCAGGCGTTCATCGCCGAGGACGCGTTCCAGTGCGGCTTCTGCACGCCCGGCCAGATCATGTCCGCCGTGGCGCTCCTCAAGGAGGGGCACGCGGGCGACGACGCCGAGATCAAGGAGTGGATGAGCGGCAACATCTGCCGCTGCGCCGCTTACCCGCACATCCGCGCCGCCATCCGCGCGGTCCGCGACGGTACCGACCGCACCGACGGTGCGGGCCGCGCCGACGGTGCGGGCCGCGCCGACGGTGCGGGCCGCGCCGACGGTGCGGGCCGCGCCGACGGTGCGGGCCGCGCCGACGGTGCGGGCCGCGCCGACGGTGCGGGCCGCGCCGACTAGTCCCTGGGCAGTCCCTCCGGTCCGGAGGACGAGCGAGCACAGCACACCGACTGAGCACAGCACCGACCGAGCAGAGCACGCCCGACCGAATGCCACCGAACCGAGCACAGGGAGCCCGCCGTGCGGCCCATCACCTACTCCCGCGCCCCTGACACGGCCAGCGCGATCGCCGCCGTCAGCTCCGACCCCACCAGCGACTTCCTCGCCGGCGGCACCACAGAGGTGGACCTGCTCCGGCAGAACGTCCTCACCCCCCGCCGGCTGGTCGACATCAACGATCTCCCCCTCACCGGAATCGAGGCCACCCCCGAGGGGGGTCTGCGCATCGGTTCCCTGGCCCGGATGAGCGAGGTCGCCGCGGCACCCGTCGTCCGGGAGCGCTTCCCGGTCATCGCC